>NZ_VTSR01000001.1:280000-580000 GCF_008329715.1 Gimesia chilikensis | reverse complement strand
TTTGTCACACGCACCAATCACATGCACAAACCGGCCGCCACGCAGCAGCCGTAGACCATGATTGGCAATCAGTGCTTCAAACTTACGCAATTGATGTGCCGAGTCCTGCCAAATCAGGGGTTCGGAGAATTCACGGGTCATAGCCTGTCGGGCTGCACTTTCCGATAACCCCGTATATTCAATGACTTCAGCGACTTCCATATCTGCAAATCCGGTAAACAGGAATTTTTCATCCACCCGGATTTTTTGAATCAAAGTCAGAATTTCGGAGCGGACTGCCCCCAGAATGTGCACATGGTCTCCCGAATTTTGTGCAGAGTTCTCCGCCAGGAAGTCGGCAGGCAGATAAAGCGCTGATCCATTTTCTACAACATAGGGATCTGAATTTTCCAGTTCATGGCGCAAACTCATCAGCTCCGCTGCCGTTTTGCTCGTATTGAGCATCAGAGGAATTCCGGCTTTCTTGAGACGTTCCATCACAGGGATCGCGGGCGCATAGGAATAGGTATCATGATCCAGCAGAGTGCCATCCAGGTCAGTCATGATCACGAGTGGCGGCGTAGTAGTCGGCTGATGGGGAGTTTGGGCGTTCATGAGCAGTGAATGATTCAAAGAGACAGGTACAGAGTTCAGAAGGGAGCGCATGGATCACGAAACGTGATTGTGCACGATCATAGCAGGATCACGACTGTCAAACAAACAGACTGAATTTGCAGGAAGCTCATACAAAAGCAGACATCCTCTCTGGTCAGTTTTCAGACCGAATTGGAGTTGCTACACTGAAGCCAGTAATTACTTTAAAAAGTTCACAAATTCGCAAGCTAATCTTTCTAGTGGTGATCGCTCATGCTGAGATCGTTAATAACGTTCGGACTCGTACTGGTTTTCCTTTCATCTCCTTTCACAGCAAAGTCAGCTGAACCGTCCAGTCAGGATCTGCAGGAACCCTGGCAGTCGCAATACACAAAGGAAAACGCGACCGGCAAGCATGTGCTGGGATTATGGACCTTTGATGGAGAAAAGCCCGGCGCAGATCTTTCAGTACATAAGCTGGACGCCACTTTTGATGGGGCTGAGATTGAACCCAAGGGCCGTTTCGGAGCCGCGATGCGTTCCTTTCCCGGTTTTCCGGTGATTGATAAGCGTCACTGGGCGATGGTGCCCGACTCGCCACACCTCTCACCCCGTGGTGCATTCACCCTGGAAATGTGGATCAAGCCGGAAAAAGATATCGTAAAAGCTGCGACTCCTTATTTGCTGGATAAAAAATATGTGAGTGACACCGATTACCAGCTGGTGTTTACTCCCGCAGGGCGTACCGGCTCGCGGACTTTAAAGGCCGTCCTGGGGTTTGGTAACAAATCAGAGACCTGGTTTTCGAATCCAATGCAGCTGGAGCCCGAGAACTGGTATCACGTTGTCTTCCTGTACAACGGCGCGGGACGCGGTCGATTTCTGATTAACGGAATTCCCTGGGGGGAAAAGACCGTTAACGATGTGGGCGCGGTCGCAGCCGGTTCCCGTTATCTCACAATCGGAGATCGGACCGGAAGTAATTACGGCGGCTTTCCGGGACTGATCGATCAGGTACGGATCAGTGAAGGGGAACTGGAATTTCGCCCCGTCCGCTTCGAACGGATTTCAGAGCGATCCTGTTTTGTCCGCATGGAACCCGAACGGACGCTCGATTTTGAAGTCACGAATCTGCAGCGAAAGCCTCTACCGGAAGCGACGGTCACCTGGTCTCTTAATGGACTGGTGCAGGGGACATCGACGTTGAAAAATCTGGAACCGGGGCAACCACGCAAGGTTTCCTTTCCCTTAAATACCGCTTTACGCCCCGACAAGTATGAACTGAAAGCAGAACTGGAAACGGATAAGGCGACAGGGACAACAGCCGAAGCTTCGTTTCCGATCCAGATCGTCTCCCGCCCTCTGCCGGACCGATTCCCGGTCGTGATGTGGGGAGCCGGGATCAATGAAATCGATCGCCTGAAAGAAATTGGTTTCACGCATGCCGCTGGTGTGCGGGCGAATTATTCCAAGATCTGGCAGGCTGGTAAGCCGACACTGGCCGATGACGAAGAACAGGTCCAGGCCCTGCGTGAGGGGTTGGATCGAGGGTTGGCAAACGGGGTTTCGTTTTATGCAGGACTTTCTCCCGGATCCTGGTTGCGGAGCCAGGAGAAATTACAGCGTGTCAGCCGGGATGGAACGCACCATGAAAGCCGGGAAGATATCTGCCCGCTGTTTCCAGAGATCAAGGAGTTCTGTTACAACGTGGGCGTTTCGGTTGCCGAAACGTATGGAGATTATCCTGCCTACGATTCCGCACTGCTGCATACCGAAGTTCGCGGACATTCGCGTCCCTGTTTTCACGAGCATGACCAGGCCGCGTTCCGTAAATTTGCCGGCATTGATATTCCCGCAGAAGCGGGACCGCCACGTGGCGTGGATTATAAAAAACTGAAGGACTTCCCGTCGGACCGGATCATCAAAGATGACAATCCGCTGTATGTCTATTACAAGTGGCACTGGAAGACCGGCGATGGCTGGAACGATTTGAACAGCGACCTGGAGCGGGGACTGAACTCGACCGACGACAAGATCTGGACCTGGTATGATCCCGCGATGCGTGTGGCGAGTGTGTTTGGGGCAGGGGGGAATGTCGATTTTCTCTCGCACTGGACCTATACCTATCCCGATCCGATTCGAATTAACGTGGTACTGGACGAACTGTTCGCCATGGCCCGTGGTTCCAGCAAGCATCAGGATGTGATGAAGATGACACAGATCATCTGGTATCGTTCACAGACTGCGCCACAGCCGAAGAAGACCGACAAAGACACTCCGCCTCTGGCGAGTTGGGAACGGGAACAGCCGGATGCCCCCTTTATCACGATCGCCCCCATGCAGTTACGCGAGGCGTTCTGGGCCAAGATTTCGCGTCCGATTAAAGGCATCATGTATCATGGCTGGCAGTCGCTGGTACCTACGGAATCGACCAGCGGGTATCGCTATACCAATCCCCAGACGCAGCATGAACTCAAACGGTTGATTCACGAGGTGGTACAGCCTCTGGGACCTGCACTAAAGCAGATTCCCGCACCCCGTAATGACATTGCCTACTATGAAAGTTTTGCAGCCCAGGTCTTTGCGCGACGGGGGACGTATGGCTGGAACGGATACTGGCTGGGTGACGCCCATCAGATGCTGCAGTGGGCTGGGTTACAGACCGATGTGGTCTTCGACGAATCGATTCAACAGCATGGACTGGATCAATATAAAGTACTGTTCATGATGGATTGTGATGTGGTGACTGAAGCTATTTTAAATGAGATCAAAGCCTTCCAGCAGCGGGGAGGCATCGTGGTTGCCGACGAGCATGTCGCGCCCGGAGTGAAGCCGGATCTTGTCATCACTTCGTACAGAAGAACCGGAAATGCGGAGCAGGACAAACAGGAACTGCAGAAGAAGGCATTGGAACTGCGTCAGTCCCTCGCTGGTAAATACGAGCGGTACCTGGATTCGTCAAATCCAGACGTGATTCCTTACTGTCGTCGGGGTAAGGCTGCGGACTACCTGTTTGTGGTCAATGATCGACGTGAGTTTGGCGACTACGTGGGCCAGCATGGACGCGTTATGGAAAATGGTTTACCTGCTGAGACAACTCTTACGCTGAATCGCCCCGCAGGTCACATGTATGACCTGGTACGTCACCAGCCTGTATCTGTGAAACAGGTAGAAGGCAAGCAGACGGCAGGGATTCAACTGGCACCGGGAGCCGGGGGGATTTACCTGGTAACTGATCAGCCTGTTTCTGGTGTAACTGTGAAGGTGCCTGAAAAACTCAAACGGGGTGAGAGTGGCACTGTATCCCTCAGTGTCGTCGACCCGCAGGGACAACCGGTGTCGGCCGTGATCCCGGTCGAGGTTACGATCGAAGATGCCGAGGGACGCCTGGCCGAGTTTTCCGGTTATCGGGCTTTGGTCGACGGGAAACAGGATTTCCAGATTCAAATTGCTCCTAATGACAAAGCTGGAATCTGGTGTGCCCGCGTCAAAGAACTGGCCTCGGGAAAGAGCACCTCTACCTTTTTCCGGGTGAGCGATGACAATTCTGCAGTGAAACCCCACGGGCGGAATATCAAAGGCTTCAATCCAGAACAGCCCGCTGGCTAAGATCCGCCTGAATAGGCAGGGGGCACTGGTGTCGTGTTTCCCTGTCATTCTCTTCTCTATAGAACATTCTGTTCCCTGAAATACGGGCGGACAGGTTCACTGCTGCGCCGATTCACAGATATTCCTTCGATTCAGAGCCTTTCTGAAAATTAGTTTTCTTGATGTAACTCACATTTCGAATTCACGAAACATTAATCTGAAAAATTATTTGTGTGCTTTACCCCTCACTCGTCGGGGCTTTTTTTTTGCGAATTTCTGTGAGTGTATTTTCTTCATTTGCTCACAGATTCTTAATAAATCAGCTCTAAGATGCCTTCCAAATCTGATGTGATTTCAAACGCGTCAGGTTTAGTTTTCCGCGGAAAGCTGTCTTTGGTCGAGTAGGCTGCAAGTCGCTTTCTCCTTCCTCACAAAACTGTTTCGGTGCACTGAAATGGCTTTGGTGTAATTTTCAATATGTCACAAGTTTCCTCAACAACGTACCTACCAGAGGCGGTATCAGAACCTTCTGCAGCTGTGACGGGCCAGTTCCGTGAATCGTTGCGATCCGCCTGGCTGGTCGATCCTAAATATGATCTGTTGTTTCTCGTTAACCTGGGCTGGCCTCTGCTCGTACTGCTGCAGTGGTGGGGCGGACTGGAAATTCAGAGTGGGATCAGCTTCTGGCAGGTCTATTTCATTACGACGCCGCACCGCTGGATTACGCCGGCTTTGCTGTTCATGGAACGCGATCGCCTGGAAGCGAATCGAAACAAATACATCCTGATCACAGTCTGTCTGCTGACCATCCCGCTGGCGGTCAAAATATCCACCGGAGCGCTGACCTGTCTGTTGACCATTGATTATATCTGGAACGCGTGGCACTTCGCTGCTCAGCATCATGGAATCTACAGCATCTATGGTCGGAAGACCGGGGGGATTTCTCCTCAGCGGTCGCGTATCGACAAATGGCTGATGCGGAGTTTTCTGCTGTATGTCACGCTTCGGATCGCCAGCTGGGCTTCGTGGGGCAGTTCCACACCGGGGTGGGGAATCCTCGATTCTCTGTTTGCGACAATCCCGATCGGAATGATGTTGCGTGAATTCTGGCAGTTGCGGGCCCAGACTGTGGGCCGCTGTCTGTATTTTACGAGTGTGATGACGCTTTACCTGGCAATGCTGGGGGCGGTAGTGGCCCGAAGTCCCATGCTGCTGCTGGTGCTGACTACGGCCTCTGCTCTGTTTCATTCGATTGAATATCTGGCGATTGTCAGTTGGGCCGTTGACCGGACGAACCAGTCTGGAAGATCAACGACCGAGCTGTTTAAACGACTCATGCCTCGCTGGGGAATGATTCTGGCGGTCTTCATTGTCATTCTAGGGATGGGGGCCTGGCTGATGCAGACCCATCTGATGGAACTCTGGCTGACCGCAAACCTGATCATGGCCTTTCTGCACTATGCCTATGATGGTCTGATCTGGAAATCACGGAAGGCGGTAACGACATGAATGCACGTCAGTCCAAGTCACAGAATCTGAATGAGAATTCCACGTCTGATCTGATCAAATATAACTCCGTTCCCGACAGAACTGTCCCGATTGTTGCGGGGCTGTTTATTGCCTGTCTGGCAGGCTGGTGGGCACAGAGCATTCGCAACTCAGGTGGGTTGAGCCTGCCTTTTGCTCGGGCCGACATCACGATTGTCAATTTTCTCTGTATGCTGCCACTGGCGATTGTGGTGTCAGAGTGGATGCAGGGCGTGCTCAAATACCACAGTCCGGGTCTCTTTAAGATCGTGAACCTGATCGCGCTGACCGGGACCGCCGGGATTCTCGTTTTTCTCTTCAGCAGCAGTCATGCCAGCGGGGCACTTAGTGAATACGATGCCTGGGAATCATTTATTCTGAGGCCCGTGATTGCATTCTGGCTGATTCTGTCGTTGATACTGCTGACAGGCAGGTTCTTCCGGACGGAAATCCCGCAAGGTTCCGTGCGGGCAGGCAAACTCGTGTGGAGCACGGTCTGTCTGACGGCATTGTTGGTTCCCGTGTTTTATATTCAGTCCCGCGTGGATGAAATGGCGCAACAGGTAGATGAATATCTGGGGAGCGGTCGACTGGGTGATGCCCGGCAAGTTGTACGCGAAGTCTGTATTCTTTCTCCCTGGGGCAAGATTGGAGGACAGCCTGCCGACGACGTAGCACGCGACCTGGATCATGACTGCTTTGATGTAGAGCGGAGCCTGGCATACATGAACCAGCAGACATCCCACAATGAAGAGTCGACCTACCATCGTGCCCGGCTGCTGGCCATCCTCGGGGAGGATCAGGCAGCCATTGATCTACTGTTACCCTGGTATGACAAATCCACGGTCAGCCCGCTGACCAGCCAGCTGCTCGGCAACCTCTATCAACAGCAGCAGCATTGGGCCGAAAGTCAGCAGGCATATCGCCGGGCATTACAGGCCTGGGAAAAGTTACCAGCTTCCGAACAGCAGCAGGCAGGCGTTGTAGCCTCCTGGAAAGGGATTGCATTTGCTGAACGAAAACGAGGGAACTATGAAGCAGCAGAAACTGCGTATCTATCGGCGTTGTCGCTGGCTCCCACAGCGGACCAGCACTTTCTTCTCGCGCAATATTACGAAGATACGCAACAGACAGCGAAAGCACGAGAATACGCTCATCAGGCGATGGCACTTGATGCGACTCGCTACGGGCAGTCTGGGCAGAAACTGATTACCTCTTTGCAGCAGCAACACTTTGGCTGTCTGCAGGTCTGGCGGAATGGAGAGTTTTAACCACGGTCAGGCAATGGAAATCGAAAGTCTAAAAGCTGCTGATCCACCAGGGATCAGGGCATTCTGATTTGAGATCGTTTGAGATGTTTTACAGAGTCCGGAAACGTATTCGGTGCTGAGAGTATGGTCTTATTGTTCTCAAAAATATTTTTCTTTGTTTAACTAAGAAGGAGAGTCTTACCAATGCAACTTCAACAATCGCAGAAACAGTCGAGTCAGAACTGTCGTCGCGGTTTCACCCTGATTGAGCTGCTGGTGGTGATTGCGATCATTGCCATCCTGATTGCTCTGTTGCTACCCGCCGTCCAACAGGCTCGCGAAGCAGCCCGCCGGTCCCAGTGCAAAAATAACCTGAAGCAGTTTGGGCTGGCGTTGCACAATCATCTGGATACTCACGGGGCATTTCCTCCTGGCTTTGTCTGTTTTGATGAATCCGGGAACCGCTTTCAGACAGGTGGCTGGCAGAACGGTCAGAATGAGTCTGGTTTTCACTGGATGGTGATGTTGCTGCCTTTTATGGAACAGCCGGCAATTTGGGATCAGATCTCCGCCTGTGGGGAAGATTTGAAGCAGAAAACAGCAACAGATGGTACCAGTAATCCCTGGGATCATTGTGAAGCCATCTCTGTGGCTTCCAATGTGGGACGGAAACGTTTGCCAAAGTTCAATCACTGTCCATCGGCTCCCCGTGACAAGGGGCAGTTTTCTGACGGAAGTTATGGTCTGGAAGCACTGGCTAAAGGGAACAACTATGCTGCCAGCTGGGGAAGTGGGAATATGCTTTCCTGGGAGAGCCGCAGTACCAAGGGGGCCTTTGGCTGTTACTTCACGACGCAGGATAAAATTGCGATCATCCATGGTGGGTCTGGCGACCTGTTTCAGCATGATAAGGGTAGCACCGACAGTGATTTTACTGATGGGATGAGCAACACTGTTGCGATGAGTGAAATTGTCAGTGCAGATGGCTACAGTAGCACCAGTGGAACTGACATTCGTGGAGTCTGGTTATCTGTGGCGATGGGAGCAACCATCTTTACCGCTTATAACACTCCCAATGCACGTGTCGCTGATATTCTGGCAGCCTGTGATGAAAATATCTCAGGTACAACGAATCCTTATCTGAACTGTACCGAGGATCGTTCCACTGCGGATGTGTATGCGGCTGCCCGCAGCTATCATACCGGGGGCGTCAACGCTCTGATGGCTGATGGAGCCGTCCGCTTTATCAGTGACAACATCGACAAAAATGCCATCTGGCACCCGTTGAATACAATCCGTAATGGGGAAGCGATTAGTGAATTTTGATTAGCGTGAGCTTCATGAAAACGCTACAGGGACTAGGTGTCTGTAGCGTGCTTTTTTATTGAGAGAGTAGAAAGATTACTTGAAATGATGAGATACCTGATGATCATTCTCTCAGCGAGTATGCTGGTGGGATGTGGTGGTGATGGCGATACTCAAACGACTGTTGAGCAAGATGTGCTGGCGCAAGTCGCCGGACTGGGAGACAGCTCTGCGGACGAGCAGATGTTTCAGGCGGCTTTTGTGGCAGGTGCTGCTCCCGAGAACCGTAAAGATTACGGGAAATATGCCTACATGATTGATGGTCAAGCGGAAATCAGTGGTGATGAAGCCACGGTCCCGGTGAAAATCATCGGGGGCATCGTTTCATCGCAGGAGGGTGATAGCGCTGCGAGAAAGAAAGCGGGAGAAAAAACGGAAACGAAGATGACCTGGAAGCTGCAGCGTGAAGGGAACGAGTGGAAACTCAAAGACGCGCCGTTGCCAGGTTAGTCCCTCCTATGCGTGAGTTGTAAGCGGGAGCAAGACGGTTTCTGTTTTTGGGGTGAACTGGGGCTGGTATGAGAACTTCGTCCGGGGAGTGCTCATACCGGTTTGCCTGCTGGCGATACTGATACTCTTTCTGAATTGTTTTGAAAGCGGGTAGTCTTGTCATCAGGGATCGCAGTCTGCTGTATGCCCCATTCAGCCACAAGGGGATTGGATCGGATGCCACATGCCGACTGTATAGTAGGTGACGGGCATCTGGTTTCATGATCATGGGATTTTAAAGCCGGAAAAGTATGAGGCAGGGCATCGCATCTATGCATGTTTATTGTTGTGATATTAATTTCATTCTAATCATGTGTTCATTCAGCTTTGGTATAGTGTATCCAGACAATTCACAGCTGCTGTTTGGTGACTGTGAATTACTTTCTTTCATTTTGCTTAAAGGAGAGTGTCGATGTTTGGATGGCGAAAATGGAGTCTCAATGCGGGAATGCTGGCCTTGGCCTGCATGTGGATGGGAGCGCCGGCCTATGGTGATCCGGGGGACATCTGGGGGATGCTCACAGGAGAAGTAGAGGTCTGGTCAAATACCTGTACTGGGAATCCCAGTGCAACGGAAACGGGAACAACTTATGACGGTATCATCGGCACACATGGGAGCTCTGACCAGTATTGGGCAGCCTATGGTGCTTCTCTAGGAACTTCGCTTTATAGCGTTACTTGCGGTTCAAATGTGGATGAACAGGAAGTGATCGATTTTAGTTTGAGTGGTACTACAGTGAAGGATGCATCTCTGGCAGAATATGATGCGTCCTACGAGCTGTTACATGAGACCGGCGGAACTTCTACGACAACCGTACATGTGAAATACAGGTATACTTCAGTGGGAGATTCACACGGTCTGTCTTACGTCTCAGTAAAAAAGAATGGGAATGAAGTACTCAGCATCCAGGCCGGTACCGATGAGGTTATCGTGAAGGATGCCAGTGGAACTATTCTGGAAAGTTTTATTCCCGATCAGAGTTACTACGGCCATAATTTTCTCTTTGAGCGAACATATCCATTAACCTTTTCGACTGGAGATGTACTTCGTCTCACAGGATATGTGAATGTGGAGGCTCACGAAGACGGTTCAGACTTATCAACACTTGATGTCGATGTTTCCACGATCGGGCCTACCTAATTCGGGAACAGCTTAATTGAATCAGTATTTAAAATTGCCACTGCAGGCTAACTTGCAGTGGCAATATTATTGGCTGAGTTCGAAGAGAACTCAACCGATGATATCTTTCCGGTGGGAGACGTAGTCCCAGACGACGTAGCGGTCGAGGTCGCGGCCGGCGGTGAAGAATACGCGGCCCTGGGTGGCTTCGGCCAAACGGTGGGCGAACTGGATGTCTTCGCTCGACTGGGACCAGCTGGGAATCAGGAAAATATTGATCGTGATTCCCTCGCGATGGCAGAGGTAGGCTTCCCGCATGGTGGCTGATTCGGTCTGCGGATCAGGCGGATAGAGCAGATAGAGCTGTTCCCCTTCGAAGTGTGCGGTGGGCAGGCCGTCGGTGATCAGAATGATCTGTTTGTTGGGCGTGTCCTGTAATGCCAGGAAGTTCCGCGAGAGCTGGAGCCCGTGTTGGATGTTGGTGAAGTGCGGCGGAATGATCGACTCGCTGATCTTCTCGTCGCTCATGTCGACCTTCAGACGGACGACGGGATCGAAAATCGTAACCGGTTTGGGCATCATCTCGGCGATTTCACCGACCGTGCGCGGCTTGGCGAACGTGTACATCTCTATGAATTGCAGATAGTCACCGGGGAATTCGCCATGGATCAATGCTTCGAGTGCCAGGCCCATCTGCTTGACGTTAACGTACTGGCCTTCGTAGCGCATGGAGCCGCTCATATCCATGAGCACGGTAGTAGCGCACTTGGGTGTATTGCGTGTCTTGTGGATGACCAGATCGTCTGATTTCAGGCGGATTGGCAGCCCTGGTCCGTCTCTGAGAATGGCATTGGTGAAGGACTGAGTGATGTCCATGTTTGAGACCGAATCACCAAATTCGTAGGGTTTAGTGCTGGGCATTTCCACTGCACCTTCGCCAACCACAGGACCTGTGTGGCGACCGGTACGTGAGGCTTGCAGATCGCTGAAAATTCGTTCCAGGATACGGCTTTGAAACAGGCGGTAAGCTTTGGGGGTCAGACGGAACTGGCCTTTTGAGAATTCCAGTCCCTGTTGATCAGCCATCTCACGCAGCATATCGCGGACCTGTTTCTGGATCGCTTCCAGCGTTTCCATGTCGCCGGGCTGAGTGAATTCGGAGAGAGCCTCCATGTCGATGATCGCAATCTGAGCCGTCTCGCGGGCTTCTTCCAGCTGTTTCAGTAATTCATCGATCTTTTCGAGTTCCGCTTTGATCTCGAGGGCTTCCGGGATCGTCAGCGAAGTCCGTCCAGTGAAATGGTGGTTGGCGGCGAGTTCGTCGATTTCGTACTTGTTGCCCAGCCGGTCCACCAGCTGGACCAGTCCCTTGGAGAAGGGGCTCTGGTCGTCATTGATTCGGTACCAGAGTCGTTCCAGATCGTAGATCTGTTCTTCCCGGACTGCCTGTCGATAATAGTCTTTGTACTTCCGCGGCGGTTGGATCTGTTTCGCGTAATCGTGATAACTGCGGCGGGCTTTCTTACGGACGCCGTCGGTTTCGTAGGTTTCGAGGATTTTACGTTTCCGCTCCTCCAGCATGGCCAGCAGGGCATCCAAGCTCGGGCCGAGGCCGGCAATCTGGCTGGGATCGAGGCGAATGGCGCGGGCCAGTTCTTCCTCGGTCAGTTCCCGCATCGATCCATAATACATCATGTGATTCAACGCGGGGGATACCAGGTCCGGGGGCGGCTGCATCGGGTCGGGGATGCGTTTGGGGTCATACTTCTGGTAAGTATGAATAATACCGCCGGTCAGTCGTTTGTCTGTCATAGTCGTGTCTCGATCTCTCTGACGAGAGCCAGGGGGTGATCAGGTCTCGTAAGTGATGCGGCCATGATCCTGCGAACGCGAAATTTTACTGTTGGCGTAGAGTCCTGCGAGAATGAACTCAATACAGGACGCGCGGACGGCTTCATCACCTGAGGCATTGACCTCGAACGCTTTATCCCAGATCGGGGGAACGCGTTTCAGACGTTCGGCGTACTGGGAAGAGGGAAGCATGTCACCCACTTCGATCTTAATTCCCTGGGAAAAGATCTCACTGATCTCCGCGAGGCCATGTTCGACAATGTATTCCTGAAAGACATCCTGGATGGCCTGGGCGATGATGGAATCGAGCACCTGTCGCTCCGACATCTGGTTGGCGCCCATCAGGTCGAGTTCCAGCTTCCCCAGCGAGGACGAGTAGAGATGCCCCAGATCACTGATACGGGGAACAGCCGGTTTTTCATTGAGCACCGCACCTCGGCGGCGGGCTGAAGCGACCATCATGCGATAGTTGGCAATACTGAAGCGGGCACTCACGCCGGAATCGTGGTCGACGTATTTTGAGGCGCGGGCAGCGACGGATATCTGTTCAACAATCTCACGCATGAAATAGGGAACGACCACGGGGACATCCCCTTCCAGATCGACGTTGGCTTCCTGCTCCATGATTTCAATTCCCAGGCTGCGTTCCCGGGGATAATGCGTATGAACAACCGAGCCGATGCGGTCCTTCAACTGGGGGATGACTTTCCCACTGCGGTTGAAGGTCGAGGGGTTGGATGAGAACAGAATCAGCATGTCGAGGTCGAAGCGGATGGGATAGCCGCGGATCTGGACGTCCCGTTCTTCGAGGATATTGAACAGACCAACCTGGACCAGTTCATCGAGTTCGGGCAATTCGTTCATGGCAAAGATGCCCCGGTGCATGCGGGGAATCAGACCGAAGTGTAGTGCACTTTCTGCAGACATGCTTTCACCGTGCGCCAGTTTGGCGGGATCGATTTCGCCGATCACGTCAGCAAACTTGGTTCCCGGTGCCAGACGTTCCGCGTAACGGTCTTCACGCGACCACCAGGCGATGGGTACATCGTGGTCTGGGGTATTCGCCAGAAATTTGCGTCCGATACTGGTGATGGGCTGATAGGGATCGTCGTGCACAGGCGACTCAGGCAGATCGAGATAGGGGATCTCTGGATCCAGAAACCGGACCAGTTGTCGCATGATGCGGCTTTTAGCCTGCCCCTTTTCACCCAGAAAGAGCATGTCATGCTCAGAGAGCAGGGCGAGGACGATGTCGGGGATGACAGTATCATCATAGCCGACAATGCCGGGAAACAGTTCCTCCCCCTGTTGCAGGACCTGCATCAAATTGTCATAAATTTCTCGTTTAACTGTTTTGCTTTGCCAGCCGCTTTCGCGGAGTTCCGCCAGATTGGTGGGACGACTCATGTAGAAATCTCGTTATGTTCGGAGGCTGAATGCGGTTTGAGGGATGCGCTGTTTTGATGTTAAAGAGTTTTTGAATCAGCCAGGTGCGTCGGCGGTGAACTGACCATTTCAGACTCTCATTCAATCATAGACAAAATCAGCGTT
The DNA here is from genome assembly GCF_008329715.1 of Gimesia chilikensis. Taxonomy (GTDB): domain Bacteria; phylum Planctomycetota; class Planctomycetia; order Planctomycetales; family Planctomycetaceae; genus Gimesia; species Gimesia chilikensis. The sequence goes on along the minus strand of NZ_VTSR01000001.1, from coordinate 566,686 downwards.
CAGACTATAGTGTGTTTGTTCACTTTTGCAGTTTCCGGTTAAGAGGATGCATTCCTGTCAGGATTCTCCCGACAGGGCCGCGTTTTCTATCGGGGTCAGTGAGGTGATAATTCGGGCAACGGTTCCCTGTCCTCGTGTGGACTCGAGACGGAATTTTCCGTTGATGAGTGAGAGCCGGAATTCAATATTGCTCAGGCCGATGCCACTCGCATCGGAAATCTGGTGATCGAGCTGTTCTGTATCGAAACCCACACCCTGATCGGAAACGACAATCTCAATTTTGTTTTCGGGTAGCAGGCTCATGCAGACACGCGCTTCGGTGGTTTCCGAATGCTTGACGACGTTAAACAGCAGTTCGCGAATGCATTCATATAAGGCGACTTTGATTGTATCGTGTTGTGGTTCCGCCTGGCGGTCGAGGTCGAGTGTGACATTCAGGTTGTAGCGTTCCTGCATGTTGTGTGACAGCCATTCCAGCGCAGTGACCAGGCCTTCTTCGTGTAGAACGACCGGGTTGAGTTCCGCGGTCAGGGAACGTGTGATTTCAATTCCCTGGTTGAGCAGTTCATCGGCGCGGGTCAAAGTCTGGCGGATGAATTCATCAGTAGTGTCATTTTTAGCGATATCCAGGTGGATGCGGACTCCTACGAGAACCTGCTGGAGGTGGTCATGGAGGATGTCTGCCAGTTGTCGTCGTTCCTGCTGGGCTGCGACAGCGACGGCCCGGGTCAAATCGGCCTGTTTCTGTTCCGCCTGTTTCCGTTCACTGATATCCCCAATGATTCCGGCGAAGAGTCCGAACTGGGGCAGATCCGTAACGGAGATCTCGATGGGGAACAGGCTACCATCACGTCGTCGCGCCATCAGTTCCCGCCGCGAACCAATAATCGAGGCCTGTCCTGTTTCCAGATAACGGGTGAGATACCGGTCATGCACAGCCCGGATCGCATCGGGAGTGAGCACGCTGACGTTCTGGTTAATGATTTCATGTTCCTGGTAACCGAACATTTTTTCCGCAGCCGGGTTAAATGATTGAATCAGCCCGCTGCGATTGATGGTAATGACCGCCTCAATGGCGGTTTCCACGATCGCTTTGAGTTCGGCCTGTGTCTGCAGGAGTTCGCTGGAAACGCTTTGGTTTTGCAGGATCCGTTTAATTGAGGACCGAAACAGATCCGGATCGATGGGTTTGACGAAATAATCGGCGACACCGGTGCGAAAGGCGAGAATCATGTTTTCGATGCGGGTCCGGGAAGTGATGACCAGCAATTCGGCTGACGGGGCCAGTTGTTTTATTCGAGGAAGCACTTCTTCGATACTGCCATCAGGCAGGTCGTGTTCCAGAATGATCAGAAAATAATCTGACCACCGCTTACGGTCGAAAAGTTGAGCCACTGTCTCTGCAGTCTCAACCGGATAGCCTTCCTCTGCAAGAATCTGCAGCAGGCTGTTACGGGATTCAGGATCTGGTTCGACCAGCAGAATCGGTGATCCCTGGGGCTGGAGCGTAACTCCTGCTGACATGCTGGATTCCTGTTTCAAGGGACCTCCTTTTCGGTTTCAAACACTATTCTACGGTAACCGTTCCCCAGAGGTGTGTAAAGAATTTGTGAAGAAGTTTGCTGGTGCATTCCACGACCTGGGGGTTTCCCCCAGAGCAGAAAGGTCAGTTTTCCGATTACCGCTGATTGCGGAGTTTTGTAATGTACGCTCTACAGGATGTCTTATGCTCTGGCTCGTTTCGTCCTGGCGAGTGGGGAGAACAAGAAAAACAGTCAGCCATCGGGCCTGAACCTGACTGATTTCGCTTTTCTCTGAGAGTCTCAGGCAGGGATGTGAGTAACTAAGGGAATTGTGCCTTTATCACACTCTCTTGAGAGGAAAGATATTATGCGAACGACAGGTAGTTGGCCACAGCCGGCTGATTTGAAACAACGGTCACGCTTTCAGGTAAATCCGGAAATAACGGAGCGAGTCGAATACGATCTGAGCGAGATTGCCGGACTGGAGAATCAGCAGATTCAGAAGATGAGTCATCAGGAACTGGAGGGAATTGTTAGCGCAACGCGCTCGATGGTCTTGAACACACGCTGTCCCAATCGACTGTCTCACTTTGATCAGTCTACTCTTAAACGACTGGTTTATCTGGCCCGATACTGCTGCCAGAACCAGCGAGCCCGTACTCCATTTTCAGGGAATGAAAGCCATGCTTGTCTTAACACGCAAAAAAAATGAAGAGATTTGTATCAATGATGATATCGTGTTGACTGTGCTGCGGATTCAAGGTGGGAAAGTCAGAATCGGTATTAAATGCCCAGCAAAAATTCCGATTCGCCGCAGTGAAGTGCAGGTGGAAATGCTGGGTGAGGATGAATGTCTGTTAGAAGAACCCCTGATGACGGCAGAGCACCTGGTCGTTTGAAGTCCGGAACGGCTCTTGTTTCAGGCCCGTTCAGGTCAGACGATATGACGATAGATCATATTACTGACTCAGGGAATTTCTGAGGTCTACTGGAGGGACGCCCGGCGGGAATGATCTGCACTTTGCCCGATTTATTTGTCGAAGAATATTAATTAGCATCTTAATCATAATGATCGGTGGCAGGGATAACTGGTGAGTTGATTGGCATTTGGAACTCTGCCACAGATTGAACAATGCCGACAGATATCAGTCACAATTTCATTTCAGCAGGAGAATGAATATGACAACTTCACCAGAATTAAAAGGGACAGTAATGCGGGCGGATCAGTCGGTTCCAGAGGTGAGCAAATTCCTGGGCAGAGCTCCCTTCGGAGATCTGAGAAGTGAGATGGAGAAGCTGTTAAATACTATATCCGGGGCGGGAGGCATAACGAGTGCTGGCTTGAATGCAGCCTTGGACATATCAGAAACGGAAGATGCTGTCGAAGTCCGCATGGACGTACCCGGAATTGAGCCCGATGAGATCGAAGTGGAAGTCGTGGGAGAACTATTAAGAATCACAGGTGAGCGGAAAACTGAGCAAGAAGAAAAAAGGAAGACCTGGCACCGGGTTGAGCGTTCTGTCGGCAGCTTCGCTCGATCGATTAAGCTGCCCTGTGAGGTCGAAAGTGAGCACATAGAAGCCAGCTGCGAACGGGGCGTATTGACGATCGTGCTGCCCAAATCGCAATTTAATAGGCCACGTAAAATTCAGGTGAAACCCAGATCCTGAAGCGAATCCATGATATTTTCAGGACTCATTCGACAAACTAAGGAGGGCAGCGTGAAACTGCAGGGAGAAATAAAAACAGAATTGTTTTCCAATTCGGATCATCAACTCGTGGCACAGGTGAAACGTGTCTTGCAGTCTTCGGGCTATGCTTCCCTGGCGAAAGTCAGGGTGTTTGCTGAGGAGGGGAAAGTCTGTCTGGAAGGAGAAGTCCCAACCTATTTCATGAAACAGCTGGCCCAGACACGTGTACTGCCGATTGAGGGGGTCAGGCGACTGACGAATGAACTCAATGTGGACCGCCAGTACCACCATTTTACCTGAGCGATCTCAGCGGAGCCTCTGTCTGCTCCGCCAGGCAGACATCAGTCACGTTGCAAGCTCCTGACTTCACCCGGGAGTTTGTAGCGTGACTGTTTTCATCTCATGTGAGACCTCAAGTACATCTCTCCGCAGGGCCTCTAATCAGAGCTGCAGAAGATCAAATAGGGGTGCCTGGGTCAGCGAGAGCAGAAACAGAAATCGCTGCTCTTTGTCGGCCTGTTCAATTTCCAGTGAATTGCGTACGGCAGGCCCCTGTTCAACAGGTAGCAGAGCCGCTTTCCAGTCGACTTTGCCGGGTTCATAATGGAAGAGATTTTCATATCCCAGTTCGCCAAGTCGTTGTAGAGCCTGGCTGGCGATCGGACATTCAAAGTTCATTCCATAAATGACGATGGTTTGTGATTTGTCCGGGCAGAGTGCAGATACTTCATTGTCAAAACGATGGTCGAACGGGGCATTGATGGCCCCCCTGATGTGATATTCCTTATAAGAAATATGGGGTAGTACATCCAGTAACAGCAAGCTGGGGCAAGATGCCAGTAGTTGCTGAAGATCATTTCTACCAATCGTGGTCATGGCCTGCATTCTTTACTCTTGAAAACTCTTTTGGCGGTGGAGCTCATGCTGAGAGGGCAATGCGCTCGGACTCGAAGTTATCTTCGGACTGTGAGTATTTTAATCCAGGCCCGGGATGTCCTGCTATCAGGCAATCAGGGGGATAGGTCTGGGGGGAACTTCCGACGCTGCCATCAGGAATTACCCCAGGCAGATTTCCAGGGGATCTGTAACAACAAGGGGAAGTGAGAGTAAAGAGGCCTGTGCCCGGGTATAAGTCGCCCTGTCGCGGAAGTACTATTTCTTTTCCAGGACCCACTGAATCGCATTGCGGATCAATTCTGTCGCATTATCGAGGTTCAGCTTGTGTTTGATGTTTTCCCGATAAGTTTCGACGGTTTTGGGGCTCAGGTTCAGTTTTTCGGCGATTTGGCGTGTCGTCTCTCCCAGACCGATCTGTTCGAATACTTCCAGTTCGCGATCGGAGAGCGTTTCAATGGGAGACTCTTCGCTGTAATTCTCTGATCCGATGGAACGGCAGATCATGCGTTCTGTAATTTCGGAGCTGAGAAAAACTTTTCCCGAGAGTACCCGATGGATGGCGGTGACCAGTTGTTCGGGGGCTTGCTGCTTATTGACAAAGCCCAGAGCGCCGGCTCGAATACAGCGTTCGGCAAACAGGTTTTCGTCGTGCATGGAGACGGCGAGCATTTTGATCTGTTTGAACTGGGCCTTGATGTCTTTGATCAGCTCCAGTCCACTGCCATCTTTCAGAGAGATGTCGACGATTACCAGATCGGGCGGATCGTTCATGATCTGATTCAGGGCGACGGATTTACTGTCAGCCTCAGCACATACCTGCAGATTGCCTTCACGTTCGATCAACCGGGAATAGCCTTCCCTGACAATCGGATGATCGTCCACAATCATGATCCGGGTTTTAGACTGAGTCGTATTTTCCATTCAGAGGCCCCTGATTCCCAGTTGGCTGACCAGAAAACCGTCTGCGACTGGATGTGGAACCGTTCGTTCTCAATACAGACGATCTGGCGTCAGAGATGAATTATACAATCCCCAAAACTGCTTCGATAGATCATCTCTGGTTTCTATCCTGCGATTTCGTTGTCTGTTAAAATGGCTGATACTACTTGTTCGTACAGTCCCGTGCATCAGTCGTGAAAATATTCTGAATATAGCTTTATTGCGGTGAGAGGTGTCGGGGCAACCGAATTGAGTTTACTCGAGTTTTCAGTCCGAAGAGAAAGCAACGCTGATGAGTGTTTACCGGGAACTGGGAGTGGAACCGATAATCAATGCCTGTGGCAGTGTGACCCGACTGGGGGGCGCGCCAATGCCTGCAGAGGTGCTTGAGGCGTTTCACCAGGGGGCACAAGAGTGGGTGCCCCTGGAACAGCTGCAGGCCGCTGCCTCCAAAAAGATTGCTGCCCAGACCGGAACCGAAGCGGGACTGGTGACCTCCGGTGCCGCGGGCGCTTTGACACTGGGGACCGCGGCGATTCTGGCGGGGCACAATCTCAGACGGATAGAACAGCTGCCTCACTGTGATGAGTTTCCTCACGAATTCATCATCGCACGGGAACAGCGCAGTGGCTACGACCATGCGATTCGGGCGGCAGGAGCCCGGCTGGTCGAGGTTGGTTTTAATGAGATCGTTTCCAATGCGGGAGTCCGACGCACTGAGGTCTGGGAATATGCAGCGGCGATTACAGACCGGACTGCGGGCATCGTCTATGTGCATGCAGCAGACTCTGCGCCAGGGTTGAGTGAAGTGGTCCAGGTGGCGCACGAACATGGATTACCCGTGATTGTTGATGCCGCCGGGGAACTGCCGCCTCGAGAGAATCTGCGGGAAATCGCTGCGACCGGAGCCGACCTCGTTGCCTTCAGTGGAGGAAAGGCGATCCGCGGACCACAGTCCACTGGGCTATTGTGTGGTAAACGCGATCTGATCTCTTCCGCTGCTTTACAGATGCTGGACATGGACGATCATTATGAACTCTGGTCGCCGGCGGAAGGGCTGATTGATGCCTCCCAACTGAAAGGCCTGCCACGGCATGGGATTGGCAGGGCGCTCAAGGTCTCCAAGGAAGAGATTATCGCAGTCCTGACGGCCCTCGATCTGTTTGCCTCAGGGGCGTACGACGCGCAGAACCTGGAATATCGCAGCTGGTTAGAAAAAGTGGCAGAGGAAGTAGAGATAGCCGATGTTCGTGCTTCTTGTTACCTGGTAATTCCGGTAAATCCACAGCGCTGGCCGATCCTGGAAATTCAGGTGGAAGACCGTGATGCCTTTGAGATCTGCCGCAAGTTACGGGAAGGGACGCCGCCGATTTACGTCGGACACGCACGTCTACACGAAGGAATTCTGACGATCAATCCGTTGTGCCTGCAGGCTGAACAGGTCAGCGTTCTGGCCCGGAGACTGTGCGAAGAACTGACATAAGGTACTGGGTAAACCCCTCAGGTCTTCTGGTTCGCGTACGGCCAGCGGACTGCTTCGTAGTCGATGGCCAGTTGCGGTGTCTCTATGCGTTTGCCCCCTGCTGCCAGACTATGCATGACCGTGTCCAGAATGCCGGTGGTGAGTAGTGTGCGTTCGACCGGGTAAGCGGGTTGGCCTGTGTGGATCATGTGCTCAATGGCTTTCAGCAGGTAGGCGAAGTGCCCGAACGGCGGATCCAGTTCAAGCTTGATCCAGGTGGCTCGCGGCTGGTCCTCACCCTTCAATTTGACGGCGACCGCGTAATGCCGGCCGAGTCGGTTGACCATCGCGACGGTACTTTTTAACCCATCCTGATGTTCCAGGAAGTAGAAGGCACTGTCGTCTTTGAGAATCTCTTCCCACTTGCCTTTCGCGACATTAGGTATCACGGCCAGGGCAGCTTTAAGCATTTCGCGATTCCATTTTCCTGCCTGCTCAGCTGCCCAGATCTGTTTGCCCTGTGCCGTTTCGACTGCGATGACGCCGGTAGAACCCCGACGATGTTCGATCAGGCACTGCTGTGCTTCCAGGGCGTGAAAGCCGTGCGCTTCGAAATTACCGCGGCCGATCGTCAGTACCGATTCGATTTCACAATTTTCCGGGAGCGTCAGTGTAGGGTGTCGCCAGGCAACCGGCAGCGAGGAGCCTGCCATCAGGGGAAAGTCCATTTTGCGCGACGTGTCAACCATGGCTTTCGCATCCTGCCAGCGATAGCCGAGATGCTTGTCGTTGTAGACGGGCACCGATTTGCCGAACTTTTGAAATGTGGCGGTGATTGCGTCGAAGAACTGCTTACGGGGATACATGTGCTGTTTCGTGTTGGGGGTGTAAGGGTAGTCGCCATGCTCGCCAACGATTAAGACGCCCGCTACCTGTACCTGCTTTGTTCCCAGCGTGATTGCTTCTTCTATCGTGTCTGTGATGGGAAATTCATATTTCCGGGACAGGGCGCGGCTCATGTCTCGCTCGGGAACCTGATCGGTATAGAGGGCCGCCAGTTTTAGATCGGGGCCCGGACCTCCCTGTTGCTGGAAGCCTTCCAGAATTTTGCCTACCAGGACATCGGCGTGTGAGTTGGGCGTGTATTCGGTCACGATGGCTGCGACTGGAAGCTGCGGGCGTGAGTTCGTTTCCGCAGCGAAGGCATTGCCTGAGAGGAGCAGGGGGAGTGATGTTGTTGATGCCTGTTGCAGCCAGTGACGGCGATTCATGAGAGTCATGGCGGACCTCCTGAAATCTGGTTTGCAGAGGGTGGATCACTCTGAGGCGGAGTGATGGGGATGGATCAAGGATGGTTTATGTTAACTATGGCAGATTCACTACTGGTATACAAGATCATTCGAGAAATCTCGACGCCTGATGTTTTATGGTCTGACGTTTTTAAAGCAAAAGTGCTTGGTATTGTATCGCGACTCTCGATCACCGGCTTCTGGTAAAATATCCCCGGGTTTTCGTTTCGAGTGCAGAGTGCTAAAATAGCGTTATGAACAGTCAAAAAATGATCCAGAGTCTGGAAGAGCTTGAGTTTGATAACCAGTTTACACGTGCGCTGCCCGCGGACCCTGAGGCGAAGAATTATCGCAGGCAGGTGAGTGAGGCCTGTTATTCGCGTGTGTCTCCCACCAGCGTCCGGGAGCCGCAGCTTGTCGCTTATTCGCGAGAGATGGCCGAGGTCCTGGGACTTTCATCGGAAGCGGTCGAGTCGTCAGAGTTTGCTCAGGTCTTTGTAGGTAATAAGCTGCTGGAAGGGATGGATCCGTTTGCCATGTGTTACGGCGGACATCAGTTCGGCAACTGGGCCGGTCAGCTGGGGGATGGACGAGCCATCAACCTGGGTGAAGTGGTCAACCCGCGGGGGGAGCACTGGACGCTGCAACTGAAGGGAGCGGGCCCGACTCCCTATTCCCGCATGGCGGATGGCCTGGCGGTGCTGAGGTCATCGGTGCGCGAGTTTCTGTGCAGCGAAGCCATGCATCACCTGGGAGTACCCACCACGCGGGCACTCAGCCTGGTACTCACCGGCGAAGAGGTGCAGCGGGATATGTTTTATGATGGTAATCCCCAGATGGAGCCCGGCGCGGTGGTCTGTCGTGTTGCGCCTTCCTTTCTACGGTTCGGCAATTACCAGCTGTTTGCCGCTCGGGGCGAAATTGAAACGCTGAAAAAACTGGTGGACTATACGATCCGAACCGATTTCCCCGGCCTCGGAGATCCAGGGCGAGATACTTACCTGGCCTGGTTTGAGGAAGTCTGCCGCCGGACCGCGGATATGATCATTCATTGGATGCGCGTCGGTTTCGTACATGGCGTGATGAACACAGATAACATGTCGGTCCTGGGGTTGACCATCGACTATGGCCCCTATGGCTGGCTGGAAGATTTCGATCCGAACTGGACACCGAATACTACCGATGCTTCAGGACGCCGCTATCGCTTCGGTAACCAGCCGCAGATTGCACTGTGGAACCTGGTCCAGTTTGCGAATGCACTCTATCCACTGATCGAACAAGTCGAACCGCTGCAAGAGGCTTTGGATCAATATGCTGACCGCTTCCAGGAGGGCTGGCAGCAGATGATGGTTGAGAAACTCGGGCTGACTTCGTTTCAGGCCGATGAAGATGTGCCGTTGATCGAATCACTGCAGGAAGTCCTGCAACTGGTGGAAACCGACATGACGATCTTCTTCCGTAAACTGGCACTCTTAGAGACAGACGCGGATCTGGATGATGAGACGCTGCTCGCTCCACTCCGGGATGCTTATTATGCTCCCGAGAAGGTAACCGGCGACATTCAGACACAAATCTGCGACTGGTTACGGAGTTATCAGAATCGCCTGAAGCAGGATGGGACTGAAACAGCAGAACGCCGAACGCGGATGAATCTGATCAATCCGAAATACGTGTTACGGAATTACCTCGCGCAGTTGGCCATCGATAAAGCCGAAGAGGGCGATTTCTCCCTGGTCAATGAATTACTGGATGTCTTGCGGCAGCCGTATGATGAGCAGCCCGAGCGCGAACAGTATGCGGAGAAGCGACCGGAGTGGGCGCGGAATCGTCCCGGCTGTTCGATGCTGTCCTGCAGTTCCTGATCGCTCAGGCGTTTTCGCCTTTTACGACCGGGGGAAGAGACTCGCCGGCGGGAACGAATTTCATTGAGATGGAATTCACGCAGTGCCGGGTGTTTTTGTCGGTCATTCGTTCGCCGAGGAAGACGTGTCCCAGGTGGCCCCCGCAGTTATGACAGACGATTTCGGTGCGCATGCCGTCGGGGTCGGGGAAGCGATCGACGGCGTCGGGCAGTTCATCATCGAAACTGGGCCAGCCGCAGTGGCTTTGGAATTTATCGGCACTCTGGTAGAGCGGGGCGTTGCAGCGTCGGCAGATGAAGGTGCCTTCCTCTTTGAGGTCCGTGTATTCACCCACAAACGGACGTTCCGTCCCCTTGTGCAGAATCACGTATTCTTCTTCGGGAGTCAGTTTATTATATGCTGGTTCAGAAGACATGAGATCCTTCCTGTCTGATGGTCGCTGGTCAAAGTCGTGTCAGCAGAGCGGCGATCGAAATGAAGTGGAATTCATACCGTTCGGGATTGTCTGCCAGTAGTTGTTCAATTCTCTGGTATATTTTATCGACGATCTGTTCTGCGACCAACTCTGCAGGCAAGGCTGCCGCCAGCACCGGTTCCGTAAATGCCCGCAGGAAGCCGGTATAACTTTTCGCCCAGGCTTTGCGATCTCCTGTGCGGGCGAATTCGTCATTGAACGGGACCGGGGCATCGATGTCGGCGAGGTGTTCTATCCGAAATGCAGATGCCAGCTCAGGTACCTGTACGATGGGGGAGGCCAGTTCCTGTGTGCTGCGATAGTAGGCCGGGAACAGAAACTCTTCGTAGAACATCTGTGGTAACAGATCGGCTTCCACAAAGTCAAGCAGGGCGTCACTCAGGACATCGCAGATTCCGTGACCGGTAGAGTGGTTCTCATTTCGTCCGAAGACCTGTATCAGCAGTTTGCCACCAGGGATCAGTTCCGCGGCCCGGGCAGTATAAAACTCACACAGATCTTGATGGGCCTGCTGCTGGAAAGGCTGCAGTTCCTCAGGAGTGACCGAGACTCCCTCACGAGACGCACGAGGATTAGGTTGCATTGCCAGAACGAAGTGGGGAAGTTGCGCTTGCGGCTTATTGTCAAAAAAGCCGATGGCATTGAACGTGGTAGCCACGTGCAGAGTGCGCGGTGGCACCAGCCTGCCGAAAGCCGAGCCACCTATGGCTGCGGTATAGACATCGGGGGCGGTGAGTGCGGGGGTCTGATCGGGAAACAGATTCAGGAACAGCTGGTTGAAGTCATTGGTGGGCAGATCATCGAACAGGGCCCAGACAGGTAAGTCGGTGTGTTGACGTAAGGCAGCGACAACCCGGTTCATCGTATAAATGGCGTTGGCACCTTCCGAGGAGCCGATGTCGAGTACGTTCCAGCTGGACTGACTTTCCGTCGGTGCGGGCAGGTCGGCGATCGCTGCTTCCAGCCAGGGGAGAAACGAATCCGAAGCGGAACGCTGTTCGCGGGAGTTAGCATCGTAATAGCCGCCCCCTTTCATTCCGGTTGTCACTGGCATCGGCTGATCTCCTGGCTGAGGGGATGATTGAGAAACACAGAATGGTCCTTCCAGTTTATCGCAGGCAGAATTCAGAATCCATCGCCAGCAGGCCCGTATTGGGAATGATTCACCGAGACCTAAGTCATTTAATTTGTAGTGACTTTCGGAGCTGGAAGTGTACAGAATTGAAAATGTGAATGATGTTTATAAAGGGGCCCTCTGTCTGCGAAACAAAAGATTTTTTTGACGACTGTGAGTCGGAATGGTAAATTATTGACTGCTACAGCGAGCGTTCTTATTTCATTTCTCTTTGATTGGTCGCGCTGAAAAAAACAGGAGTTGCCTACGGAACATCAATCAATCCAGTAACAGGGCGATCGCCTTTCTGCAGTTCGTTCGCCCGCTAAAGGAGTTTTTATGAACAGAAAACAGACAAGCCTTGTGGTCGATGGTGCGTTAGAAGAGATTTCCGCACTGGAATATATTCTACTTGGCGACTTATTGGATTTACTGGATGAAGCAGATGGCGACGCCGCCGCCTGGAAATGGATCTCGAAAGTGCTGGACACGCTTTTGTCCGCGATGCCTCGCGAGTTCGAGTTACAGGACGAAGGTGGCTACCTGGAAGAGGTACTGGAAGAACAGCCGAACTGGCAGGGACAGGTCAGAGACCTTTACCGGGAACGCTGTGAACTCCTGCGGAAGCTGAATCAGCTGCGGACCCGGATGCGTGATTCACAGCCGCTGCAGAAAATGCAACAGATTGCCAGTGAATTGCGCGATGAACTACGCGACTGGATTACCAGCTATATCGCTCACCAGCGACACGAACGCCGGATTGTTCAGGACGCGTTCAACAGCGATTTCGGCGTCGGCGACTGAGTAAGGCCCGCTGGTCTGCATTTCCCTCAGGTGATTTGCAGGACGAAGAGTGTTACCAGGATGACGACTGGCAGGAACAGGGCTCCGCTAATGGCGATCCCCGTACCGGAGTATCGTTCTGGTGTCAGGCGTATATCGCGCGAAGCCAGTCCTGCGAAGACGATGCTCAGAAAGCCGATGATGGCAAACCACGCGTACGTGAATAACTCTCCTCGCGGAGCCAGGGGAGTGAAGACCAGCAGCAATCCTGCGACAGGCAGGAGTAAGGCGGTCATCGCTAACGGGTGACGCCTGCGCTGCGTAATTTTTAGTGGTGAATCTGCAGCAGCTGTCATTTCATCCCTGTCTCGATAGGCAGTGGGATCATCCAGTTCGGCAATAATCGCACTGATGTCCTGTCTGTCAGGTTGAGTCCCTCTGCGTTCCCAGGCCATTTCCAGAACCTGGGCTTCGACTTCATCACATATATTGTGGCGTTCAGAACGCGAGATTCCAGTTTCCGCCAGTACCTGTTCGATTGCGTCCAGGTACTCATCCAGCGGGCTGCGAACTTCATCGGTCAGATTGGACTGTGTGTGATTCATTCCGGTTCTCCTTCCACTAATTGACTGACGGCGTTTCCCATTAACTTCCACTGACCCAGCATTTCCTGTAAACGTATCTGACCAGTCGCCGTGAGTTTGTAATAACGGCGGGGTGGTCCTGAGGGAGAGGGAGCCACACGGACACTGACAAACTTTTCCCGTTTTAAACGGGCCAGGAGCGGATAGACGGTCGATTCGGTGAGTGCCAGTCCCTCAATGTGGTTAATCCGCTGAAGCAACTCGTAACCGTAGGCTTCGCCCTGGCGGAGCGCAGCCAGCACTGTCAGTTCCGTGACCCCTTTCCGTAACTGGCTCATCCAACTTTGCATGCTGATTCTTCCTGAACAGGACTACCTTCTAATCAGGTATATCATAATGCGATGTAGTGGTGTGTCAAGAATTATTTTGAGCGGCACTGGAAAAGTGAGTTGAGAGAACGAGGTGAGCGGGATTCAGTTAACCGAAGTCATAGACAAAGACTTCGATTCCGGCGGCGCAGAGGGTCTGCTGGATTAATGGTTCGATCTGATTCCACTTGCCGCCGGCCAGGCCGCAGCCGATGCGGGGCATGTGGACGGAGGCGGAGAGTTCCCCCGCTTTGTCGGCGACTGTTGCCAGGCACTGTTCAATGGCTGGATAACGGACCGGGGGACCTTTACTGCCGGTCTTCATGCCGCGCTGACCGATCATGTTGGCGATCCAGATGTATTTCTCGACGTTCACAAACTGCACTTCGCCCAGGCCGAAACTATTCTTGGCGCGTTCACGGTGCCACAGGCGGTATTCGGCTTCGGGTTCCGGCCAGCGTTTACTGATTGCCAGTACGAAGCCTTTGCCCCAGCCGCCCAGATCATTGCAGATGTGTGCAATGATCTTGTTGCCCTTCGATTGCGGCTGGGTGGCATCTCCCTGCAGGTAAGTGATTTCAGTCACGGTTTCGATTTCTGGTCACAAATGGTGCCGGGCAGGTCGATGTTATACTTTTTGAGCAGCTTCGCATATTCTCCGCTCTGACAGAGTTTCTGCAGGCCGGCGTTGAAGGCATCCCGTACGGAGGGTTCTTCGAAGTTGGCTTTGAAGTATGTGGTTTCCGGGAAGATGGCATGGTATTCGACTTCGTCCAGCTTGTGGCCGGTGGCCTGACTGATGGCGTTGAAGATCGCTTTGTCGATGACGATGACGGCGGCTTTGTCTTCCCAGAACTGTTTGACCTGCTGACCCTGGTCGGCGACTTCGACGTAGTTCTTGCGCTGCGGGGAATCCGGAGAGAACATTTTTTCGAATTCCGGACCGAGTTCGCGGTACGCATCCTGCCAGGTGAGAACCTTGTGATCGGCCAGATCGGCGATCTTTTCGATTTTGAGCTTCGCTGATTTTTTGGTGATGGCGGCGTTCGTGAAGTCGATGAAATTATCGGAGTAGAAAATGCCTTCCACGTCTTTAAACTGCTGTACGCCCAAAGCGAGATCGGCCTGATCTTCGGCGACTGCGGCCTGTAGTTTCGCATAAGGCATCTGAATGAAGTTGAGCTTGTAGTCGGGCAGGGCCCGGGTGGCGATATCGACCTCGATGCCTGTTGTGGCGTTCTTCATCACGTAAGGAGCGATGTCCGTACTGATGGCGACATTCAGCTGCTGTTTTTCCGAGCCGGCATCCGGTTCGGGGATAATTTCTGTCTCGGCGGTAATCCCAGGCTCTTCCTGCTGGGGCGCAGGCGTTGATTTTTGACAGGCGGTCAGGAACGTGGTGAGCAGCATCAGACTGGCAGCAGTATAAAGGCGGCATCCATTCATCTTTGTTTCTCCTGAGTGAAGGGGGATTTTGCTGGAGTATAATGCGTGCCTGTCGGGTGTTCAACAGGTTAATCTTCCTCAGCAGGTGAGAACTTTTTCCAGTATTGCTGGATTGCTTCCTCTGCAGCATCAAGATAATGCTCTCCCATATACTTCAGAAACAGATACACGGCTGCCGACTGTTTCTGGTTGAGCTGCAGAAAGCGTTCCAGGTCTTTCTCTTTTGAATCTGGTTCATGATTTGAGCGGTTCAGGATGCAAAAGGTATAAACCGTCCATTCGGCTACAATGGAATCGCTGTTCTCGTAGTTTTTCAGTGTCCAGATCATGTAGGCCGGGATGTAATATCGCCAGCTTTGCGGGTCAAGAAAAGGCAGGGCACTCGAACACTCTTCGATCCATGCTTCCGGGATATCTTCCCAGCAGCTATCGATGTCCAGGCTGCGGGCCTGTTCTGCCTCTTCCTCAGAACCATAATTGTCCCATACATCCGCTTCATGGAGCGTGATCTCTCCCCGAGCTACTCCATGAAAGGCTGCTGTAATTTCTTCGATGATGGCTACTCTTTCCTCATCTGGTAAACGCCAGATATTCTCATCTAGTGCCCAGCCTCCTTCCGCCCAACTGTCTCGTCCAAACTTTTCTGGGTTCAAAAGGAAGGCACGGGAGCGATTTACCCAGTGTTGTATGTTCTGGTTTGTGCTCTGCTCTCCCTGACTCAGTAACTCATCTATCTGGTTGCGCGAAATAGATTTCCCGTTGGTAGTGAAGTATGAACCAACAAGTAGATACAGACAGCTCACAAAGAAATCACTCTGAGGGCAGTCTTCCTCGACCAGAGATAAGATCAGGTCTGCATGCTTCGCTTGTGCTACCTCCATATCCCAGTCTTGATGAACCCATTCAGTATTTGGATCTTTTTTAGCCCAGGCCCGTATGTTTTCGGGAGTGGCATCCATCTCTGCTTCCTCTTCAGGATTTGACATTATTTCATCCTTCCCTTAATACACCAGGCATTCTAGCAGAAAAATGTTCCGTTGGACTTTTCTGTCTCAAATCTGTTCGCCCAGAAAGACGGGTTCGCGGTGGTAGCCGGTCATGACCTGGTAGTAGTGTGAGGCGGGTTGCAGGAGCAGGTAGACAGAGGGCTGTTCCCGCTGGTCGTGGATCAGGACGCCCTGGAGGCCTTCGCGGATCAGAAACCAGACACCCCGCTCAAGTCCGAAGTTGGCCAGGATTTCGACCGGCTCCGGGTGATACTGGGCCCAGGCGCCCGACTGGAGCGTGGCGACATCGCACCACCAGGCGAGGGGCGCGCTGCTGTTGCGCTGACGATTGCCCCAGGGGAGGATCTGCAGTTCCCCCTGGTAAAAGACGGGGAGCAGTGGCTGGCGGTGTCGTTGCAGGAACAGGATTTCCTTGTCGGCGGTTTCCGAACGCTGAATGACACGTTCTTCCAGTTGAAAGCGACGGATCAGTTTACGGGGGATTTCACGCCAGGCCAGGGTGATTGCAGTACACATCAGAAGCACATCTTTCCTGAAATGTCACAGATGTCATAGTTGTGAGTCGTGTCGTGGTAGATTTCATGCAGGGGCAGTGTTTCGGCACTGCGGATCGCGAAGCGGCCCAGTTTCTGGTTGATGTTGCGTTTGATCTGATCCAGGGGACTCTGGGCGTCTTCGAAGAAGAGCGATTTTTGAATCCGGTCCCGCCAGACCAGATTTTCAGCGATGATGTGCATGTGGCTGACGAGGTGGTCTTGCGGGGCGGCGGCCAGCATGGGCATCACGGCGTCATAAATGGTGCGAAAGGATGCGGAGGGGACGGCCAGCGGCGTGCGTCCGAGCCAGAGCGCGGTCTTGTTGGCGTCGATCTGCAGGCTGATGTGCCGGGCGTAGACGCGGTGATGGTCGAGGGCTTCAATCAGTCGTTCAATATTCCGCACGGCCCAGGCGCGGATCCGTTCGGGATCACTGGTCTTGCCGCCACAGGAACCGCCGCGGGCAATCGCTTTGTGGGGAGGCCGACTGGTCTGAATCGGTGTGACAGAGTCGCCGCGGAGTTCCCACCAGAGGGCTTCACCTTTGATGGTCAGCAGATCGCGGATCAGCAGGCGGTCTGCCTGGCGGAAATCCCAGCAGGTGTGAATATTGCGGTCCTGCAATTTGCGTTCGCTCCGCCGACCGATGCCACAGAGTTCGCCGACCGGCTGCGAGCGCAGGAAGGCTTCGCAGTTCTCCCTGTCGACGATGCGCACGCCGAACGGTTTGGCGGCATCGCTGCCCAGCTTGGCCAGGGCTCGTGAAGGGGCGATGCCGATAGAAACGGGGACCCCCACCTCATCCTGGACCAGCGTCTGCAGGGCCCGGGTGGCTTCCTGCAGGGGGAGTTGAAAGTAGCGTTGGAGTTCGCCGGCGTCGAAGAACATTTCGTCGATGCTGTAGTATTCGACGCGGGGGCTGACCATTTTGAGCAGGTCCAGCAGGCGACGGGAGATGACTTCGTACCAGCGGAAATCCCGTTTGACAAAGACGGCGTGGGGACAGAGTTTCTTGGCTTCCCAGATGGGGTGGCCGGTCTTAACTCCGTAGGATTTGAGTTCATAACTCTTGGCGATGACGCAGGCTCCCTGGTTGCCCAGAACGCCACAGGGGACGCCGCGCAGTGTGTAAGATCTTACTCTTTCACAGCTTACGTAGAAGCAGTCCGAGTCAATATGTCCAATCAAAGTCGTGCCCATGCGGGCATGGTATCAGAGCTTTCATGGAATACTACTGAACAGTATTTCGGATTTGCCAGGCCGGGGCCGGGGCTCAGCCATGATGGGATTCGAAGGTCTCTGCAGACGCCAGATTCCAGAGTTTACTGTAAACGGGGTAAGGGCAGTCCTCGAGCAGTTCTCCCGGTTTGAGGAAGTCGAAGGCTTCATAGTAGGAGAGAACTTCGGTCCGTTTCGGGCGGAGATAGATGTGCCAGGGGCGTAATTCATTGGGATGATCCAGGCCGGCAGCAGCGATGACTTCGGTCAGGGCTTCCATCGTATTATGATGGAAATTGTAGGCACGTTCGCTCTTATCCGGTACGACGAGTGCCCGCTGGCGTCCCTTGTCCTGGGTGGCGACGCCGACCGGACATTCGTTGGTGTGACAGGCCTGAGCCTGAATACAGCCGACGGACATCATGAAACCGCGGGCGGAGTTACACCAGTCGGCACCGATGGCCAGGCAGCGGGCCAGTGTGAAAGCGGAACTGACTTTGCCAGCGGCAGCGATTTTGATTTTGTCGCGGAGATTGCAGCCGACGAGAGCATTGTGCACGAAGATCAGCCCGGTCTTTAAGGGCATCCCCATGTTATCGGAAAATTCCAGCGGGGCGGCCCCGGTGCCCCCTTCGCCACCATCGACGGTGATGAAGTCGGGCAGGATACCGGTCTGCATCATGGCCTTGCAGATCGCGAGGAATTCACTGGGATGTCCGATGCAGAGTTTGAAGCCGACCGGCTTCCCTCCGGAGAGTTCCCGCAGCTGGGCGATGTATTCACACAGACCGATGGGGGTTGAATAAGTGGAGTGTCCGGGAGGTGAGATACAGTCTTCACCCATGGGGACTTTTCGGGTCGAGGCGATCTCGGGGGTGATTTTGGCAGCGGGGAGCACGCCCCCGTGACCGGGTTTGGCACCCTGCGAGATTTTAATCTCAATCATTTTGATGGTTTCATGAGCCGCCTGTTCCTGGAACAGATCGGGATTGAAAGTGCCGTCATGGTTCCGGCAGCCGAAATATCCGGTTCCGATCTGCCAGACAAGGTCGCCGCCCGGCTTCAGGTGATATGGGCTTACGCCCCCTTCGCCGGTACAGTGATAGAAGTTCCCTTTTTTGGCGCCCGCGTTCAGAGCCATAATTGCATTGGCGGAAAGGGCACCGAAGCTCATGGCAGATACATTCAGAATGGAGCAGGAGTAAGGCTGCTTACACTCAGGTCCGCCGACGGTCGTGCGAAACAGTTCTTTGGAACGGGGGCGCGGGGCCATGGAGTGGTTGAGCCACTCGTATTCATCGCCGTAGACGTCGAGTTCGGTGCCGAAGGGTTTGAGGCCATCAATATTTTTGGAGCGTTCATAAATCAGGGAGCGATCATCGTTGTTGAAAGGACGGCCATCGATATTGCTTTCGATAAAGTACTGATGGATTTCCGGTCGGATCATTTCAAACAGGAACCGCAGGTGTGCCATGATTGGATAGTTGCGGGTGATGCTGTGTCGGGTCTGGACCAGGTCCCAGACTCCCAGCAGGGAGAGTGGCGCCAGAACGATCAGCGGCCAGAAAAACCAGTCATCAACGGCAAGGCCCAGAATAAAAAACAGCAGGGTCAGCAGCACAGACAGGATGAAAGCCGAGTATCTCATGTGATTGACCAGTCAGAAACGAGAACAGTGGTGTCGAAATATTGATGAATGCAACCCGGGCTGATCAGGGAGAGTCCCCGTTCAGGATGGGTTGATCCTGGTCTACTCCCCGGGTTAACAGGAAATCTACAATCAGGTGCAGCTCATCGGAGCTGATAGAGCTGGCGAACGCCGGCATGTTGTGTCCACCGTTGTTGATCCGAATGATCAAATCGTCGCGGGTGAGCAACTTGCCGATTTCGGTGAGTTCGGGACCACGATGACCGCCGTATCCACTGATGTCGTGGCAGTACAGACAGCCTTTGATATGCATCAGCTTCGCCCCTTCCATCAATGGTCCCTGATCGGTGCCGACAACGGAAGCCGGTAATTCCTTCACACCGAAATCGGGTGACCAGGGTTTTTTGTAACCGTAAATGGTGAGTACGAGAAAGGCCACGGAGCCGAAGATTACGGTTCCCCCGGCCCAGGGACGTTTAGAAGGTGCCCGGTGTCCTTTATTGGAGATCATGGGCAGGAAGAACAGTCCCAGGAAGCCGAGGATCGGCACACCGAGAATGACCCAGGTTTCCAGTTTCGGCGGCAGAAGCGAGAGCACGGCGAAGTACCAGAGGAAGTACCAGTCGGGCAAGGGGTTCGCGTTGATGCTACTCGGGTTTGGTGGCGGATCGAGAGTCGGCGGACCGAGAAACAGGGAGCAGCCCAGGATAATGCCCACGATAATGGTGGAGAAGATCATGTCCCGCCACATGGCGTCCGGCCAGAACGGCACCCCGGTTTTGTGGATGCGTTCTTCGTACTTCTCTTTATAGGTCTCCGGGTCGACCGGATCGTTGGCATCAGGCATTTCGGAGATACCGTGCCGCATGATCAGCAGCATGTGCAGTCCGATACCCGCGAAAATAATCGCCGGCATGATAAACACGTGCATGGCGAAGAAGCGGGTAATGGTCGAGCCACCTACCGTTTCCCCACCCATGATGAAGTGGGCGATTGTAGGGCCGATGATGGGGGTTCTGCCCGCCATTTCTGCGGCCACGGTGACGGACCAGACACCATTGGCGTCCCAGCGGAGCAACTGTCCGGTGAAGGCCATCCCCAGCACGACAAACAGCAGGACCACGCCGCTCATCCAGTTCATTTCCCGGGGGTATTTGTAGGTGGCATGCATGTAGACCTGGATCATATGGATGACGGCCAGCATGACCATCGCGGAGGCACCGTAATAGTGCATGCCGCGCAAGAGGTTGCCCAGGGGAGCAGTGTTGGTGATATAGACGAGGCTCTCGTAGGTTTTTTCACCACCGGGAACATAGGCCATCGCCAGGCAGACCCCGGTGAAAACCTGCACCATGAATGCACAGAGTGTCGCACTCCCGAAGATGTACCACCAGCGGGCACTGTCGGGGACCAGATGCACCATGAGCGGCACAATGTAATCGGAATATCCGATTCGATTGTCGATCCAGTTCCAGGTTCGCATCAGAGGATTCTTGCTCATTCAGCCGGCTACTCGCTTTTCAAAGGTGATTTCAAGTGATTTTGGTCAGTGTCAATGGTGTCGGCCCGGATTCAATTTCAACCTGACCATTATTGATGCGAACATTCAGTCGCTGCAGTGGCTCTGGTGGTGGACCAGCGGCGACGGTCCCATCTTCGTAATACACGCCTCCGTGACAGGGGCACATAAACAGCCGGGGATCATCGACCCATCTGACGGGGCAACCCAGGTGCCGACAGTTGATCGAAAAGGCGATGAACTCGGTTTCACTTGCGCGGCGGATCCAGGCACCCTCTTTGGCTGTGATGCCTGCCCAGGGGACGGAAGAACTGTCTTCATACTGTACCAGCACAAACCCGCCGACTTTGAAATCATCCAGCTTGCCGACTTTCCGCCATTTCTGTTTGGGTTTACGGAACACCGGGGCGAGTACAAAGCCAATGCCGGGCAAAGCGATGATGACACCGATGACTGCAGAGAGGGCAATCGACAGTCGGGCCAGAAAGGTTCTGCGCTGTTGTTGCTGACAGCAGGGTGTTTCGTTTGTGGGCTGATCGCTGTTCAAGGTGTTTTACTCCATGTAGTGCGGATCTCATGCATCCAGGCCCAGATGGCGCCGAACATCATCAGGCCTCCGATCAGGGACATACTCCAGTGAGTGAGAATTCCCCAGAAGGCAAACATGATTCCCATGGACAACGCGGCAGGGGCATAGGTCGGTCGCAGTTCCGGTTCTTCTGTTTCGGTCTCTGTTTCCGCGGTTGTGGTCTCGTTCATCGATGTGCCTCCCTCAAGGAGCCTGTTGTGTCAGGTGCCGCCATGGGTTCCATGTCTGCATACCAGCGTCTGAGTGTGACCATGATGGCTGTGACATAGAGCGAGCAGGGGGGAACCCACATCAGCAGGCCGCCCAGTTTCTGATCGGTGGCAGGTGTCAGTCCCTGGTCGTAGAGCATGTTCAGAATTCCGATGCGATCGACGGGGTTCGCGAAGGCCGGGCAGACCGAGATGACGGTAAATGTGATATAGATTCCCAGAAGCGTACATCCCAGGCAAGCTGAGAACAGGTACAAGACAGCCTGTGCTGAGGGAAGATGAAAGCGTTTAACGGGGGAGAAGATGGGCCACCAGAATGCCAGGCCGGCCAGCAGAAAAGTAGCGTCGCGGACAATTCCCAGTGAGTAGCTCTCAGTTGAAGCACTGCAGAAGGAAGGGATGTGCCAGAACCACATCACACCCAGGCCACTGAGCCAGCCCAGAAAAGGAACCGCGAGCACATGGCCGATGCGGTTGAGTAGCGGATTCTGAAACAGGGTTTCCATCGCAGAGGATGGTAGACTGAGCAGGAGCAGCAGTGGAACAATCAGCAGCAGGGCCAGATGCTGAACGACATGTGCGCTGAACAGGTAACCGTCAGAAAGCACGCCGATCGGAGAGATGTAGGCCAGGGCCAGCGTGAGCTGAGCCAGGGCAAAGCAGGCGATCTGTTTGCCTGACTGTCCGCGCAGACAGACGAGGTACAGGCCGGTCAGGGCCAGCACCAGGAGCCAGATCGGCGAGCTCCATTTCCATAATTCGCTTGTCAGATCGAAGTATGAACTCATTGGAGAAGTCCCAGATAAATAATTCCAAAGACGGCAATCCAGACGACATCGACGAAATGCCAATAGACGCCAACGGCGGCGAACACGTTTGATTTCCGGGCCGTCAGGCTGCCTTTCAGGCCCAGGATCAGCATCACGATCAGGGCGATCACACCCGCGGTCACGTGGATGCCATGAAAGCCGGTGACGGTGAAAAATGTGGCTGAAAACAGATCGGTATTAATAGTGATGTTATCCATCAGGAGACCCGTGTATTCCCAGGCCTGACCGCAGAGGAAGGTGATACCCAGCAGGATCGTCAGTCCCAGGGAGATATTGAATGCTTTCTGCATCCCCCGTTTCAGAAACCGTTCTGCAATCCAGAAGGTGACACTGCTGGAAATCAGGAACAGGCTGAAGATACCGGTCCGTTTGACGTCCAGAACGGCAGACGTGACTTCCTCTTCCGCACTGCGGGTATTGAAGACTACATAGGCGACCAGCAGCAGCAGGAAGAAGACCGCCTCCGAAGCGATAAAAGCCCAGGCAGCGATCTTGGGAAGATTACCACGGCGGCCTTTGTCTTCGGGAGTGGTTTCTACTTTCCAGTCTGCATTTTCGGGATGATTCAGATCCCAGACGGGACGTCGGCTCTTGATTTCGGGAACCGTTTCGAAGTTCTCAGTGGGCGGCGGGGAAGTGGTCGCCCATTCGAGGGTAAAGGCATCCCAGGGATTGTCGCCGGCGATTTTACCGCGTTTGAGACTCACGGCGATATTCCAGAGTAACACCAGAGTACCAACGGCCATGAAGAGGGCTCCCAGTGAAGCGACTCCGTTCAGCAGTGCCCAGCCGGGATTGTCGGCATAGGTATAAACACGGCGGGGCATGCCCATCATGCCCAGGAAGTGCTGAACCATGAAGGTCATGTTGAATCCGATGACCCAGAGCCAGAACTGGGTGAGCCCCAGTCGCTCGTTGAGCATCCGGCCGGTCATTTTGGGGAACCAGTAATAGGTGGCGGAGAACAGGGCGAATACGAGGCCGCCGATCAGCACGTAATGAAAGTGTGCGACGACGAAGTAGGTGTCGGTGAGCTGCCAGTCGATGGGGACCGCAGCGAACATGATGCCGGTCAATCCTCCGATCACAAACTGCAGCAGAAACGCGACAGCGAAGTGCAGGGATGTGTTGAAATTGATTTCCCCGCCCCAGAGGGTGGCTGTCCAGTTAAAGACTTTAATACCGGTGGGGATCGCGATGAGCAGCGAACCGACGGCAAAAAAGATGTCAGCATACATGCCCAGGCCGACAGCAAACATGTGGTGCGCCCAGACCCCGTACCCGAGGAGGACGATGGCGACTGAGGAAGCAGCGACGAAGGTATAACCATAGATGGGTTTGCGGGAGAAGACGGGGATGATTTCGCTGATCATACCGAAGCCGGGCAGAATCAGAATGTAGACTTCAGGGTGTCCGAAGATCCAGAAGTAATGCTGCCAGAGTACTGCGGAACCGCCGCGACTGGGATCAAAGAAGGGAGAGCCCAGCCAGCGATCAATGAGCAACATGGCCAGGGCCGAGTTCAGTGCCGGCAGAGCGAGGATGATCAGGATCACCTGCATGAGCATCATCCAGACAAACAGCGGGACCCGCTGCAGGCTCATGCCGGGCGCACGGAGGCTGATAATCGTGGCAAAGATGTTGATCGCCCCCGACACGGAGCCAATCCCCATGAGTAGCAGGCCGATGATCCAGTAGTCAACTCCCTGCAGAGAGCTGTAAGCTTTGGTGGAGAGGGGAACGTAGTTGAACCAGCCGGCGTTAGGTGCGGAACCCGTCAGAAAGCTGAAGTGCAATAGTGCCGCCCCGAAGAAAAAGATCCAGAAGCCGAACGAGTTCAGACGTGGAAAGGCGACATCGCGGGCACCGATCATCAGGGGGACAAAATAATTGGCAAACCCCGTCAGTATGGGCATGCCCACCAGGAAAACCATGGTAGTCCCATGCATCGTGAATAACTGGTTGAACATTTTCGGCCCAAGAAACGTGTTATTGGGCAGCGCAAGCTGAATCCGCATCAACAGGGCTTCGAAGCCGCCGATCCCCAGGTAGAACACGGCAGTCAGGATGTACATGATGCCGATTTTTTTATGATCCAGCGTACTGACCCAGTCGAGCAGCCGCGTGTAGTTCGCGGGGGACTTGAGGCTGGTATAGTCGGCTTGTTCAACAGATCCTGTCGTCACTTGAGTGTCTCCAGGTAGGCTACGAGTTGTTTAAGATTCTGTTCACTGAGCTTGAAGTTCGGCATTTTACAACCGGGTTTGACCGCCTGGGGGTTTTTGAGCCAGAGGGTCAGGTTCTCAGTGGAGTTGGTCAGAACGCCTGAACCAATTTCGCTGCGCGTCGCAAAATGAGTCAGGTCGGGGCCGATCATGGCCTGGGCTGAGGTGCCTGCGATCTTATGACACCGCGGACAGGTCGCTTTGAAAAAGTATTCTCGACCAGCCATGGCCAGGGGGGAGATCAGCGTTGTCGCTTCGGGTTTCTTTTGTTGTCCGGCGATCCACTTCTGGTATTCTTCTTCGCTCTCACCGATGACTAAGAAGTTCATCCAGGCATGCTGGGCACCACAGTATTCGGAGCAGCGGCCCTGATAAGTGCCCGGCTTGCTGGCCTGCAGCCAGAGGTAGTTGTCTCGTCCGGGGATGGCGTCAATCTTAGGGCCCAGCTGTGGGACCCAGAAGCTGTGGATCACGTCATCCGAGTTGATGCGGATGCGAAATTTCCGTTTGGGATCGGCAGGGATATGAATTTCATTGGCGGAGATCACACCCGCTTTGGGGTACTCGACCTCCCACCACCACTGGTGTCCGGTGATAATCAGTTCGACATCCTGAACTTCCTCGGCGTTGTCTGCGCTTTGTGGTTTTACATCAGGTATGGCGTTGAGGGTGATGACGAGGTTTGCACTGATGGCAACCAGCCAGAGTACAATGATGACCGGGCCGATGACCCAGGCGATTTCTGCTTTCTCACTGCCAAAATTCTGATCGGGAAGAGTCTGGCGGCGGCGGCCTTTTGAAATGGCAATCAGGATCAGCCCAGTCACGATCGCAAAGATGACGGCACTGATCAATAAGACCTGAAGAAACAAGTTGTTGATTGCCTCTGCCTGTGGCGACGCGGGGTCAAGAACAGGTATCACAGAGTTCATAAACAATGCCTGGAATCTGATATGCTAAAGATGTCTGCTGCGTGATGAGGAGCGGCTAAGTCAGGTTAATGACTCAGTATAGTTCAATAGTGTGATTAATGAATGGGAATTGATCAATTTCTATTCTGGAAAAAAAACGGAACTGCGGCCAAATCAAAGCAGGTGGAACCCAGACGGGCTATCTTATCCCAAGTGAAACAGGCAATGTTTAACGTTTCGTTATTTTTCTCTCCATCGTATTGAATATGCGGTCGACTTTAACGTATCAGAGTTTTCGCAGGTTAAATTTTCGAGCGCTGTTAAAGATTCGCGGGTTCAATGAATGCAGATGCGATGATGTTTGAAAGCTGCACCAGTCGCCAGGGAGCTCGCGAGCGGATTGCCGTCGTGAGTAGAACAGCAAAGCCGTCACGACGACGATCCATCCAGACCATGGTCCCTGTCGCGCCGGTATGTCCAAAGACGCTGCGGTCGAGCAGGTTGCCCCAGCTGCCGCTTTGCCCCGGATGATTCAATCTCCAGCCCAGTCCCCACGGTTGGGAGCGGCGGATTGATTCGGGCAGATCGGGATAGTCATCCAGACGGTTGGTCGTGGCCATCTCGACCATGGAGCGGGAGAGCAGTTGCGTTCCCTGGACTTCGCCATAATTCAGCATGCACTGACAGATGACCGCCATATCTGCAGGAGAAGCGAACATGCCTCCCCAGGGGACACCGAGGTCCTGCCAGTATTTGCTGTTCCAGCCGAAATGAGAACCGGCCTGGTACTCGGGCGTTTCGACCCGCACCAGTCGCTCGCGAGGAAAATCACCCCGTCCGAGCCAGGTGCTGTTGAGTCCCAGTGGTTTGATAATTTCATCACGAACGTGCTGAGCGATGGTTTTGCGCGTGAGTCTCTGTACAATTTCAGCCACGATTAACGTGCCCATGCTCTGATAGCTGAGTCCGGTGCCCGCAGGCTGGAACAGGGGAACCGTGTCATAGATGGCCCCGTTGATAAATTTATCCAGGGGGGCCAGTGACTGGCGGAGTTCCACATTGTTCGACAGCATATCAGGCATTCCCGAAGTGTGTGTGAACAGATGGTGGACCAGAATTGATTCTTTATGGTGCGCTGCGAAATCGGGGATGTAATGCGTGACTGGATTGGATAGAACCAGCTGGCCACGTTCGACGAGACGCAGGGCACTCATATAAACAACGGGTTTGGTAATCGATGCGAGCAGAAACATGCCATCCTGGCGAATCGGTTCTGCTTTTCTTTCCGGCCCCTGTTTGCCGAAGAAGACTGGTTCGACCATTTTTCCATGGCGGCCGACGACAATGGCAGCGCCGGGAATATCGCCGGCGTCCGTCCATTCTGTCAGCAGTTGATGCGCCAGTTTGAGCCGTTCGGGATCCAGGTTCAGTTCCCGGGGTTCGGCGGTGGGGAGTGCAGTCATCAGCAGGTTCCTCTGAAAGCAGGGGGCGGGATTGACTCGAGCCAGCCAGTTCACGATGATCGATAGAAGAGTCAGCGTCAAGTGAGAGAGGGGGCTGACTGCTCTGAAGGCTCGCAATCTGATGAATTCACTTACTGAGGTTGACTGAACGATGAACCGGTGTCTGTCTATTTTGTGTCTATGTTGTGTGCTGTTCTGGAACCTCGCTGTGCAGGCCGCAGAATTGCCGGACAAGGATGGCACAGTCACCATCGCGACACAGGAATGGCCGTTTCAGCCGGGGCCGCGTGAAGTCAAAGTCTACATTTACTATCCCGGTAAAAGTCTGCAGCAGGTGAATAAAGAGACGGGGCTGATTCTCAACCTGCATAACTGGGGTGGAACGAATACTTCGGGGGCCGGCAATCCGAGTGTGCTGACTAAAGAACTCAATGTGATCGCGATCTCCGTGGACTATCTGCAGAGCGGTTCGTGGAAAGACCAGTCGGGAGCTCCTTACGATTTCGGTTACCTGCAGGCGATTGATGCCCTGCGGGCGCTGGCGTTTGTCTTTCAGGGATTACAGGACAAGCAGATTCCGTTCAACGACAAACGGATCTATGCGACCGGGGGATCGGGGGGCGGGAATGTCACCCTGATGTGTAATAAATTCGCACCGCATACGTTTACCGGGGTGGTCGATATCTGCGGTATGCCCCGGTTGAGTAATGACATCGCATACAATCTCCCCGGCGGGAGCAGCCTGAATGCCCGCTACAGTAAGGATCCACATTCTCCCGACTACCTGACGCCCGGCGGCCAGGAGATTCGTTATCTGGGCAACCCGCATCATCTGAAACTGATGAAGGCCCGGGGACATGAAACAAAGATTCTGATCATCCATGGCAGCGGGGATACCACCTGCCCGTATGCAGACGCGCGGGACATGTATCAGAATATGAAAGCAGCCGGCCTGGACGTTTCCGCGAAGTTTGTGACGGAGAACGATCTGGATGGCAAGATTTTCAAATCGATCGGGCATTCACTCGGCGATCGCACGCAGATGATTGTGCAACTGGGAGGAGAGTTTATCATCCCGGGACGACCCCAGTATCGATTACGAAGTTCGCCCACCGACATTGAGCTGAAACAGGATGTCGTCTATCCCACGTCCGACGGTCGCTACGTGATTTCTTGGCAGAAGGGGATTCCTGAAGTTCGCTTCGAAGCCCAGTAGGTTCTTAGAGTTGATCTGATCCGGAAATGATCAGTCCGGTTCCCCCGGTTTGAAATCGATCAGGGCTTTGGGAGGCAGGGCCACGCGCAGGGCATTCAGCACCGCCAGAACATCAATCACCTCCTGGCTGATCGCACCAGCGACCGGGGGGAGATAACCGGCGGCTGCGAGTAACATGCCCAGCATGCTCAACGCCATGCCGCCGATCGCGCTTTGCAGGGCGATGCGACGCATACGACGACTGATGTGCAGGAATTCGTCGATCTTCTGCAGGGAACTGTCCATCACAATTACATCGGCGGCTTCTGTGGTGACATCGCTGTTCTGTCCGAAAGCGACGCCTACAGTCGCAGCGACGAGTGCGGGGGCGTCGTTGATGCCATCCCCCACGAAGATGGTATTCGCTTGCGCTGTTTCCTGGTTGACGATTTCCAGTTTCTGCTCAGGACTTTGACTGAAATAGACCTCTTGAATTCCGACCTGTTCGGCCAGATAGCGGACCTCTGATTCCCGGTCTCCGGAGACCAGCATGGTCCTGCCAAAGTGATGCTTGGGGGAGAGATGATTGATAAACGAGAGACCATCGTTGCGGGGCGTATCCCGAAACCGGTAGAGCCCTGAATATTGATTGTCGATCAGAATCACGCATTCCAGCCCGCCGACCTGTTCGGGGAGCTCTGATTCCAGGTCGGGGTATTGGTGCAGCAGTTTTTTGCGACTGGTGATCTCGACACTGTGTCCGTTGACCGTGCCTTTGAGGCCCTGTCCGGGAGGTTCGCTGATTTCGGTCGCTTCATGCACGACGGCTCGGGCCTCCTGCATGGCATCCAGAATGGCCTGAGAGAGCGGGTGTTTGGAAAACCGCTCGATACTACCCACCAGGCTGAGGACCTCCTCCGCATTCATGTTGGGCGCATAAATCTGTTCGGTGAGTTGAGGTTCGCCGTAGGTCAATGTGCCTGTTTTATCAAAGATAATTGTCCGACAGGTATCTGCGGTTTCGAGGGATGTTGGATCACGGACAATGATTGCCCGGCGTGCTGCCAGGGAAATTGAACCGATAATCGCGACCGGTATTGCGATCAGCAGTGGACAGGGAGTGGCAACGACCATCACTGCCAGGAAGCGGACCGGGTCGCCGGTCAACACCCAGGCTACAATGCCGATCAGAACCGCGAGGGGCGTGTACCAGGCTCCCAGTCGGTCAGCCAGTCGCCGCATCCGGGGGCGGTGCTGTTCGGAAGCCTGCATGACTTCCATGATTTTGGCATACCGCGAGTCGATGGCCCGTTTCTCTGCGCGGACAATCAGGGCCGCTTCTCCGTTGATGGCCCCGGAGAGGACCTGCGATCCCGGTGTCTTGGACATCATATAAGGTTCACCGGTGAGGTAAGATTCATCCATGACGCCGTGCCCTTCGAGCACGGTTCCGTCGATGGGGCAGGTCTCATGCGGGAAGATCACGATCGTATCGTTGATCTGAATCTGATCCAGTGCGATGTCGTCGATGCGGGAATCGGTTTTACGATGTGCGATGGACGGCATGCGGCGGCTGAGGGCCTGAAGGACGGACGAGGCACTGCGGACCGCGTAGGCTTCGAGCGCCTCA
Organism: Gimesia chilikensis; assembly: GCF_008329715.1. GTDB lineage: Bacteria > Planctomycetota > Planctomycetia > Planctomycetales > Planctomycetaceae > Gimesia > Gimesia chilikensis. Next base: position 537,272 of record NZ_VTSR01000001.1, on the reverse strand, counting down.
CCACCCGAGAGCATCAGTACCACCAGGGAGCCGGCCAGGTACTCTCCCAGAATGACGGATACCACGATCGAGATTCCGGCCAGCAGATCAGATCCGAATTCGCGATGGACCATTTTGACCAGCAGGCCCCAGACCAGGGGCGTGCCTCCCAGCAGCAGGACCGACCAGAGAGGGATGTTTTGAGTTGTTTCCGGAACATTCCAGCCATAGCGCAGACAGAGGTAGACCACGATCATCAGAATCGTGAACAGCGCGATAACGGTTTCCAGTGATTTCCAGAGTGATGTACTCGAAGAGGCAGAGGGGGAGTCTGACACTGAGGACCCTTTGATCTGTGATGAAGAATGCCCGCACAGCTCGGCGGATGTTGTGCTGCCAGTCAGCTTGCATTATAGCAGCTCACTGTAAAGCGGTCCTCTGAGTATCAGAGAAAAGTATGTGGGAAAGTCGAGGTTGAGGCAAAAACGTCGATCTTCAGGCGATGACCATTTGTGCGATCAGTCCAAAGACGAAGCCGAGAACAGCGCCCAGGGAAGGTGCCCAGCGACGTTCGAGTTTGGCCTGGGGGGCAATATCCTGAAATGTCAGATACAGAATGCCACCGGCGGCGAAGAGCATGATCAGGCCGACCATCCGGGGAATGAGTGCCAGCAGATAGTATCCGATCAATCCGGAGATGGGACCGAGCAGTACCAGTAGACAGAAACCGGGCAGAATGTATTTTTTCGTCATGGTGGTAGAACTGTTGAGTTCGCGAAAGGCATTAAAGCCTTCCGGCAGATTCTGCAGTCCGATGAGGATCGCCAGCAGGAGTCCGACGGATTCTCCATTGGTCGCGAAGGAAGCCCCTAATGCGAGGGATTCGGGAACAAAGTCGAGCAGCATCGCGATTAACTGAGAGGCCGAGTTTTTGTGAGTCGCCAGAATGCGGTCGACGATCATGAAGCAGACGCCGCCAAATAGAATCGCCAACGCTGCGATCAGGGGGGGCTGCTCGGAAATGCCCTCTGGAACGAGAACCAGGGCGACAGCCGCCAGCAGGACGCCTCCACCGAAGGCGATGATGGAGTGTCGAAATTCGACTTCCAGCCAGCGGGGATGAATCCGTTCGATCAGCGCGAGAAATCCCCCGATGGGAATCGTGATCCCGGCCAGGGTGGTTAAGACGATAACTTCCAGTACGCCGCTCAAGGGCTGTCCTCGTGATGACAGATCAGTGAAACGTTGAGGGAAAACAGATCAGATGTCGGGTTCGTGTCTGAAATGTTTGCTATAGACTATACGGTTTCGAGATTTTAAATCAACCTGATGTTACACTGGATGGAAGATCTGTCTTAGTGATGTGCAGACAAAAAAAACAGCCCGACTTCTCAGCCGGGCTGTCGAATTTAATTCACAATGCTACATCAGCCTTACTCAGGCAGCCGTCCCGACTCTACTTTGGGGAAGGGGCCGGTACAGGCTTTCATGAAGGCAACCAGGTCTTTTTTGTCCTGGGCCGACAGGTTCAGTTTTTTGACCTTGTCACTCAACCAGGGGTTAGGTGTGCCCCCTTTGTTGTAGTGTTCCACGACTTCTTCCAGTGTCTCCAGCGATCCATCATGCATGTAAGGTGCACTTTGTTCGACGTTGCGAATCGTGGGAGTTTTGAAGGCACCTTTATCTTTCTCCTGTTTGGTGACTTCGTAGCGACCGAGGTCCGGTTTATCTGCATCCATGCCGACGCCGAGGTTGTGGTATTTTTCATCGGCCAGGTTCGGACCCAGGTGACAGGCGGCGCAGTTGACTTCTTCGCTGAAGAACAGTTTCATACCGCGTTTGGCACTGTCTGACATGGGATGTTTTTTGGTCATTGCCAGGGCCGCTTCGTACTCTTCCTTGAAGTCTTCCAGATCTTCCTTATCGAGTTTGAGGAATGGTTTGAGCTGCTCCTGGTAATCGAAGGGAGTCGGTCCGGTCACCACGGCACGTTCAAAAGCTGCGATGGCTTTGCCGACGTTATCGATGGTGATGCCGTCTTTGAAGATTTTCTTGAACTGCATCTGATAGCCGGGGATCTTCTTGAGAGTCTTCACTGCGTTCTCATGCGTGTTGGCCATTTCAATCGGGTTGGCGATCGGTCCGACTGCCTGTTCTTCCAGCGTGGCGGCACGGCCATCCCAGAATTGAGGACCGCTGAGAATCCGGTTGTAGCTGATGGGCGAGTTACGGCCCCCTTCCTGGTCCCGGACACCGATGCCGAACTGTGTGTGTCGTCCCCAGCCTTCATCGGGATGATGGCAGCTGGCACAGCTGATGGTGTTATCGGACGAGAGACGCGTGTCGAAATAGAGCTGGCGTCCCAGTTCAACTTTGGCCCTGGTGAGGGGATTTTCTTTGAGGCCTTGCATTTGGGCCTGACCGGCGCTGAGGCCGAGGGGGAGCGTGACTTCCAGAATCTGGTGATTCTCGGGATTGTCGAGCCACTCTTTGATTTCAGCTTTGGTGAGGGGGCCTTTGCCGGGAACTCCCAGTGTAAGTTCATCTGTACCCAGCTGCACTTTGTTTGATTTTTTTTCGGCAGCCTGTGCTGTTCCCGCCTGAGTGCAGGTCAGTCCTGCCAGCAGGGCTGTCGCCACGCTGAGTTTGAGCAGCAGGGGGTAGCTTCGGTGTTCCGATACGTTCATTCGAGTCTCTTCCTTTCCGGGAGCATCCCGGTGATTTAAATATAACCAGTAAAACGAAAGGGGCTTTTAGAGTGTCTCGACGACGTCGTGAAAATGACGTCACCGACGATTGAAATATTATTTTTGATTGAGGGATGGTTCAGGTGGGAAAACGCTTTAACTCTTACATCAAATTGTACGCATGCATGCAGGGGTTTTCAATTTGGAACCCGTCGCACGCGAAGGGTTTTGTGGAATTGATTTTTTACCTGAAAGTCATTTCAGTTCAGCTGACTTCCGCGGGGCTGGTCTGCAGGAGGACCATTTCCCGGTATTTGCCGTCTGTCTCCATGAGCGTCTCGTGTGTGCCGGTTTCGATGATGCGTCCCCCTTCAAAGACGACGATTCGATTGGCGTGCGTAATTGTACTCAGGCGGTGGGCGATCACAAAACAGGTACGATTTTGCATCAATGTGGCCAGACTGTCCTGAATCAGGCGTTCGCTTTCGGTATCCAGATTACTGGTCGCTTCATCAAGAATTAACAGACGGGGATCCGCCAGAATTGCACGAGCGATGGCCAGACGCTGTCGTTGTCCGCCGCTCAGTTTGACACCCCGCTCACCAATGAGGGTCTGATAACCTTGTGGCAGATGCTGAATAAATTCATCGGCATTCGCGACTTCCGCAGCCCGTTGAATTTCTGATAATTCCGCGTGTCGATTCCCATAACCGATATTTTCAGCAACGGAGCCATCAAACAGAAAGACATCCTGTTCGACGACACCGATCAGGTGCCGGTAACTTTCTACATCGAGGTCTTTTAGATCCTGACCATCGAGCTGCACCTGTCCTGAAGTCGGATCATAAAATCGGGCGACCAGATTACAGAAGGTGGTTTTGCCCGCCCCACTGGGACCCACCAGTGCGATGGTTTCGCCGGGCGCAATATCAATCGAGATGTCCTCGAGGGCATATTGCAGCGAGCCGGGATATTGAAAATTCACATCCTGGAAAGTGACGCGGCCTTCCACATCGCCCCGACTGATTTTTCTGGCGGTGGCCGATTCCATTTCGCGAGGTTCGGCGAGTAGATCGAGCACGCGATCCAGTCCTGAGAGGCTGTTCTGGAACTGGGCGGCACTCTGCGCAAGCACGGCCAGCGGACCGAGCAGCATCAGCAGGTAAGCCAGGAACATCACCAGGTCACCCAGTGTGAGTTCTCCCTGCAGCACCTGCCAGCCGCCGTAGAGGAGCAGGCAGGCCGAAGCGATCGGGATCAGGGTTTCCCAGACAATCTCAATCAGTCGCGACCACCACCAGGCGTAGAGTTCCTGGCGCCCCATCAGGTGGTTGCCGCGCAACACGCGGGTTGTCTCAGACCGCTGCCGACCGAAGGCACGCACGACGCGCATGCCACCAAAGGACTCGGTGGCCAGGGCATCGACGGCAACGCGCTGCTGACGGATCTTGCGGTGTTGCGGACGAATCCGACTGATCCAGGTACGATGGGTGAGGTAGACCAGCGGCACCAGAAACAGCGCGCCCAGTAACAGACGCCAGTCGACCCAGGCCAGAATGATCAAGCTGCCGAGTAACTGGATGATCGCGCGACAGGGATTATAGAGCATACCGAAGACCAGTTCGCCGACACTGCCGGCATCCTCGCGGAGAATGCTGGTCGCACCACCTGATTTAAGTTCTTGGACGCGGTGCAGGGGGAGGCGGACGGCGTGCGCAAAGACGAGTTTGCGGACCTTCATTTGAATCAACTTGGTGATGCGGGTTGCATGCCAGCGTCCCCAGATCTGCAGAGCGATACGCACCATCGAGATCAGAATCACACCAACAGTGATTGTGACCAGCAGTGGCCAGGGTTGATGCGGGACCCACGAGGGGAGATTTACGGGCAGTGGTTTCTGATCGAGCACATAGTCGACCACGAACTTTGTGGCCGCGGGCGGGATTAACGCGAGCAGGGTCGCAATCGTCAGTGTGCCCAGTGACAACAGTACGGAGGCCCGGTAGTTTTTCAGCAGTCCCAGAAAGCTGCGGATCAGTTCCCAGGAGGAACGGTCCCGGTTCGACGCCTGTTTCTGCTGGGCCTTGATCTGGGTTTCACGAAACTCTGTTTTATATTCTTCGAACTGCTGGCGACTGGTACGCGAATGTGTAGTCATGAATGCTCTTTAAGGGAAACGATCGCTGGAACGAAATCGCATTTCCGGAGAGGGTAGTCGAGTGATAATTGCGGGTATCTATTATTATAGAGAGTTTTGACGGGGAACAAGCCATTATTCCGGTAGATTCGCGTACACCTGGATGTGGAAAGGCTCGAATTCGGTCGAGGGGGGAGGAACTGGCGGGGAACAGAAATGCGGAGTTGTTAGAAACTTATTTCCCGACCTGCAGCAGATCAGTGTTTGATCTGCGACAGGAAGGGGACAAGAACAGGAACAGGCTCATTTGGCCTTTTTGGGTTTGTCGTCGGTCAGTGGGAAGTCGATCGTGTTGGGTTTGTCTGGTTCGACTCTGACCACAAGACCGGAGTTTTCGAGATCGCCGTACCATTCTGGAATGACAGACACGGGACCGGCATTGCCGTTGACGGCATCTTCCGGGAGGCCGGAACCCCCTTCGCTGGTCATGGCGGTGATCATGACTTTGTATTCGCCGGGGATCACACCATCCGATTCATCGAATGTTCCCATGTAGTAATTGCCGTCCCGGTCGATGTTACCCTGGGCGGGGGGACCGCCACCAACGGGAATAAAGACCAGCGAACCGATATGCAGCACCTCTCCATTATAACTGACGCTGCCTGTGACCGGAGAGCGAGCCGGATGGCCGTCTCCACAGCCCCAGACGGAGATCAGCAGGACTAACATGACAGCTTGAACGAAACGATTGCAAAATATTCTCAAGTTGAAAGGTACAGGTCTGGAGATCATCTGAAATACCCTGGTAGTAAAGTGAAGTGTGGTAGGGATTGATTGAAACCAATTCAGGTCAAGGTAAATCTCCCCCGGAAAGAACAGCTGCTCTTTCCGGGAGAAAACCATTTCAGGTGTTTAGATCACCATTCACCCAGAACTTCGCCCTGGGCTCTGGTGCCGAGTCCTTTGAACAGTGCGAGATCGATGTTCTCACTGATGAAGTGGACGGAGCCGTCACCCATCAGGAAGTGTGCTCCACCAACGTGGTAGCTGGTGTAAGGAGTATGGTTGGTACCAAAACTTCCACGGTAGTTAATGGGGAACTGGATGTTTTTACTGTCCAGCATCAGACGTCTGGTGTCGGTGTACCAGTACATGCCCCAGGTCCAGGGTTGAATTCCGCCCCAGCCGGCTTTCATTGAAGCTGACCAGCCGTAAGAAGACGACGATTCCCCAAGCAGAATAGTGTTGGTTGTTCCGTCAATTACATCGCGGAATCTGGTTTTGCTCTGTGGGAAAATCAGTCCGGTATTGGCCCAGCGGTAGTTATTAGCATCCGAAGGGTTAGTGACATCATCAACACGACCGGCACAGGCGCGATAGTGCAGCGCTCCATGACTCACAATCCAGGGAAGGGTTGAATTCACGATATCGGGTGATCGATTGCCCAAGGCAGATGAAGGGCAGGCGAAAACGGGAATGGGTCCCCAGATTTCATTCCGGCCATTATGCGGTGCGGTATCGATCCGCCAGGGAGCGAGTTCACTGATCGGGTTGGGGGAGAAGGCTTCCATGGCGTGCAGCCGGGTCGCCTCGTCAATGTAGGGGAAAATTTTGGGAGCCCAGCCCATGTGATAGCCACCGCCCGGATAGGTGGGAGTGGGATGGCTGCCGTTGGGTAAGCAGCCGAAGGTGTCGTGGTAGTTGTGGAAGGCCAATCCCAGTTGCTTGAGATTGTTTTTGCACTGAGATCTGCGAGCCGCTTCCCGTGCCTGCTGAACAGCTGGTAAGAGTAAGGCAATCAAAATGGCGATAATTGCGATGACGACCAGTAGTTCAATTAATGTGAATGCTTTGCGTCTTAAGTGGGTGCCCATGTTCATTTCCTTTAAAAAATATGATAAACGGAAATCGATTGATTGAGCGGCTGAATGTATTTAAGAGCGCGAAATAAAGGATCATTATTTAAGTAAATATCACTAATTAATAATAAATATGATAAACCACATGTCAATCTTTTTTTCCGTGCCCGGGGTGAACAGACCGTGGGGTCTGGGGCATTTTTCAGGATGCATTGCGGAAAACTGATCAGATTGTACTGATGTATTTTTCCCTGGGAAGAAATATCAGGACTTCGTCGACATACGATCCGTATTCCGGAATGCCGGAAGAGGGTTTCTCTGGACCTGGGGGAGGGGCGTAAGTACCATGAATAAAGCCGAAGTGATTCTTTCCGGCTGCCTCCGTTCGATCTCCTGCCTGAATCTCAATCTGCATTGATTATCATGCCTGGTTTCTTCAAATTTCTCATCGCGCTTTCAGCTTTTCTTCTGATGGGCACAGTCTGTCTTGCGGAAGATGAGGTGAATTTCAGCCGTGATGTGCTGCCGATCCTTTCGGATCGTTGTTTTCACTGTCATGGTCCCGATCCCACACATCGCGAAGCCGGCCTCAGGCTGGATCTCCGCGAAGCGGCAATCGAAGATCGGGATGGTACGGCGGCGGTCGTTCCCGGGAAGCCGGAGCAGAGTGAGTTACTGGCAAGAATCAGTACTGATGACAGTGATCTGCTGATGCCGCCTGTGGACTCGCACCGCAAACCGTTGACAAAGTCGCAGGTGGAAACGATCCGCAAGTGGATTGAGCAGGGGGCGCAGTGGGGACGGCACTGGTCGTTTGAGCCGCCCGCGAAGGTGAAATTCAGCGCGGAAGAAACAAAGCAGCATCCGGTCGATGTGCTGGTACAGCGGAAGCTGGCTGCGGAGGGGCTGTCCCTCTCCCCGGCTGCTGCAAAGCGAACCCTGATCCGCCGGGTCTCCTTTGATCTGACGGGACTGCCTCCCACGCTGGCCGAAGTCGACGCGTTTGTGAATGATAATTCGCCGGAGGCGTATGCGAAGCTGGTAGACCGTCTGCTGAAATCGAAACATTACGGCGAACGGATGGCGATGTGGTGGCTGGATCTGGCCCGCTATTCGGATACGGACGGGTTTCAACAGGATGCAACCCGCACGAACTGGCCCTGGCGGGACTGGGTAGTGCAGTCGTTCAATGAGAACAAACCTTTCGATCAGTTTACGGTCGAGCAGTTTGCCGGCGATCTGCTGCCGAAGTCGACTCCCGAGCAGCAACTGGCGACCTGCTTTCATCGGAATCACATGACCAACGGTGAAGGGGGCCGCGACCCGGAAGAGTCTCGAATCGATTATGTCATCGATCGGGTAAATACAACGGGGACCGTCTGGCTGGGGCTGACACTGGGCTGCTGCCAGTGTCATTCGCACAAATTCGATCCCATTTCGCAGGCCGATTATTACAGCCTGTTCGCCTTCTTCAACAGCATTGACGAGGACGGCAAAGCGGGGAGTCGGGCAAAGCCTTATCTGAAGTATAAATCACCGCTGGTGGAGCGGGCGATTAAAGAGGCGGAGCAGGTCGTACAGGACCGGAAGCCGCTGGAAGCCGCCGCCCGCAAGCAGGCGGAAGCGGAATTCGCACCGTGGCTGGTCGAGCAGATACAAAGAGTCAAACAACAGGATTTTCAGTCCTGGTATCAGCCACAGATTACCGGTCTGAGTTCGGTGGAAGGGACGGTGTTGAAACAGGAAGCCGAGGGCATCATCCAGACGAGTGGGCCCGTCCTGCGCCAGGATGACTATCGGCTGACTGCATCAACGAAGCTGCCCCGCGTTACCGGACTGCGGCTGGAGGTCTTTCCGCATCCCTCGCATACGGATGGTAAATTATCCCGGGGGAAAACCGGTGAATTCATTCTGACCGATGTCAAGCTGCAGGTGCGTCGCGAGGGGAGCTCCCAGTTACGCGACATCGAAATTGCCTCTGCGGTGGCGGATGTTGAAAAGTCTGCCAAAGGTCGCAACTACGGCAAAATTAAAGACACGTTGGACGACGATCCCCGTAACGGCTGGACGACCGAGACGTACTCGGCCCGCCAGCAACATACCGCTGTGTTTGCACTGGCGGAGCCGCTGGTGCTGGAGCCGGGGGAAGAGCTGATCTTTGTGATGCTGCATCGCTCCACCGAGGGGGATGCGAACATCGGCCGGTTCCGACTGCTGCTGACCGATCAGCCGGGACAGGCTGTGCGGTCACTCGATCCGATGCCGCTGGAAGCATTGGCCAAGGCGAATGTCAAAGAACCGGGCGAGCTGGATCCGAAATTGAGAAAGCGGTTACTGGAACAGTTCCTGGTGGACCATGCTGATTACCAGCGACGGAAGGCGGAGCTGGACCGGGCGAATGCCCAGTTGTCACAGGTAAAAAAAGCGGCCGGGGACCTGTCGGTGATGGTACTGGCCGAACGCAAAGAACCGCGGAAGACGTATGTGCTGGAGCGGGGTGTCTGGGACAAGCATGGTAAGGAGGTTTCCCGCTCGGTGCCGGAAGCGATCCTGCCGATGCCTGTTGAGAAAACAAAAGACCGGCTGGACCTGGCGCAGTGGCTGGTGGCGGAACAGAATCCGTTGACGGCACGGGTGGTGGTGAACCATCTCTGGCAGCTCTGTTTTGGTGCCGGGCTGGTGCGGACGCCGGGCGACTTCGGTCTGCAGGGAGAGGCGCCTACACACCCGGAACTGCTGGACTGGCTGGCCGTGGAATTAATGGAACACGACTGGGATCTGCAACACATTCTGAAACTGATCGTCACCAGCCGGACGTATCAGCAGCAAAGCGACGTCACACCCGCGCTGCTGGCCCGCGATCCCGAGAACCGCTTGCTGGCCCGCGGTGCCCGCTTCCGTCTGCCCAGCTGGATGATTCACGATGCGGCCCTGCAGGCCAGCGGACTGCTGAACCCGGCACAAGGGGGACCGCCGGTGATGCCTTATCAGCCGCCGGGTGTCTGGGCCGAGATGTTCATGGGACGCTTCACGTATGAACCGAGCCAGGGAGCGGCGCAGTACCGCAGGAGTCTGTATGCGTTCTGGCGACGTTCGAGTGCGCCGACGTTTCTGTTCGATAGTGCTCAGCGGCGGGTCTGTGAAGTGCAGCCGCGGCGGACGAATACTCCGCTGCAGGCGCTGACTCTGTTGAACGATGTGACGATTCTGGAATCCTCACGTGAGTTGGCACGGACTGCGATTCAAGAGGAGCAGACGCCGGCTGAGCGGATCGATTTCATCGCACGGCGGATTCTATCCCGTCCCCTGACTGCTAAGGAGCAGACGGTGCTGGCACGCGAGTATGAGCAGTCACGCGATTATTATCAGAGTCATCCCGAGGCAGCACTGCAACTGCTCGATGTGGGACAGCCGCCAGCCACGAGCAAGGTTGCACCCGATGAGCTGGCGTCCTGGATGGTGGTCGCGAGTATGATCTTTAACCTGGATGAGGCGATTACCCATGAATGAGCCATTGGAACATTCCGCACTGGAAGTCTCCCGCCGGTATTTTCTGGGGCAGGGCGCAGGCGTTGGACTGGGCGCGATGGCACTGGGACTGCTGGAAGCGACACGCTGTCGGGCGGCTGAGAAAGTTACGCCGATTGGTCTACCCGATCTGCCGCACAAGCCACCCCAAGCGAAGAACGTGATCTTCCTGACACAATCGGGGGGACCGTCGCAGATTGAGCTATTCGACTATAAACCCAACCTGATGAAGTGGGCGGGGAAGGAACTGCCCGAAAGCGTACGGGGCGGACAGCGACTGACGACGATGACGGCCAATCAGAAACAGTTGATTATGCCTTCGCGGACGAAGTTCAAACGCTATGGCGAGAGCGGAGCGACGCTGGGCGAGTGGCTGCCTTTTCATGGTGAAGTGGCGGACGAGCTCTGCTTCATCAAGTCGATGAACACCGATCAGATCAATCATGCCCCCGCGATGACGAAGTTTCTGACCGGGCATCAGCTGCCGGGGCGACCGTCAATCGGGGCCTGGTCGAGCTATGGACTGGGGAGCGAGAACCGGAATCTACCTGACTACCTGGTGTTGATCTCCAAGATGAAGCGGCCCAGCGATCAGCCGTTATATGATCATTACTGGGGCAGCGGTTTTCTGCCGTCCCGTTACCAGGGGGTGAAGCTGCGAAACGCGAAAGAGCCGGTATTGTATCTGCGCGATCCGGACGGAATGCCGCGGCCGATCCGACGGGGGATGCTGGACGGCATTGCAGAACTGAATCAGATGCGACTCGAGCAGACCGGAGATCCCGAAATTGAAACCCGGATCCGGCAATACGAAATGGCGTGGCGGATGCAGTCGAGTATTCCAGAACTGAATGATTTGAGCGACGAGCCGGAATCGACGTTTGAACTGTATGGTCCCGATTCGCGTCGGCCCGGCAGTTACGCAGCCAACTGTGTGCTGGCACGGCGGTTGATCGAGCGGGGCGTGCGGTTCGTGCAGCTGTTTCATCCGGACTGGGATCATCACAGCCGCCTCGGTTCCTGGTGCGTGGCCCGCTGTCGCGATACCGACCAGGCAAGTGCCGCTTTGGTGAAAGATCTCAAGCAGCGCGGTCTACTGGATGAGACCCTGGTGATCTGGGGTGGTGAATTCGGCCGCGGTGTCGCGGGGCAGGGCAAATGGGACAGTCCCGAAGGGGGCCGCGACCATCATCCGCGGTGCTTCACAACCTGGCTGGCCGGGGGTGGTGTGAAACCGGGGATGACCTACGGCATGACCGATGAATTCAGTTACAACGTGGCCGAGAACCCGGTGCATGTCCGCGATCTGCATGCGACCGTACTGCATCTGCTGGGCATTGATCACGAGCGATTTACGTATCGACATCAGGGACTTGATTTTAAACTGACGGGCGTTGAACCGTCCAGAATTGTTGAGGAGATACTGGTATGAGACGGTGGGCGCTGCTGTCACTATTTTTTGCAGGTATGTTTTGTGGGCTGGTGAGTGCTGTTGATGCACGCGAGCCGGATGCGGTGATCGATATCTGGCCCGGGATGGCGCCGGGCGAAACGACTAAGAATACCGGTGAAAAACTGCCGCGACGGGAGAATGAAAATCCGCCGGCAACCCGCGTTAAAAATATTACGCGACCGCAGCTGTTTCTCTATCAGCCACCGGCGGGCAAACGGAACGGGTCGGCAGTGCTGATCTTTCCCGGCGGGGGCTATAACTACGTGGTCGCCGACAAAGAGGGTTCAGAGACGGCCCAGTGGTTAAATTCGATGGGGATTACGGCGTTTGTGGTGCACTATCGAACCAAGCCTGGCAAGACTCCCCCCGAGCGGGCGAACGATAAGTTGCCGGCATTTTCTGAACGTCCCCTGCAGGACGGGCAGCGGGCATTGAGCCTGGTGCGCGAGCGGGCCAAAGAGTGGGGTCTGCAACCGGACCAGATCGGCGTGATTGGTTTTTCTGCAGGCGGTCAGGCGGCGGCGCTGGTGACGTCTCGATTTGACGAACGGGCATATCCGGCACAGGATGCGACCGACAAAGTTTCGTGTCGACCGGATTTCAGCCTGCTGATTTATCCCTGGCGGCTGATGGACGACAAGACCGGAAATCTGAATGAAGTCTTCACGGTTTCGAAGAAGACACCACCGGTGTTCATGGCACACGCACATGACGACCATGCGACGCCGTTGAGCAGTATTCTGTATTATACGGCTCTCAAAAATAACGGCGTCGGGGCCGAACTGCACATCTATGAAACGGGCGGTCACGGTTACGGGATGCGACCGGTGGCCGATTCGAATGTCGACAGCTGGACTGACCGCGCCGCAGACTGGCTGCGGCTGCGGAAGCTGGCTTCGCCGGAACGTGATTAATCTTCGCTTAATCCTTGGGAGGAGCTGACTCGCAGTTCTTCAAGGCGAGCAGCGTGTAGGCGGTGACCAGGTTGGGGTCTCCTTCAAACCAGCGATTGGATTTGGAGTTGACCCAACTGCCGTTGTCCTGCTGCAGGGTAAACAGGTGGTCGGCAAGTTCCTTGCGCCAGTCGTGCGTGTTGCCTTTGCTGTCTTTGACCTGCTGCATGTCCGCGGTGTCGAGTGCTTTGGCAAACAGCTGGTAATAGTAGTAGAGACCGTTGTCGCCCATGCCGGGATTGTTCTGGACGGTGTAGTTTTTCTGGATCCAGTCCAGGGCGGCTTTGACGCGGGGATCTTTGGGAGTCAGTCCGGCGTAGATCATGCTTTTGAGGCCTGCATAGGTCATGCTGCCGTATGAGCGGAGGCCTTCCTCTTTAGTTTTGCCGGAAGGTGACGATCCGCCGGCGGCGACCGTGTAGTAGAATCCGCCGTCGTTGATTTTGGCAGCAGCCGGGGAGGTGTTATATTCGCTTTCCAGGTTCTGACAGCGGGAGACGAAAGTCAGTGCTTTCTGAATCGCTGGGTCATCATCTTTCGCACCGGCGGCTTTGAGGGCCTGGATCATGAAGGCAGTATTGGAGAGGTCGGGGCGACCGCCGTCGGGGCTGTAGCCTGCGCCGCCGTAGGAGAGATCGCTGGGTTTGACATCTTTGCTTTCATCGAATTGCAGACTGCGGAGGAATTTTCCGGCCTTGTTGATCTGCTCATCATATTTGCCCGATTTGTTGGCGGCCTGCAGGGCCATCAGGGCGACGGCGGTTTCATAGCCAGCGTGATTGCTGCGAGCCGAACAGATGCGACCATCTTCCTGACAGAAATCAGACAACCGGTTGAGTGCTTTGGCAACCGTGGGATCGTCGAGGGGAACACCCGATTCAATAAGTGCGGAAGTGACCAGGGCAGAGATGCCGGCGGCTTCGCTGAAGGTCCAGGTTCCATCTTCGTTCTGGGAGTTCTTGAGAAACGTGATCGCTTTGTCGCGGGAGGCTTTGAGTTGAGCCGGTTCTGGTCCAGCCGCCATAACCAGACTGGTACTGAGACTGAGGACACCGACTAACATCACTCGAAGAAAACCGACCATTTGATACTCCTGACAGTTGAAAGAAATCTTGACGACTTCTGAGTCGCTAAATGCGAGAGCCGCAAAATGCGTTCCGATTTCACTCAAGTCTACGGCTGGTCAAACAGCGAGGAAACCCATTCTCTGAAGAGAAAAGGTGATTTGAGGTGTGGAAAATATCAGCGCGGGTGTCGCTAAAATCGTCAGGGGTACGATATGGGATCAGGAGTGGAGTATCTGCTTGACGACGTGTCCGTGCACGTCGGTGAGACGGAAGTCCCGTCCTGCGTGGCGGTAAGTGAGTTGTTCGTGGTCGAGTCCCATGATGTGCAGGATGGTGGCATGGAAGTCGTGGATGTGGACCAGGTCTTTGACAACGTAGTTACCGATGTCGTCGGATTCGCCGTGAATCACGCCGCCGCGTACATTTCCGCCGGCCAGCCAGCAGGAGAACGCGTTGGGATGATGGGTGCGGGATTTGGTTCCTTTGCCGTCCTGGGCCCAGGGGGAGCGGCCGAATTCGGTGCAGAAGACGAGCAGGGTTTCTTCGAACAGGCCCCGCTGTTTGAGGTCGGTGATCAGGGCGGCGATGGGCTGATCGACGCGGCAGGCGTATTTTTCGTGCGAGGCCATGTCGCGGTGCGCGGCATCCCAGTTATCCCGGCAGGCACCGACGGCGTCGATGATTTCGACAAAGCGGACACCCCGTTCGATGAGACGGCGGGCCATGATGCACTGGGCCGCATAGCTGGCCTGGTCGCCCTGTGCGGCGCCGTAGAGTTCGAGTGTTGACTTCGATTCACGAGAGAGGTCGAGTGCTTCGGGGGCCTGGCGCTGGAGACCGGAGGCGGCTTTGAAGGTACTCATGCGACCGGTGAGTTCGGAATCGTGATCGCGGCGATCTAGGTGACGCTGATTCAGTTTTTGTAACAACGAGAGTTCGAGCTGCTGGCGGGTATGCGACGTGGGAGATTTGAGATAGGGGATCGGATCGTTACCGGGCATGACGCGGACGCCGGTATTGACCGCGGGGAGGAAGTTGGCATCCCACAACTGGGGGCCGTTGTAGGGACGATGTTCGGAGATGACGACGTGTGACGGGAGATTCGGGTTGAATGATTTTAAGCCGTAACTCAGCCAGGCTCCCATGCCGGGCATGGCTGCGGTGGTGCTGCCGGTGTGCAGTTGCAGGGTGGCTTCGCCGTGGTCGCGGTGATCGCAGTTCATGGAGCGGATTAACGCAACTTCGTGCATCTGTTTACGGATCTCGGGGAAGAGGTCGCTGACTTCCGTGCCGCACTCCCGGTTCGGACGGAATTTCCAGAGCGGGGCTTTGAGATAGCGTTCCACTTTGGGCTGACCGGAGACGGCGGCTTTGTTTTCATTGCCGATCGACTGGTCGTGCCGCTTGGTGAGTTCGGGTTTGGGGTCGAAGGTGTCGACGTGCGAGTAGCCCCCGGACATGTAGAGCATGATCACGTGTTTGGCACGAGGCCGATGATGCGGGGCCGCGAGTTCGGCGGGCAATACGCGGGGGAGCCAGAGACCTGCTGAGGTCCCCAGGCCGGCCTGCAGAAGCTGTCGTCGAGAGATCAATGCGGAATCGGACATACTGCGTTCCTGGTGGATTGCGGGGTCAGTCAATAAAAAAGAACTCGTTACTGGTGAGCAGAACTTTGGCCAGCGCGGTCCAGGCGGAAGGGACCTCTGTTGCTGAATCCTGCGTTTGTTCTGCTGCCAGTTGTGCCTGATACGTTTTAAGAAACTCAAGGGCGTCTGACTGTTCGGATTCGGTCGGGGGGCGACCGTAGGCCAACTGCCAGGCGAGTTCCACCTGTTCTGCAGGTGTTGAATATGTCTGTTCGATGCGCTGTGCCAGGGCGTCTGCCTGTCGGGGCACGAAGGGGGCGTTCATCAGGTAGAGTGCCTGTGTGGGCAGATGCGAACTGTGCCGACTGCCCGAGG
The DNA here is from genome assembly GCF_008329715.1 of Gimesia chilikensis. Lineage (GTDB taxonomy): Bacteria > Planctomycetota > Planctomycetia > Planctomycetales > Planctomycetaceae > Gimesia > Gimesia chilikensis. The sequence goes on along the minus strand of NZ_VTSR01000001.1, from coordinate 521,648 downwards.
TTTCGTTGGTTTCGGGGCCGTTAAAGCGACCCAGGAAGGGATGTTTGTAGAGTCGCTGCGTCATCAGGTAGACGCTGCGTTTGTTGGTCTCAAAAACTTCGTGGAAGGGACCGTTGAGGCTGTAGCCTTTTTTATGCCAGGGGATGAACGGGTGCGGGCCGCCCTGTTCGCGGTCGAGTTCGTCGGAGACGAAGAGCATGGCATCGCGGATGGATTCGGCGTCGAGGCGGCGGCGGGTGTGTTTCCAGAGGTAGACGTTGTCCGGATCGCGGCGACTGTTTTCCGGCTGGTCCCGGCTGTCGAGGCGATAGACGTGGGTCAGCATGATCTGTCGATGCAGGGCTTTGAGCGACCACTGGTGTGCGATCAGTTGACTGGCCAGGTAATCGAGCAGTTCTGGATGCGAGGGGGCTTCACCGAGGACGCCGAAATTATCGACGGTTTTGACGAGGCCCTGTCCGAAGTGATGATACCAGAGCCGGTTGACCATCACGCGGGCGGTGAGGGGGTGTTCCGGATTGGTCAGCCAGCGGGCCAGTTCGAGGCGTCCCGAGTGCTGTTTGTCGAGGTCCGGTTTCGATTCCGAGATGACGCTGATGAACTGGCGGGGAACGACATCCCCCTGGTTCTCCGGATCGCCACGGCGGTGCAGACGACTGTGATGCGGTTTGCCATCGATGACAGCGTAGAGCATTTCCACGGGGGGCTGCTTGACCAGGCGGGCCTTTTCCTGTTTGAGCCAGGGGAGACCGTGCAGCATCAGTTCGCGAAACTTGCCTTGTTTGGTGTTGAGGAGTTTCTGTCGACGGGCTTCCAGTTTGTCGAATGGTTTACCAGCCTGTTTCGCCTGTTCGATTTTTGCGGCGACCTCTTTATATTCCTTGAGAGTCGGTTTGAGCCAGGGGCGGAAGTGATTGCGGATCTGGTGTTGATAGTGGCTGAGCAGTTTCCAGTAGGCGTCGATTTTCTGTTGTGATCCGGGCGTGTTTTCAGCAGAGACCAATTGCGTGGGAGAGGGCTGATTCGAAGCGCCCATACTGGGGTAGAGGGTGCTTTCGAAGATGCCGTAGAGTCCGTAGTAGTCGGTGGCGAGCATCGGATCGAATTTATGATCGTGACAGCGGGCGCATTTGAGCGTGACGCCCATGAGTCCGCGGCCGATGGTATCGATGGTGTCGTCGATGGTGAGGTGCTGATCTTCAAAACGGGTGTTGCCGAACCGGCGGGAGAGGGCGATGAAGCCGGTAGCGATTTTAAGTTGCCTGGCCCGGGCCGGATCGGATTCCTGTTGGGAGAGGATGTCGCCGGCGAGTTGGGCGGTGAGAAACTGATCGTAGGGGAGATCGTCGTTGAGGGAGTCAATGACCCAGTTGCGGTAAAGGTAGGCACCGGGGATCGGGAAATCGCCGACGTCCCCCTGGGTATCTGCGTAGCGGGCGACATCCAGCCAGTGACGGCCCCAGCGTTCCCCGTAAGCGGGAGAGGCGAGCAGTCGATCAACGACAGTGGCGAATGCGGTTTCGTCTGCAGCGGGATCGTTGAGGAAGTCTGTGATTTCCTGTGGCGTGGGGGGGAGGCCGGTAAGGTCGAAGGTGGCCCGGCGGATCAGTGTTCTGCGATCGGCCAGTGGCACGGGCGTCAGTTGTTCTGTCTGCAGGCGGGCGTAGATGAAACGATCGATGGCGGTCCCGGACCAGTGGGGATCGTCAATTTCCGGTGGTGTGACTTCCCGGCGGGGCAGGAAGCACCAGTGGCTGGTGGTCAGTTTTTCGGCTGACTTTGTGTCTGTGGTGGGGCGTGCTTTCGTCTGTTCTTCCGGCCAGGGGGCGCCCCATTCAATCCAGCGTTTGAAGTGCCCCAGTGTTTCGGCATTGAGCCGCTCTTCCGCATCGGGAGGCATTTTCAGTTCTTTGTGGGTCCGCTGTATAGATTGAAAGAGCAGGCTGGCCTGAGGTTTGCCGGGGACGATGGCAGGGCCGAAGTCGCCCCCTTTGAGCAGGTCGGCGCGGGACTGCAGGGCGAGCGGGCTTTCCGCGTCTGCGCCGCCTGTATGACAGTCAGCACATTTATCGATCAGCACCGGGCGGATATGCAGTTCGAAGAATTCAAGCTGTTTGTCCCGGGAAGGGGCCGGTTCCGCTGCGGAGAGCGAGCTGCACAGCAGGAGTAAGGCTGCTATAGTCACGATGCTGGCAGTTTGAATTCGATTCTGTTTCGTCATCGTCGAACCCTTCATGGGACGGATGCAATATCTGATCAGCCGCGCTGGATTCCGGCTTTCTGGAAGGCGGGAGCGATATTCTGATAGCAGGTCTTGGCGGCCGCGACGGGATCGTAGCCCGGCTGTTTGAAGACCATGCCGCTGACTTCGCAGCAGATATCTCCGCGGTAACCTCCCTCGACAGCGAGTTTGAGCAGGCGGACGTAATCGATGTCGCCACTTTCGCCGGGGAGAACGAAGCGGGCTTTGTTATCTTTAAGAACGGTGTCTTTAATCTGGATGAAGCTGGTGTAGGGGAGCATGGTTTTCAGCGAATCTTCCAGGGAGATGTCGCGGTGTGTGAAATGGCTATAATCGTAGTTGAGTCGAATCCAGGGGCTGTTGATCTGTTCGACGAGCCAGACGCCCTGTTCGGGGCGATCGACGACGCCACCCCGGTGGGGTTTGACAGCGATGACGGTTTGTGTGCTTTCCGCGATCTGAGCCCAGCCTTTGAGGTTGTCGCGCATTTCCTCTTTGCGGTCTTCCCACTTGCCGCTGCCCGCGGTGGTTTCGATGAGCGGGGGCTGATCGGGTTTGAGATCATGCCCCAACTGGGCGGCCCGTTTGAGACGTTCGAGGACCGGTTTCTGACTGGCTTTTGAGCCGGTGAGGTCACAGTGTTCCATCAGCGAGGTCAGTTTGAGGCCGGTCTCGTCGAGCTTGCCGGCGATCGCCTTTCTGCGCTGCGGATTGAGTTTGAGCGGCGTGGCGTCCCAAGCGTCCATCAGGCAGATTTCGGTGGAGTCGTACCCGATGTCTGCGACGGTCTGCAGGGCCTGTTCGGTTTTCATGTGCGGCATGCCATAGAGGCTGAAGCCGAGGGTGAGTGTCGGCGGTGCGGTTTTACCGGCGAAGACTGCTGGAAGGCCCGGTAGTGCCAGGCAGGCGGCACTGGCAGAGGAGAGAAACTGACGACGGGACAAAGACTGCATGCAAGCGCTCCTGAGGCGGGGAGTGAGTTCTGACTGAGATCCGTAGTAGGTTTACATATAGGCGGATCTTTATCATAGCAGCAAATAGCTGGCTAAACCATCACTATTCCGCTTTCACAGCGGACATTTTCAGGAAGCAGTCTGCGGTCTTCAGGGGCTGACGAAATCGGCCTCTTTGAATTTGAGACGGACGGGTCCCTGCATGGTGGTGACCCAGAGTTCGCCGGGATGGGCTTCGAAGACGTAGGGGTAGGAGACGCGGTTTTCGCGTCGCTGTCCCGGGGGAGTCAGATCGCGGGCGATGACCGTGGGCTTGCTCCAGGATTGACACTCATCGTCGGAGAAAGCGAGTGACAGTTCTTCGCGGCGACCTGTGCGTTTCTGAGGATCACGGAAGCGGTTCCAGAGCATGACAATGCGGCCGCTGTCGAGTCGCTGCAGAATCGCGGGGGAGGAACTGGCGGGAATTTCCGAGGGACGAATGGTACGCCAGGAAGCTCCTTCATCTTCAGAGAAGGCTTCCCAGAAGCGGCCGAATTTCGTGCGGATCAGCTGGTAGATGCGTCCGTCTTTGAGTTCGACGATGGTCCCCTCCATGGCGCCGTCGTGATCGCCGGAACCGCCGAGATCAATCATGTTGCTGTGTTTCCAGGTCTCGCCTTCATCGTCAGAGTAATAGGTGTGCGAGACGTGCCTGCCGGGGTTGGCGATGGACTGGGAGACGACGACGATGATGCGGCCCGATTTGGTCTGGATCATGCTGCGTACGGCACCGCACCAGCCGTGGTCCTGCAGGATTTGAGGTGTGAGCCAGGTTTTTCCGTTATCGGTACTGCGGATGACATAGACGGGGAGGTAGCAGTCGGACTGCGGGCCTCCCAGTTTGTCGTTCCAGTTGAATTTGCGTTCGGCCAGATTCATGCAGACAAGGAGGATCGTCCCTTTGCGGGTCTGGATCAGTGCGCGCTCGTTGCTGGTGTGGAACTTTGCCGGTTCGGCATAGAGGGGCGTGGCCTGCCAGGTCTTTCCTTCGTCCTCACTGATCAGCGACTGTTTGGCATCGGGGGCGAGGATGTTGCCATCCGTCAATCTGATGAAAGGCCCGAGATGTTTGTGGGGCAGTCTGCTGGTCTGGGGGTGATTCCATTCCTCGGCTTTCGCTGATGAAAGGGAGAGCAGGAGCGCGGTGAGGAGCAGCGGGATGGTTGGTCTAAGTTGCATGTCTGATACCTGACTTATGAGTGAGCCTGTTTCAGTTTTTCAGATCGAAGTCGAGAACCAATGGGTCGCCGCCGGATTCAATGTCGGCTTCGAGTTCCGAATTTTTGTGGTACTTGTCGGGAACCGGGATGGCGGGTTTCGTGGCGGCGTCGATTTCTCCCAGTGACATTCCGGTGGTATCGGCGGGGAGGATGGGCGCGCCTTTGATTTCGACCCGTTGTTTGCCCAGGGGGACGCCCCCTTTGTTGGTAACTTCGTACTTGCCGTCCCGGATTTTTCCGGCAGCGATAGGCCCTTCGGGCAGCGGACGAAAGCGGATCACGCCCCCTTCAAGGGGGGCGCCATCCAGGGTGACGGTACCAGTGACAACGCGGCGGTCGGGGGCATCGCTGATCCCCCCGCAGCCGACCAGCAGCAAGAGAGCCGGTAAGAGCAATAACCCTTTTGCGGGCATGGTAAACTCCTTGAAACAGTGCAGGCTGACGCGAAAGCCTGCACGAACATTATGAATGCAATCATCGAATGAATCAGCGTCGAGAATTAATACTCGCCAACAACTTCACCACCGGCCCGGGTCGTGAGTGCAGTGAGCGTTCCCTGGTCAATGTTTTCGGAGAGGAAATGTACCGAACCATCGCCGAAGACAAAGTGACAGCCACCTACGTGATAGCTGGAGAAGCCCTGCGGGCGGAACGCGAAGGTACCGCCTCCGGGAACGGTGTCAATACTGTTAATACCATTGCTGGTATCGAAGACATCGTAGCCGGTGTAGGAGTTTCCGTTGAGACCACTCGAAGCGAGCGAACCTGTGATTTCACCCACCATGAGCGTGTTGCTGGAGCCATCGATGATGTCGCGCATTCTGACTTTCGAGATGGCATAGAGGACCCCGTTACCGACCGAAGTGGGTCGCACGCCGGAGCCGCTGTTACATTTCCAGCTGACGGAGTCGGCAACGCCGCCCATGTCGGTGCGGGGCATGCCATTGGGGAGTGCGCCTGCGAAAGCACCGTTTTTGTTGACGATGGTGTCAGGCTGTGGATTGCTGGGACAGAGGAACGGCACTACCGGGTTGAGGCAGGTCGTATTAGAGAAATTCGCGGGGACAAAGGGAGTCGGCCCTGAGAAGTTCAGGTTGTTGTAAATATTGGCCTGATCGAGGTAGGGCAGGATACGGGTGCCCCAGGAAAACATGTGCGCGCCTGAGTAGCCACTGCAGCCTCCACTGATGCCGGCACCGATGGGAAAGACAGTGTAGGTGTCGTGATAGTTCTGCAGAGCGAGTCCGACCTGTTTGAAGTTGTTTTTGCAGGACGATCTGCGGGCCGCCTCACGAGCCTGCTGAACCGCGGGCAGGAGTAAAGCGATCAGGATGGCAATAATGGCAATCACGACCAGAAGTTCAATCAGCGTAAATCCACGAGCTCTCACCTTGGAATGGAAACGGAACATGGAAGCATCTCCCAACATAAACGCAAAAAATAAAAGCTATGATCACCCTGGCACACAGGTGCATAGATAACAGATTCAGGGATATAGATAAAAAACTGCTGCAGTCCCAAGGCTGATCGAAACGCGTCGGATCAGAACTGGTTCTGCTGCCAAATCGATTGTTCGAAATTCAAGTCATTTATGTCGTTCGCCTGAGGCGTTTAATTTGTCGTGGAATCTTTACTGGGCGCCTTTAACTGTGGCTTCAAGTGTTCTGTCAGGTATTTCGTAGCCAGGTCAACATCGCGGTCAGCGATGGCATTGGCAATCTGTTCGTGTTCATGCAACCCGCTTTCCCGGGGCGGACATCCATAGACATCGCCCGCGTGGAAGTAGTCGAGCAGGACGCCATGGAACTGTTGCACAAAGTTTCCATGCGAGGCACCCAGAATCGTTTCGTGGAACAGGCAGTCCAGTTCCTTGTAGGCTTTGCTGGTTCCCTGGGGATCTTCGTCCAGGTTCCCCATGACTCGTTTCATTTCTGCGACGATGGTCTGCAGGCGAATGATTTCTTCGGTGGAGATCAGTTCGACAGCCAGGGCGATGGAGCCAATTTCAATCACGGCTCGCAACTGTTGCAGTTCGCGCCAGCCGTCCGCACTGGCGACCTGGGGAACCAGGGCATTGCGGAGGACGGTGGAGAAGTTATCTGCTTCGCCGACACAGAGCCCGAGTCCCTGTCTGCCGACGACCACACCCAGACCGCGAAGCGAGCCGACCGCTTCCCGGACGACCGTTCGTGATACGCCGAATTCGCTGGCCAGATCGGCTTCGGTTCCCAGACGGGTTCCGGGAGCCAGTCGATCATTGCGAATCCTGGCGCACAGCTGTTCCGCGAGCTCTGCACTTAAGGTTCGAGAGTCGGAACCGATGACCGGAGAATCACTCTGCAGTGTGTTCATGCAACGAATATCCTGTGAGCGCGACAATGAATGTCAGAAATGATGGCGTTTCAACGTGTGACTCGAGCGGCCGTACGCGAAGAACATCACAGATTTCCGTATGTCTGTTATGGCATCTGCCATAGACTAATGTAATATAAATATTTAGATTGTATGACAATCTGGTTTATTATCATATAACTCGATATTTACTCGTCAAGACAATTCTGATCTTTTGCTCAAGAATGCTCATGTTTACGAAGTACCTCTGGTAAGGTACGCCTTTGTTACAGGAACTGTTACTTCAAGTGAAATTGAGACTGACTTACCAGGGATATCGAAATGGAAGTTGAGCCGTTTACATTGGGCGAGGGAGAGACCCCGCTGGTGCGATCGCGACGGATCGGGCCCGCTGTGGGGCTGGAGCATTTATATTTCAAGCTGGAGACGGTGAATCCGACCGGTTCTTATAAGGATCGTTTTGCGGCAGCCGCGATCAACGAGATGTTGTCGCAGGGGAAGCGGCGGGTGGTGACCTGCTCGAGCGGAAATGCCGGTTCGGCCCTGGCAGCTTACAGTGCCGCTGCGGGACTGGAATGTGAGGTCGCGGTCTTCATCGGGGCTCCCGAAAATAAACTCAAACAGATGCTAGCCTACGGTGCTCGTGTCTGGAGGATTGAAGGCTTTGGTGCTGATCCGGAAATCAGCCGCGCTACGTTCAAATGTCTCAAACAGATCGGGGCTGCCGCTGATGCGGCGCTGCAGGTGAGCAGTTATCAGTTCAACCCGGTGGGCATGGCAGGAGTCGAAGTGATTGGACACGAACTGGTCACTCAGACGGCTGCACTCAATCGACCGATCGATCATGTTGTCTGCTGTGCAGGCGGTGGAGGTCTGCTGCTGGCAGTCTACCGTGGTTTAAAGACGGCGCTGGAAGGGAAGGAACAAGTCGATTTCCCGGCCATCCACTGTGTTCAGCCGGCGGGGAACAATACGATTGCCGGCCCGTTGCGAGAAGGAAGCAGTCTGGCCCGGTCCTGTGAAAGTACGACCGCGGTGGGAGGTCTACAGGTGGCGAATGTGCTGGATGGACACGAGGTGATTCGTGTCTGCAGAGAGACCGGAGGCAACGGTTACCTGGTTGCCGATGATTACATTTTTGAGGTACAGGCCCGCCTGGCGCGCGAGGAGGGCATTTTCTGTGAACCGGCGGCAGCCGTTTCGCTGGCAGGTGTATTGCGAGCCGTGGCGCAGGGAGAAATCGCTGCGGGTGAAACGGTGGTCTGTCTGATTACCGGCACCGGTTTCAAGGACCAGTGTGCCATCGATCGGATGCTGGCTGATACGACCTGTCCCGTGATCAGCCTGTCGGAATTTCAGAGGCAAAGTTTGTAAATTTTTTACAAGGGAAGCAGTTTCAATATGACCAGTTCGATCAAAATGATTACCGCCCTGGGGACTCCGTTGACTCCGGAAGAAGACCTGCACGTGGAAGGGCTGGAAGCCCATCTGCAGGATCAGCTGGACCACGGTATTAACGGTTTCCTGGTTGCGGGTACGATGGGGCTGATGCAGCTCTTGAAGGAGCGCACCTATCGCGATCTGGTTGCCCGGAGTGTGACATGTAACGCCGGTCGGGCGGAACTGCTGGTGGGCGTCGGCGATACGAGCTATGTGCGGACGCTGGAGCGGATTCGGATGGTGGAAGAGTATGACATCGACGGCGTGGTGGCATTGGCTCCCTTTTTCATCAAGTACAGTCAATCCGACCTGATCGATTATTATCAGTCGCTGGCAGATGCGAGTTCCCGCCCCCTGTTTCTGTATGACTTGCCTCAGACGACGGGGACTAAACTGGAAGTGGCGACCGTGCTGCAGCTGGCACAGCATCCGAATATTCAGGGCATTAAGTGTTCCGATCACTTTGTGACGATCCGCCCGGTGCTGGATGCGATTGGTGATGAATTTCGCGTGATCGTCGCCCAGCCGACACTGATGGATGTGCTACTGCGTGCAGGCGTTCGCGAGCATCTGGACGGGATCTATGGCGTCGTGCCGGAGTGGATTGCGGCGATGGTGACCGCGACAGAATCGCAAGACTGGGAGACCCTGGCGGCAGTCCAGCAAGATCTCTCTGCCTTACTCACGCTGCTTCAGACGTTTTCTGCGCCGCTGTTTTCTACAGTGACCGCCTTACTGAACCGGCGGGGAATTCCCGGTAACTTTGCACCGCGACCCATGCGTCCCATCACGCAGGCAGAAGAGGCGGCCCTGTTTGAAATGCCCCTGGTGAAAAAGATGTTTGCTGGTAAAGCGGTCACTGCAGCTGAGTAAAAGCACGTCTGAGGAAGACAGGTCATTCGACCTGTTTGACGAGCTTGTGCACGGTTTCTGAAATGAGATCTTCCGTCTGTTCGGACCAGCGATAGGCGGGGCGGCCGTATTCATAGAGGTTCCAGCCCCCCTCATAACCTCCTTCGAGCCAGACCCGTTTGGAAGGGATGTAGGAGATCATGTCGTCGGCGTAGCCGCAGACCCAGGTCCCCGGCCCGAATTCCCGCTTGAAGCGGAGTGAGTAATCGACGACGGTTTCGGCTCCCATGCCGATCATGAGGGTTTCCTTACCCAGCCGCCAGGCGTGAATCGGATAGGGATAGGCTGTGGGAAAGGTCTCTCCCTGGTCCAGTTTTTTCAAGAGCCGCGCCGCCCAGCGTCGTTTGATTCTGTTGCCGCTTTTGGTGTCAGCTTCGAGGTCAGCGCGGGTGACGACTTTGAGGTAGGGAAGATCAACATAAGAAAAAGCGGTTTTCAAACCGGGAGAAACGTTCTGCAACGGCTGCTTTAAGGCTTCTTCGACGGCGACAGCCAGCATGTGCCCGTATTTTTCACAGAGCTCGACTTTCCGGCGGGGGAGTGGGTTCTGATCACCGCCGCAGGTGTTGACGAACATGGCCAGCGTGCCCGGATGATTTTTTTCGATCTCCAGTTGTGCGAAGCCGGGATAGTCGCCGCAGATTTTGGTGAAGCTGAGCGTCGTGGGATGACAGGCATAGCCGAACAGGACAGCCGCCAGCTGGCCATCGGGACGGGTGACGGTCAGGATGGGCACGTCGTGATCGACGGGGCCTACGAGTGCCTTGCCTGCTTTGAGTAGATTGGGAATGTCGGCTTCACGGTTGTTGCGGCGATTGACGGCGAACGTGGTGTGTCCGTTGCCCTGTTTGAGTGTTGCGGGGGCAAGATTATCAAGTGCTTCGCCGATCATGGCGACGGTTTTCTCGACCATACGATCCGTGTACTCGGCGACAGTTTTGTCCTGCTCCGGCGTGGTGGGATAGTAATCGTAAAGGTCGTCTCCCAGCCGGGGGCCACAGTGATTATGCGAGAAGGTAAACATGATCTGGCGGCGTTCCAGGTCAAACTTCGTTTTAATTTTTTTGAAGACGCGATCGCTCATGCTTTTAGGGACGCCCTGGAAATCACTGGTGATCAGGACAGCGCGTTCGCCGCCTGGTGCTTCGAGTGCGAGGGCTTTCATCCAGATGTCATGCAGCTTGCCATCGGGGGCCCGTTTGGATCCGTAGCCTGCCAGCCAGACATCGGTTTCGGGAGTGATTTTGGCCTTGGCTAAACCGGCGTGCCACTGTTCTGCAGCCGCGAGACTTGTCGTGCCCAGAAGAAGAACACCGAAGACGAACAGAAACGAACGTCGGGGGAGGAGGAGTGTGTGGGAGAGCAAGGTGAGGCCGGGCATGTTGCTGCTTTCTGTGTGCGGGAAACAGGAGCTCTGAGTGAATCGGTTAAATTCTAATGTATGTTTATAAAATGGAAATCGCAAGGGGATTCCAAGGAGGTGAGCGAATGAAGTCGCCAGAAGCATCTGTAAAGAAAACCATGCTGGGACAGGGAGGACGCGCCCGTTGAGAGGTGAGTCGGGAGAACGTCAGCGTGTGACGGAGGTCGACTTGCGGGCGAGTCGCGCGGCGATCTGTGGAATCAGAACGTTGCGGTCAATCGGCTTGGTCAGGCAATCATCAAAGCCGACACTCAGGCAGCGTTCGAGTTCGCCCGTGAGTGCATGCGCGGTGAGTGCTACGATGGGACCGGTGTAACCTGCTTCGCGGAGGGCGATGGTTGCCTGGTAGCCGTCGAGGACGGGCATTTGCAGATCCATCAGGATCAGGTCGAAAGGGGATTCCGACTGCAGAGCCATATCGACGCCTAGTTGACCATTCGCGGCAATCGTGATCTCAGCACCGGCGCGGTTGAGCAGGAAGCGGATCAACCGCTGGTTGTCGAGATTGTCTTCCACCACCAGGATGCGTCCCTGCAGGCGACTGTTGGCAGAGAATGATCGGGGATCGGGTAGATCGAGTTCTCCTGCCTCCTGTGAAGACAGCATGCGGACCTGATCCAATGGGCCGGTAGCGATTGCAAAAGTGAATTCGCTGTTCTCTGAGGCGTCCTGTTCGAGGCGGATTTCGCCCTGCAGCAGTTCTGCGATGCGGCTGATGATTGTAAAACCGGAGCCGGCCTTACCCCGCTTACCTTTCGTTGTTGCGGCTGCCTGACGAAAGGGCTGGAAGACGTGCTGACGCTGGTCGGTGGGAATGCCCATGCCGGTATCACTGACACCAAAGCAGAACACCTGTTGTGCCGGCTCGCAGCTGAGTGTGAGTCGGATGTGTCCCTCGGTGGTCAGTTTGAGTGCATTGGTCAACAGGTTGACCAGCGCCTGTTTCAACAGCGTGGGGTCGGTTTGGATTGTTTCCGGAACAGTGCCTTCGATCTCCAGGTGAATCGTATTATTTAACGCGTGGGCCTGTTCGGATAACTGGTCGACGACTTCGCGTCCGAGCTGCAGGGGATTGACCTGCAACTGTTCGATTTCGAGAAGTCCCGATTCCAGTCGGGAGAGTTCCAGAATTTCATTGATGACATCCAGCAGGTAGTTGCTGTTACGCCGGATGGTTTTGACGGCTCGATTCTGATCTTCATCCGAAAGGGCTTCGTTCTGCAACAGTTCCGTGAAACCCAGGATGGCCGTCATTGGCGTGCGGATTTCATGACTCATATAAGCCAGGAATTCGCAGCGGGCGCGTGTTGCAGCTGCAGCGACTGCTTGTGCCTGCTTCAATTCTTCACGAGTCGCCTGCAGTTCCTGACGCAACCGGGCCGTCTCTGTTTCCTCTGTAGCGGATGCATCCTGGTGGGGCTGTTGAGGGGCGACTGGCAGGCTGGGGGGCACGGGGTTGGTTTGAGGAGAGAAGGCTTCGCGGAATGTCTCCTGAACCGACTCTTCGAGTCTGCTCAGGATTTGCGAAACTTGTGTGTGTGATAAATCGGGTCTGGGCATTCCCGCGTGACTCCACTGGTTGAGCGAGCGGGCCAGTACCGCTGCCGCATCAAGTCCTCTGAAGTATGAGAACCTGATGTATGTTTTCTTAAAACGGTTTTCGATGTCAGGGTTTCTTCGTTATCGGTCGCCGTTCGTCAGGCGCGAACCTGATTTTGTGGAGTCTGAGAGACACACGGGGATTTAAGGGAAACACCTGTTGCTTCAGTGAGTGGTTTCCAGCAATCTGATCGCTCCGGCTGCCCTGACCGGTTCTGGCTGCTTTTGATTGAAGGTGACTGAAAGTGGTGTCTGAATGGGGCGTTATGAGCATCTTTAGAATGCAGATTCAGAGGATGTTTTCTGACATTGATTTTGATGAATTGAATCGAAATGCACGTAATAAGTCTGCTGGAAATATTCAGTTTGAGCAGGGGAGATTTTTAATTCAAACCAATGCTGATTTGTAAAGGAAGTTGTTAATCGTCTGTAAGTGGTGAATGTGTGGTGAACATTGACTGTTTTTTATGAATTCCGGTTTGAATTCATGGATGTATAGATTGCCCACACGTCAAGTTTACATAAAATTCATCTGGCTTTAACGAAGAATACGTTCTTCGAGATCTTCTGAGTGCGTCGGTTTTCCCATGATACCCGCCTCTATCCGATCACGGTTCCTCCCCGGGTGAAGCGCTCAAATCGAACCATTATTCAATCATTCCGTACGACCCGGTACGGAGTCATCACAATCTTAACAGTGTAAGGGGTCCAAACTATGCACTCAAAGATGCAAACAAAACGAGGTTTTACTTTGATTGAATTGCTGGTGGTCATTGCGATCATCGCGATTCTGATCGCGCTCTTACTGCCCGCGGTACAGCAGGCACGTGAAGCTGCCCGTCGCAGTACCTGTAAGAACAATCTGAAGCAGCTCGGACTGGCGATGCACAACTATCACGATACGCACCGCACATTCCCTCCGGGAGCCGTCTGGTACGGTATCGGTTCCGCTCCGGAAGATGGGCGTCACGCTGACTGGGGTACGACCTGGGTCGTACAGGTTCTGCCCTTTATGGATCAGGCCAACCTGTATAACAATTACAACATGTCTCTGAAGGCCCGCAGTGCGAATGCAAGCACTACTAACAGCGTGTTGCAGGCTAAGATTCCCAGCCTGATCTGTCCTTCTCAGCCCGGCGTTGATCGCAGTCTGCTGACACAGGATTTCACCGGATTTTCCAGAATCACCTATGCGGCATCGGTAGGCGCTGGTTCAACCATGACACGTACTGACTTCAACAATCCGAACCGACGTGGTTTCTTCAGTGCGGTAGCCCAGAATGGCGCGAAAATCCGTGACGTCACTGATGGATCGTCCAACTCGATCATGCTGAGTGAAATCGTCGTCGGTCAGGTCACCTCTGATGACAAGGGGGCCTGGGGCTGGTGCACCGGGGCGCTGTTCGCAGGCCGGAATAACAACGGGATTCTGACACCGAACGCGAAAGTTTATGACGCGACTCCCTATGCATCCAATAATACCACCGATAACAACTTTAACCGTCGGAATAACCCCGACCGAACCGGGACTCTTTCCGGCCAGGCGGCACGCAGTTTCCATGTTGGTGGCGTACATGCTACCATGGGTGACGGTGCTGTGCGTTTCCTTTCAGAAAACATTGATCAGAATACCTATCTGAATCTGTTGTCAATTTCTGATGGTAACGTAATTGGTGAATTCTAAACGATTCGCGATCACGAATTCGTAAACACAAACAGCTCCAATGAAATTGATTGGAGCTGTTTTTTTAATTCAGATGACAAAGGCTTAGACAAATGAAAATCAGTATTGGTATCGGCAGACAACTGCTCTGCTGCCTGGCATTGTTTCTCTTCACCGTTTCGCTCACTGGCTGTGGTGGTCCGCCCTCTACACCTCCTCCCAGCGATACGGAAAAAAGCGAAATGGTGCAGAAATCGATTGATGAATTCATTGCCTCTGCCAAAAAACAGCCCAAAGCAGCCGCTCAGAATCTGTCGATTTTAATGGAATCGCTGGAATCGTATGCTACCGAATTCGAGGGCCCTTACATCGAGGTGCGGGACGAAGCAAAGAAGCTGCAGGAGTTGTATCAGAGCTCTGCAGCGAAAGATAAGATCGAAGCTCAACTGGAAGTGCTCAAGCAGAAGGCGAGCTCCCTCTCTGGTGGGGCAGCCGCTGAGTAATCGGCATTTGATGTGAAATCAAACAGACAGATCCGCTGATCGCATTCTGAAGACAGAGATGTGATCAGCGGATTTTTTTACGTCTATTTGATGGTCAGTGATTTCAGGCTGCCGTTCTGTGAAAAATCCGGCCCGAACTGGAGGGCTGCGGTGATCTGCAGATCGGGATAGCCAGCGACGGTAATCCGTGGCGGCGTCGTGTAACCGGAGCCGGCGCGCGTGATTTTCAAACCAGTCACTTTACCATCTTTGATGACGGCGGTCGCTGTCGCGGGCGTTCGTTTCCAGACTTCTCCGTTGTGGGGTTGATAGCGGTAGTAGTTAGAGACTTCGTCCAGTCGCTCATTGGTGATGCCGTATTTGCCGAGGGCCGCCAGCAGGACCTCTTTGTTAGCGCGGGCCCGGGCTTCCGTGGGGGCACCGTTGCGGGCGGGACGGACGTTGCTGAATGCATCACGAAAGACCTGGGGTTCGACACCCAGGGCAGCAGCGATCAGATTCACAGGACGGCCATGATCGCGGGGATCGGTTTCGTAGCCTCCCTCGATGATCACGGTACCTGCGGGGACGTTCTCGGAAACAGCAGGGGGAAGTGGTGCATCAATGTGATCACGATCGGGACGGGGCGGTCGCGGAGAATTCTCGCGTGGGGAATTTTCTCGTGGGGAATTTTCTCTGGGCGGACCGTGGTGAGGGCGGCCTTCGTGATGGTTGCGATCAGAGGACGGACCCGGGCGACCTTGCTCGCGACGGTCACGTTCATGTCGATCATGCCCGTGACGCGGGCGGTCATGATGGGCGTCTGGTCGTTCGCCCCGCTGCGGGGGACCATGATGTCCGGGACGTTCTGCATGTGGGTGTCTGCCGCGCTCCATGGGGGGCGGTCCGTGACGATCATCGCGTCGATGTCCCTGATCTTGTGCAGGGCGGGGAGGACGGGGAAGTTCTTCCCGGGTCAGGCTGCCATCCTGATCGCGGTCGAGATTCTTGAGGGCGACCGCGGACTGATCCATTTCGTTTGTGGAAATACGGCCATCCTGGTCGGTATCGAACAGGACCATAAAGGGATCGGGTGGAGGACCTCCCGGGCATTGGCAGTCACGATCTCCTCTGCCACGTGGCTGTTGAGATGAGACGCCCGTAGTAATTAATCCCGCGACAGCAACAAACGCAATGAGGTATTTCATCAGCATGGCTCTCCCGTTATGAGTGAAGGGACTCAATTCAGCACGATTTCAGCAATCACTGCAACTGAATTGCATAGAAAACGGCCCGATGCAGGAATTAACGGAGAGGTGGGGAGATGACTACCGATTTTTTCGAAGGAAATGAAATTAATCGCGGGAGTGTGAACTTTCTGGTCCGTGCGTTATCCGGTCAGAAACTGAACTGTCGCATAGTCACAGAAGCTTATTCACTGCCTTCCAGAGCGAACCAGGCCTGCATCTGGTAGGAGCAGTTGCACTGGGACGAGCCGTCGGGAACGAGGACCAGGCCGCCGGCCGGGATGGCGTTGATGTAACAACCCAGGCGGATCCCGCCGAAGTTTTCGACGCCGGCTTTGCGGGTCAGGTCGACGTACCCGAGTGTGGCCGAGCGGAAGACCATCAGGTGTTTGCTGGCGGAGATCTGGCCGCAGCCATAGGAGCGTTCGAAGGTGAAAGGAATCGGTTTCCCGGATTTCAGTTCCCAGGCACCTCCCTGGGCAAAGATTTTATCGCCGTTAATGACCGGGTGCGATTGATACTCGGCTGCGATATCCCAGATCCGTTTTCCCGTTTTGGCATCGACGGCAGCGAGTCGTCCGCCGACTTCAGAAGGGAGTCGGAAGAACTTGTGCCGGATACCCTGGTAGAACATCAGCAGGATGTCGTGGTCTGCGGAGAGTGCCAGCTGGGTGCCGAAGATTTCCTGATCGTCTTCCCAGAGGTCAGCCCCGGTTTTGGCCTGGAAGGCTTTCAGCTTGCCTTTGCGGTGTGCGTCTTCCGGAGAGGGAGGGTTGGGGCGACCGTTGCGGCGGGCCTGTTTGATGTGGTCCGCTTTGGCGATTTCCCGATCGATGAGAAAGACGCTGTTGTTGCCAATGGTGATCGCGTTGTTACGGATCGAGTACTCGGGCTGGTAGGTCCAGAGAATGTTCCCGGTTTTGGCATCGGCTGCGAAAAACAGAACCGATTCATTGCGGAGGCTGATACCCTGATAGCGGGGACTGGTGTGATGCGCGTCGTTACTGACGGTGCCATAGATTACGCCGTCATGGTACGCGAGGTAACCCCAGTTCTGGTTGGGATCGTCGCGGCTGACAGGGGTGGAGATTTTGCGGACCAGCTTTCCGGTCTTCAGTTCGATCTGATGACAGAAGGTGTCTTTGTAGACGAAGGCATAGTCGCCCCCGAGGCAGAAGTTGCTGCCGACCTCGGCCGTGCTGACATCGTGATGAATGCCGTTCATGTCAGTCAGGTTATTCCTGAGCTGATATTTCCAGAGCGTATGCCCGTTGTAGGCGTCGAGTCCACACAGACCGTGCAGACCGCCGACAACCATGACGCCGCGATTCACGAGTGGGGCCGGACCCTGTCCGTGCCGGTTGGGGATCTGGAAATCGACATCGCGATACCAGTACATGCGGAGCGGGCCTTTGACGATTTCATCGTTGGAATTCACCGTATTCGTGGAATCAGAGTACTGGTGCGTCCAACTGCCGGCCCCTTTGAGATCGTCTTTGGTTTCCAGCTGCAGGTTATCGAGCGATCCCCAGCAGAGCTGACCGCCAAAAGGACGTTGAATCCGACGGGCTTCCTTGAGAATCCCGGGAGAGACATCCTGATTCAGCGAAGCCGAGCAGATCACAAGGTTCGCGAAGTTCTTCGAGTAGGGAACATGTGCGGGGTCGGCCAGATGTACGGCGACCTTCGAACCATAGAGGCCTGCTGCCGAGAGGCGTTCGCGGGCCTGCTGGGCCTGGTCGGGATCCGCCATCACGACATAGATCTGAAAGTCGGACTGGCGGGCCAGTTCGAGGGCGAGATCCGCGTTGGTGGCGTCCAGGTCGACACAGATCCCGGTGGAGACGTCGGTCTTCTCACAGATGGCTTGCGCTGCCTGCTGATAGAGCGGGCTCGTGGTAACGGGCGACTGTGGCTGTGCCTCGACCGTTTCTGGTGGATGTGCGTTGGCGAAACAGCAGATGACTCCCTGGTCGGTGCTGGCGATGAGGCATTCATCAGAGGCTGCCAGGCCACGGACGGTGCCTTCGATTTCATGCGACCACCAGGTATTGGCCTGACCTTTGAAGTCGACCGCGGTGACCTTGTTGTGCGAACCACAGTACGCGTCATTGCCGGCGATGATGACATCGGTGATCGTGTAATCCAGGGGGATGAGCCGCTTTTCTTTGAGGCTTCTGATCGAGATCGGCTTACCTTTGCGGTCGTTCGTTTTGGTGTCGGTCCACGTGCTGTAAACCAGTGACTGCCCGCTGCCGCGGAGAACACCCTGGGGAGTCGCGGCGATGGGGCCGGTGCCGGTCTGTTGTGACAGGTCGCCTGTCAGCTGGTCGAACAGGCAGCCCGCGTTCGCGAAGAACCGGTCGGCCAGCATGACTTCAGAGCCGCCGCGCTGCTGATTTTTCTGCAGATGGTAATAGCGAAATTCGCCGGTCGCCCGATTAAAGGCGGCGGGGACGGCGCGTCCGGTGGGCATGAAGATCTGGTCCTGGCTGGCAGCGAGATAGCCTTGTGATGAAACACCGCTTTTGGCACTCGCACCGCCATGCGGCTGATTCATGAGGCGTTGTCCGGAGTTCTGATTGCTCCAGATGACGTCTCCGGTTTCTGCGTCGAGGGCATACAGGTAAACGCCATCGGAAGGCCAGACCCCGGCTGCAAAGTAGACTTGGTCGCCGAGGACGACCGGGCCTCCTCGGGCCGGCCAGTGTGAGATCAGCCGATCGTTGCCCATGATGAATTTCCGTTCGGGGCCACCCCGTTTTTTCCAGAGCAGCGCGCCGTCTTCAACATTCAATGCATACAGGCAACCGTCATCGCTGGTCACAAAGATGCGATCTTTCCAGGCAGCGGGAGCAAAGCGGATCGGCCCTTCGGTAAAGTATTTCCATTTGAGCTGACCGGTTTTGAGATCGAGGGCGTACAGCTGGTCGTCGGTAGAACTGCCGAAGAGGACCGTCTGATTCACCACGATGGGCTGGAAGACTTCGTCAAAAGTAATGCGGGTATGCGTGGGCCAGGCGGGAGTGGGTTTATGGGGAGTGTGAAACGTCCACTGCAGCTCCATGCGGTTGGGTAGCGGTTCCTCTGTCGATCCGCTGCGGGCGGCATCACCGCGATACTGAGGCCATTCGGCGAGAATGAAATTGGGGGCGCAGACAAATACAAACAGAAACAGGAAAACCGGCGGGAATTTCATGGAGCGCCTCTGAGCAACTGGTTGGCGTGAATATCGGCGAGGGTTGATGTGTTTATGGTAAACCATCACCGACGGCTTGTCACTGTTCTGCAGAGAATATTCACAATCCGTTCACGGAGAATTTGAACCAGCGAATCAGGCTCACGTTCTGTTCGTAGCACCAGAACGTGACAAACCACTGGCCGTCCGGCAGGCGAACGATGTGCGGGGCGCCGAATTTGAGGGCGGCGAAGTTTTCGGACATGTTCTCGCCGGTTTGTGTGGTGCCCGCTGCTGAGTTTACACCCCAGAGGGGGATCTGGTCTCTGTTTTCCCAATGGCCGTGCTCAGTGAGCCGGGCATGACAGGCCCACAGACCGGGTTCATCGAGACGACGGTAGATACAAAGCAGGCTGCCATCTTCCAGGAGGTGGGGCGTGAGTGTCTGTCCCAGCAGTTCTGTGGAAGCAGGAGCAGACCAACTGGCGCCTCCATCCGAGCTGAGTGCATAATGATTAGGGCGATCAGTGCCGGCTGCTTCGTCGTAACACCAGGCGACCGCCAGCAGGCGTCCGTCGGGCAGCTCAAGCACCTTGGATTCCCAGAAGATCAACTGATCGTCGGGGCTGCGCATGATGTCGAGATAGTCATCCCAGCTGTTTCCCTGGTCGTGCGAGACGAGGGCCAGCATGCGGTTGCCGTTGGGGAGTTCGCCGTCCCAGCCACGCCAGGTTGAGGTGGGCCAGAGCCAGCGACCATCCTGCAGAACGGTGATCGGACTGCACATCTCAAAGGCGGGACCGATCAGTGGAGGCGTAATCGAAGCCGGTTCGCTCCAGGTTTTTCCCTGATCAGCAGAGCGCAAGAGCAACAGTTCCGCGGGCACCAGGCCGAGTGTTTTCGGATTGCTCAGTCCCTCGTCGGGATGCGCGCTGCGATCGTAGCGGATCAGGTTTGCCAGCAGTTCCCCGTCCGGCGTGGTGGTCACGCGTCCGAAGGTGGATGTCAGGCGGTCGGTCGTTTCCGGATTGAGCTGTCCCTGGTATTCCCAGGTCTGCCCCTGATCGAAGGAACGGGACCAGTGCACCTGCAGGTTGACGGCTTCGAATGCTTCGCCCAGTGAATACAGCCCGATCAGCGAACCATCAGGGAGGACGGCAACTGAGGGGAAGTAGGCATGCACGCTTTTGACGTGTGGTTTCGCATTTCGAAACAGGACGCCGGTTTCGATTTGGTTGAGTTGCATGATGCGGTTCCTTCGCAGGGGGCAGTTGGACTATTTTTTGGGCTTCAGCCACAGATCGGCCATGTAGATGGCGGTGATCGTTTTGCCGTCCTTGTCTTTTTCGTGGCTGGAGTACCAGGAAATCACGGCGTGGTCCGGCGAGAGGACCAAGATACCCGGATAAGAGTTGTCGCCGCCACTGGGGAGCGTGGCAAATTCGTGCAGCTGATTGTCTTTGAACCAGTAGAGCGAGGTGACATACTTGCCGTTCTTACGCTGACGTCCGCCGACGAGGTAGCGGTCACCCCACTTGGCGAGCAGCGGGCCGCCGATGTAGCGGTCGAGCTGTTTACGGTCCCAATGGTCGAAGGGGGGCCGGGAACGCATGACCCAGGCGGGGTTGGATCCGCTGCGGCCGATGGCCAGCAGGTCGCCGTTCTTTTCGAACAGGAAGGCGGTTTCATCGCCCTGGCGTTCGTTGAACAGGCTGGCAGTTTTCCAGACCAGGCCGTCGTCGCTTTCCAGGATGGCGGTTTCGATCAGTTCGCGTCCCTGATCATCTTTGGCAAAGTGGCGGATGCGGCGTCCGCAGAGATAGGCTTTACCGTCATAGGCGGCGGCCCGCCAGATGTAATGGCCGTAGGTGCCTTCGAGCATGATCGGCTTCGACCATTTTTCTCCGTCGGCCGACCAGACGGCGTAGCCCAGGTGTTCGTTGATGGTACGGGTTTTGGGAGCGGAGTCGCCACAGTACCAGGTGCCGGTATAGACGAAGAGTTTGTCTTTGAAGATCAGGAAGTGCGGATCGCGGACATCGCGTTTGGGGACGGAGAATTCATCGACCTGTTTCCAGGTTTTGGTGTCGTCGCTCTGCATGATCAGAACGCGGGAGGTGGGAAACAGCATGTGGCCACCCGGGCAGGTGCGGAAGGTGAGGTAGTACTTGCCTTTGAATTCGATCATGTCGGTGAAGGCATTGTGTTCGCCGTTATCGAAGACCTGGCGGACATTGGTGACTTCCACGGCGGGCAGATCACTGTCACTGCCTGCAGACAGTGATGCAGGAGAATTTAGAAGACAGCCGAGCAGGGCCAGGATGGTCAGGAATGAGGGGGCGAGTTGCTGCATGTTAACGAACCTCGTCAGAAAAAGTTTCAGGTGGTTTCCGGTGGTGTGAATAACAGGTATTTCAGATGCGAACGCATGACCGAGCGGGCCCGTTCGACGTCGCGGTCTTTGATGGCGTCGACCAGTTCAAAGTGCTGCCAGATGATGCGCTGGTTGGTTTCCTCAGCCAGGACGGGTGTTTCCCGGGCGGGGTAGGAATTTTCAAACAGGGTCGCCAGCAGTTTCTGCATGTCGGCAATGATCGGTGAGCCGGACATTTCCAGGATCAGGCCGTGGAACTGCCGTTCGACCTCGATGCGTCGGGGCCGGTCTTCGGGAGTGCGGGCGGTCTGCTGGAATTCTTCGGCGAGTGCTGCCAGTTGTGTGATCTGTTCCTCGCTGGCATTTTTGATGGCCAGTTCAATGGCGCCTACTTCCAGGGCGTAACGGAAGTGGGCCAGGTCGGCCAGCTTTTCCGGTGACCGCGCCAGCGAGGGGAGGCAGTTGGCCCAGACTTCCACCGGGTCGGGGTGGCGGACAATCAGCCCTTTTCGCTTGCGGCCTTCGAGCAGACCCAGGGCACAGAGCCGATTGACGGCTTCGCGGGCAATTCGCCGGGAGACGTTGTATTCTTCAGCCAGTTCGGCTTCGGTGAGAAAGAAATCGCCGTCGGTGAACTCGGCGGACTGGATGCGGTGCCGAATGCGTTCGGAGAGATCCAGGGCCAGCGAGTTGGGCGATTCCTTGTTGATAAGTGTCATTACAGTGTCTTGTTTTGAGGGAAAAATCTTGAATAATGACAATTGGCGATTATTATATGACATTTAATGGGTGTGTCAAATTCAAAGGATGAAATATTCGATGTCGATGCTGGAAGACCATTTCTTAGAGACTGAGATCCTTGTGGCCGGGGGTGGCATGGCGGGCTGTTGCTGTGCGATTGCCGCGGCGCGGTGCGGGGCACGCGTGATTCTCTGTCAGGATCGCGGGGTGCTGGGCGGGAATGCATCGAGTGAAGTGCGGATGCATATTGTCGGGGCGAACGGCACGGGGCACTTCGATCGGGGAGCGGAACTGGAGACGGAAGCCCGCGAAGGAGGGATTATCGAAGAGTTGCGTCTGGAGAACTGCGTGCGAAATCCGCAGCGGTCGGCGTCGATGTTTGATCTGATCCTGTATGAGAAATGCCGGGCCGAACCGAATCTGACGTTGCTGCTGAATACCTGTGTGACCGGGGTACAACTGGAAGGAGACCGCATCACGCAGGCGATTGCCGAACGGCAGAGCACGGAAGACCGCTTTACAATTGATGCGTCGATTTTCATCGACTGTACCGGCGATGGTCGTCTGGCGGCGGAAGCCGGGGCGCTGTTCATGGAGGGCCGCGAAGGCCAGGACGATTACCGGGAAACGCTGGCTCCCTCTCTGGCGGACAACGAGCGGCTGGGATCGACCATTCTGATGCAGGCCCGAAAACATGCGCGGTCGATGCCGTTTGTGGCTCCCGACTGGGCACGCCGATTTACTAAAGACGAGCTCAAGCTGCGGTTGTACGCGACGCCCGGTGAAGAGGAGCCGACGCACGAGTACGGATACTGGTGGGCCGAGTGGGGAGGTACGCTGGATACGATCAAGGAGAATGAAACGATCCGCGACGAGCTGCTGGCGATTGTGCTGGGGATCTGGGATCACGTGAAGAACGGACCACCGGGCACACCAGCGGGGGACGATCCTTTCGAGGCGGCTCACTGGGCGCTGGACTGGTTCGGTTTTCTACCGGGCAAGCGGGAGAGTCGACGGTTCATCGGACAGCATGTGTTGACGGAGCAGGATCTGCTCACGTCCCGTGACTTTCTGGATGCGATTGCCTATGGCGGCTGGTCACTCGATCTGCATCCTCCCGCGGGCATCGATGCGGCGGAGGAAGAGCCGTGCCGACAGCATCCGGTGCCGCATCTCTATAATGTGCCGCTGTCGGCCTGTGTTTCGGGAAACCGGAGTAACCTGATGTTTGCGGGGCGGAATCTTTCGGCGACGCACGTGGCGTTTTCGTCGACCCGCGTGATGGCGACCTGCGCGGTGATCGGGCAGGGAGTGGGGACCGCGGCGGCGTGCGCGGTGCAGCGAAAGTTGAGTCCCGCGGAGCTGAGTTCCCATGCCGGAGTGATGGCGGAGATTCAGCAGCGGTTGTTACGCGATGATGCGTACCTGGTGGGGATTCGCAGTGCAGATGAGAATGACCTCGCGCGGTCGGCGCGGATTTCTGCCAGCAGTGAGCAGCCGGGATTCGCAGCGACGGAAGTGGTTTCGGGGCAGACGCGGAGCGTACAGGGAGAACGGGGCGCACCACCTGAGCGGGCTGTGCCGGGCAGTCATCGCTGGATGTCGGATCCGGCAGATGCACTTCCGGCGACGCTGCTGCTGGAGTGGGAGACACCGATCGCGGTGCGTGAAGTTCAGCTGATTTTCGATACGGGCCTGCATCGGCATCTGACGCTGAGCCAGCACGACGGGTATACGTCGCGGATGTTGTGGGGACAGGCGCAGCCGGAAGCGGTGCGGGATTATGCGATTGAGGTGTTTGACGGGCACGACTGGCAGACCGTAGTGACGGTGGAAGGGAACTGGCAGCGCCGCCGGGTGCATGGGGTGGAGGTAGCAGGAGTGTCTCAACTGCGGCTGGTGGTGACGGGGACGAACGGTGCGGAGCAGGCACGGGTTTGTGAGATCAGGGTGTATTGAGGGGGGGGATCAATCATGAAACTGCGAATGCTTGTAGTGTGGATGCTGGTCATGTCGGGAAGCTTTACTGTTGTCGCTGGTTCTGCAGCAGCGCTGGAAACCGAGGAACTGTTTCCGCGGGTGGAGGCGGTTACGTTTGAGAGTACGAGTCTTAAAAAGCGGAAGCGGGCTGTGATTGTGTTACCGGAAAACTGGCGGTCGATCGAACCTGCGGCGCGGCGGACGCTGGTCATTCTGCATGGGCGGGGGCGGCATGAGCGGTCGCTGGTGGATGACAAACTGATTCGTCAACAGCTGCTGGATTCAGGACTGTTTGTGATTCTGCCGGACGGCGATGACGGCTGGTATCTCAATTCGCCTGTGCGCCAGCAGGATGTGTACGAGACGTACCTGCAAGAGGTGCTGACGAAGATGGCGAATGAGTATGACCTGCCAGAAAAGAAGCAGCAGTGGGCGATCGCGGGCTGGTCGATGGGCGGGTATGGCTGTGTGCGGTTTGCCGAACGGCATCCCGGTCGGTTTGCGGCGGTGAGTTCGATGATCGGGCTGCTCGATTTTCCCCGCAATGGTCTGCCGACGGGGCAGTCGTATAAAGTGCCGGTGGAGCGGTTTGGTGCTGATGAAGTTGAATGGAACAAGTTCAATCCGTTGAATCAGGCGGAGAAGCTGCGCGGGTCATCGTTGTTGATTATCACCGCGGACCAGGCGTTTGACCGGACGATGAACGAGCATTTTCGTGACCGGCTGACTGCGCTGGAGCTGCCGCATCAGTATGTGGAGCTCAAAGGGGGGCACACGTTTCCCGTGGTGCGGGCGGCGCTACCGCTGGTGCTGGCGCATACACAACGCGTGCTACTACGGAAGACGCGAAATTAATGCTGCCGCGAAAGACACGATTTTTTTCTACCACGAAAAGCACGAAAGACACGAAAAATTTGCTGGTGTGGGGAGATCAATAAAAGAGTATTCCATGGGTGGTATCGGATGTAATCCGATATTGCCGCAGGCAACAGGAGGTCGCAGTGAATGCGATGTGTAGAGCGCGTGTTCTTCAAGCTCTTTTGATCAGCCAAGTGGGTTACTCTGTTGTGAATTGATCTCGTGAGCTGGGACCTCCTGCTCGCTGCGCTCGGCCCGAATTATATTCGGGCTCACCCGCTGATGAATGGTTAGTAGAAAGTGCGTGTGTTGGGGGTTGCGTTTTCTTATAATGGGAGAGTTGCCTGTCTTTATTGAAGTCCTGTCTGTCAACCTGGGCCGGTTCTTGTCTGGTTGAGGTAAATCATGAAACAGCCGAGCAAGAATAAATATGTGGTGGGGCAGGAGTATTATGAACTGATTGAATGGGATGGTGAGCTGACCGTCCATGTATTTATTTACCAGGGGATTGTTTGTTCGAAAGGCCATCAACTGCATCAGTTTCGGGAAGCCCGCTTTGCTGCGGATGCAGTGCCGGAAGAGGGGTTGAGGTATTATGGGGTGCGGGAAGTTCTGGCAGGTCCTTTGGCGAGCCTGGAACTCCGTAAGGCAAATCTGTCCTGGCAATTGAATTCGGAGAAACGGAAACGCCAGTCTGCGGCACTGGTTGATGCACAGGACGCTGTTAGCAACAGTGTGGAAAGGGTACATTGTACTTTTCCGGAGTCCCCGCAGATTAATTGCAGGCAAGACCTGGAACCGCTGGTCGACCAGGAGAAGCCGGTCTATCTCTACTTTTATTATGAGCCAACGATCGATGACTTGGAACTGGTGTCGCAAATTTCCCCCTACGTGGGGATGGCTTTCGTATATGGGATGGCACCGAAGCATGTAGTAACGCTGACGCCGCTGTGTGGCAAAAAGAATCTGAAATCACTCTGGATCACACAGTTTCCTGAACCCGAATCCGCATTTCTGGAAATGCTGAAAACGTTTACCGGATTAGAAGTTCTTAATCTGTATTATGCGCGGATTTCAGATCAACTGGGAGGTAGTCTGAAGGAGCTGAAAAATCTGATGGAGCTCGACCTGACCAAAACTCGCATTACAGATGGGATCAAAAACGATCTCGCGGGTCTTACCGGACTGGCCAAACTCAATCTGGATGAAACACAGATTACGGATGAATTTTTTCGCGTAGATGATCTCTGGCCGCAACTGAAGACGTTGAGACTGGATGTGACCAGGATCACAAACCAGGGAGTCGCACTGTTGAGTGGTGCGCCCAGGTTAAGTGATTTAAGTCTGGATGGGACTGACATTACGGATGCAGCGATACCGTACCTGCTGCAGATGCCGCAACTGAAAACTTTGTCTATGAGGAAAACGGCGATTACAGTCAATGGAGCCCGCGAGTTGCTGGAAGGGATGGAGAATTGCGAGGTATGGTGTTAAGCGTTGGAAACATTGAAGACGCGAACTTGATGTTGCCAGGTAAACCGCAAATATTTTTCTACCACGAAAAGCACGAAAGACACGGAAAATTTGCTGGTGTGGGGAGATCAATAAAAGAGTATTCCATGGGTGGTATCGGATGTAATCCGATATTGCCGCAGGCAACGGGAGGTGTCAGAGTGAGTGTTGTGTGGTGAGTGGATATGCCTTCTTGTGGGGGGATTGAGTAGGGAGCTCTGTTGTGAATTGATCTGGTGTGTTACGACCTCTTGCTCGCTGCGCTCGGCTCCAAATGCATTCGAGCTTAGCCGTCATGTTTAAAAATCATCATCCTGTCTCAGGTTTCGGTTGCGATACCAGAGTCCGATGGCGAAGATTGCTCCCACGATCACAAAGAAAAATTTGAGGATGTTAGTGAAAAGCTTGTAGTGCTTTTTTCTGGTTTCGGGGATGGGCGGTTTATACGAAGACTCTGGCGTTTGTGATTCTCCAATGAATTCGAACGCGTCAAAGAGCCGGTTCCGGTTTTTTTTGTCGTCCAACTGATCACCGGGGAGGTTCAGGAACAATGTGTAGATCTTTTGATGGGCGGCAAAAGTACGCGCAACAGTAAAGGAGTCCTCAGCCTTGATTTTGAGTAAATATTGATAGCAGGGCACATCTTTAAAGACGATGAGTTTTCCACTCATGAATTTGACGGGATCTTCTTCCCGATAGGAGTTACGGATCTGCGCGATTGTGGAATCGTCGAGTTTTGCATCGTCCGGAGCATCCCGCGCTAAAAGCACCAGACTCATACCGGTGCCGTTCCTGCACTCTGCCAGAAAATTTGGAGGCAGCTCCTTCTCAGACCAGGTGAAAAAAGGATCTGGCAGCCTCAGACGACAGGAATAAGCGGGGAATTCTTTAACCCCAGACGTTGTGTCCGGCTCTAACTGAAGAAAAAAACAGGAGATTGCGGCGAGTGTATAGAGCATGATCTGCTTTCAGAGTTTTTTTTCTGATCCTACATAACTGGTTTTGAGTTCGAAACAGAAATCAGTGTAAGATAAGAGAAGTTTAATTGATTGAGTCATTCAAATTCAGTTCCAACCTTGTATTCCCTGCCTGTGAGTCCTGCCGTGAAAAACTTAGTGCTTTTATTCCTGTCTATTCTTGCCTGTCCCCTGGTTTCTGTTGTCTGTGCTGAGGAATCGGGGGCTGTGCATAATCTGCTGCAGAATCCGCAATTTGGATTACGGCACACTGCTGGTTCTGAACCGGGGCGTTCGATTCTCTGCTGGAATACGGATCGCTGGGGAGATGTGATCGGCGGAAGCGCAGAGGGCAAATTCAATCTCAACACATCAGCGAAAGCGGTAGAGATTCTGCCGGGCAAACGGATCTGGCAGTTTGCGACGCTGCCGGAACTGAAGCTTAAGTCGGGCGATGCAGTCAGTCTTTCAGTCAACGGATATCAGGAACAGAGCGGGGCACTCAAGGCGCGGCTTTGTCTGATGCTGATTGAAAGTGCCGACGGCGAGTGGTCGCCGGCGGACTTCGGGATGCCCGACAAGCGGATGTTTGCAAAGCACGGGCGGGGGGAACTCGTACGCTCGCCGCAGCAGGAGGCTTCGTCAGAGGAGACGGAAAAAGAATTTGAGTTGCAGTTGAACGGGCTCAAGATTGATCCCCGGTTCAAAGAACAGCGCGAATCGGATGCTGCGTTTCGTAATGTGGTGGGCGTGCTGGTCGAGTTTGTGAATGATTCTGATAAGCGGGTCTGGATTCAGTCCCCCACGCTGGTCAAAGGGGAAACTGCCGCGAAGACAGCACCGACCACGTCCCGCGCACTTCCCAACCTGTATCAGAAGATTCCCCGCACGATGCAGAAGCTGACAACGGGACAGCCGATTTCAATCCTGACGCTGGGGTCGAGTATCGACCGGGGGAGTGCGAATCCGCGGCTCTACTTTTATGACGAAGATCCCGCGAGCCCGCATTATAAGGAACCGCTGATCGCAGCCCGGCCGGGTAATCCCAAGGCGATGAAACAACTGATCGCGGAGCGGATGGGGCGACCCGATCTGCAGGATTATGTGGGCTGGTCGCAGCACTATTTCATGTATACGGGACGGCTGCGACGGGAGTTGCTGCGGAAGTTTCATTATCCGGTCGACAGGATGCTGTTCAACGTAATGGCCTGCGATGGATCGTCGATCGGCGAGTCGCACAGCGGCTTCAAAGCATACGCGGAACTGGAACTGCTGCCCAACCCGAATGACAATGGGCACCCGACCGGCAAGTCCTGGCAGGAACTGTATCCCGCGCTGTTTGAAAATGGAAACAAGCCGGGGCCGGACCTGGTGATTTTCGGGCACGGGCATAACGAGCATATCGACCGGCCGGATGAAATCGCCGCCTATGAAGGAGCGATCCGCTGGTTTCAGCGACACTATCCGGGTGTGGAGTTCGTCTCCTGCATGTGGATTCGGGATAAGGGACAGCCGAATTCGATGACGGAGCCGATGCAGGAGCTGTGTGAGCATTACGGAATTCCGTTTGTCGACATGGGGCAGTTGATCATCGATCTGAAAAAGACCAGCAATTATTTTGCGATGGCCCCCGATGGCGGGCATCCCGCCGCCGGCAGTCATTACCTGTGGTTCAAACAACTGGAGCAGGTGTTCGAGAAGCCGGCGGAAGCGACACTGCCGGGAGTGCCACAAAAACAGTTGCCGCCGCGGATGAATGCGTTTGCGCGGAACTGGGAAGGGACTATGGTCCGGTTTCAAAAAGATAGCCCGCGGCTTGTAGACGGGCGGATGCTGATCCTGGAAGACGCCGCGTTCAATCTGTGGGCGGATAACAAACGGGAAATGATGCAGCTGCTGATCGACGGTCAGCCGGCAGAGCATGCAGGGCATGGCCGCAACAGTTTGTCAGTTCCCAATCCGCGGAATTCGACGTTCGTGCATGGACGGCTGGCGCGCGGGGATCGGCACATCATCGAGATTCCGAATCCGAGTGCGCGGCTGAGTGTCGTGGATTGTAAGGTGGGATTGAAGCGTCAGTTCTATGGCGCGGAGGCGCAGGGCTGGCAGGGGAAGTCTGCGGTAGAGGAGTTCGAGTCGAAGTGGGGGGCACCGTATGGAGAGCAGGCGTTCCTGTTGCAGCCGGGAGAGGCGCTGGAGATTGAAGTGGAGGCGGATGAGCTGTCGATCGCCTGGCTGGATGATCCGTCTGGAGGGACGCTGGTCGCAGAGGTGGACGGCAAGCAGGCCTGGTCGCAGCCGACGAATCAGCCGTTTACCGATTCGCAGGAGCGGAAACATTATATTGAGAACCGTCGTGGCGTATTGGGGCTGCCGTTCGGGAAGCATCGGATTCGGTTGCAGGCAGAGGGGCAGCCGGTGCGGGTGATCGGGGTGTTTGTTTATGACGGGCGGTAGGGACCACGAAGGGTTCGAAATTACTGCCTCGATAGGTTTGAAATTCTTTCTACCACGAAAGGCACGAAAGGCACGAAAAGGGTTTCAGGCAGGAGTGCGTGTGAGAAAGTGGGGGCGCTAATGACTGAAAATCTAACCGTGGGTGGTATCGGATGAAATCCGATATTGCCGCAGGCAACAGGAGGTCGCAGTGTGAGTACTGCGTGGTGCGTGGACGTACCTCATTTTGGGGTTGGTCGAGTTGGGGACTCTGTTGTGAATCAATCTGGTGAACTGAAACCTCTTGCTCTCTGCGCTCGGCACGGATTGCATCCGTGCCCACCCGTTTCTATTGCGCATGTTTAATAATCGCAGTACTTTATGTTTATTCTGCTCTTCTCGTTTTTGATGAATAAATATCTTTTTATCAGAAACTGCGTTAGATTGGGGATGGTTGATCTAATGAACTGATACAGGATGTTTTAAATAGACCTGACTTGCGCGCGGAAGGGCCTTTGTTTTGACGAATCGTGATCTGGATGAGGAATATGTGGCGTTGATTGCCGGGAGCCAGCCTGTGTTGCGGGGGCTGCTGGTGGCGCTGATTCGTCGGGCGGCCGATGTCGATGATGTGCTGCAGGAAACGAATACCGTTCTGTGGCGGAAGCGGGATGAGTATGACCCGGAGCGGGCGTTTCTGCCCTGGGCGTGCCGGATTGCTCAGCTGCAGGCGCTGGCCTTTTTCAAACGGGTGCGGAATGACGGTCAGGCGGTGCTGGAAGAACGGACGCTGGAGCAGATCGCGGCTGCAACAACGCGGCGGGCGATCGAGGCGAAATCGCATGCGGAGGCGTTGACGCACTGTATGGAAAAGCTGCCGAGTTCGCATCGACAACTGGTGGAGAGCCGATATCGGGATGCGGTGCCCGTGAATCAGATCGCTGCGGATGAGGGGCGGTCGGCGGATGCGGTTTCGATGACCCTGTATCGCATTCGCAAAACGCTGATGGAGTGCATCCAGAAGACGATGGCCCGGGAGGCGCAGACATGAATTCCCCCGACAATGCTTTGCGGAATGAACTGGCGCGGCTGACCAGCCGGTTGATGGCGGATGAGTTGACGACTGTCGAGGATGCGCGGCTGACCGAGATGCTTAATGCGCATCCCGAGCTGATCGACGAATACTCGGACCAGCTGCACCTGGATCAGCTGTTGAGCACAAACCTGTATGCGGCGGTGCCGGACGGGATCAGCCTGGAGATGCTGGAAGCGGATGCGGTGACTGAGGACGCGCCTGTGGTTGTGAAAGCCACGGCAGCGGGAGCTGCGGGGAGTGGCTTCGGTTATCTGGCGCAGGTTTCTGTGGTTGTTGTGCTGCTGCTCCTGGTGGGGAGCTTTGTCTGGTTCCGGGGAAACGGAGAGACGAACTTTCCTGAGGAGCCGGTGGTGGTCACTCCCGAACCGCTGATTGAGCTGCCTCGACATGTGGGGATGCTGCTGGATACCGAGGATGCGGTCTGGGAAGACGAGGAACTGGGGGATGACATCGCTTATGGAACCCGGTTTACTGCGGGGAAGCAGTTGTGGCTGAAATCGGGGATTGCCCGGATTCGCTTTGAAAGCGGGGCGGGGGTAGTGCTGGAAGGTCCCGCGCAGATTGAACTGAATTCGTCCATGCATGCAAAGTTGAATTATGGCAAGCTGGCCGCCTATGTGCCTGATGAAGCACACGGATTTACCGTCGATACGCCGAAGATGGAGATTGTCGATCAGGGGACGCGGTTCGGGACGGTCGTCGATCCACTCGGCAAGGCCGAAGTGCATGTGTTTGAGGGGGAGGTTGATATCAAACCCAAGGCGCAGGCGGAGCAGCCCCGTATTCTGAAAGCGAGCCAGGCGGTGTTGTTCACACGCGGGAATGCACATGGGGCCGACATCCGGGTGACGCCGACCAAGTTTGCGGATGTACCGACGCCGGAACAGCTGATCGCGGCGAAATCGGGAAACTATCCGCCGTTAGAAGCGGTGCCCTTTGAAGCGGAAGCACCTTTCAATGAATTTGCGCTGCTGCACATCAATACGGCATTACCCAAAAACATTCTGGCAGGGGAAGCATTCGAGTACCGAGCGACTTCGTTGTCGGAACAGACCGGGGGCGTGGGCTTCGGTCATGAGGGCTGGTGGGCCGATCCGAATTTCACGCGGTTGATGGTTCCCGAACAGCGTCTGCAGCGGGGCGCACTGGAGGGGGGACCGATGGTATTGCAATCCCGCGGTCATCATCATGCTTATCCTTCCCTGGCACATCGCATGGCCCGCAAACTGGCAGAGCCGCTTACCGAGGATTTCTATTTCAGTCTGCTGGTGAAGTACGAAGGGTTGGACAAGAACGATTTCTTTGCCCTCTGGTTCGACGATATGGCGGGGGGCAAGGGGAGCAGTCATTCGCGGGTTCCCAACTTCGGCTTGAAAGAGAAACAGTTCTTTACCCGTTTCGAGGTGAACAAGGAAGGCTTTTCCAGGGAACTGATCGACGGGGAATGTTTTCTGCTGGTGGGGCGGGTAATGAAAGACGAGTCGTCTGATTTCAATCGCCTGGAATTCTGGGTGAATCCGGACGGTGATCGGAGTGCGACTCCGGATGCCGTGGTGCAGCAGGAAACAGGGGCGAAGCCGTTAAAAGAGATCAACGTCGTGGGAATGCGGATTGGACAGTACACGGAAGTTTCTGATTCCCTGTTCGTGGATCGACTGGTACTGGGGAAGACTTTTGAATCAGTGACACAACCTGTAGAGAATTGAACGCGGATTTTGACTCAAGAGGATTGAAGGCAGGATGATATATCGGGCTCAGATATCGAACATAGCAGGCAGGCACCTGGTTACGGCGCTGTTGGTGGGCGGGTTACTGTTCTGTTCCGCACGAGCGTTTGCCGGGGAAACTCCGCGGCTGGCGCATGGGCTGGTCAACCCGCAGATTGATTCCGTGAAACGGGATCAGAAAGGGTTTGGCTGGAACGGGGGCTGGGTGCTTTCGAATCGTCACCCGGCACTGTTTGTGGATGCGAAGCCGAAGCAGGCCTCCGGTTCCGCGATTCAGCATGAGGCGTTGATTCAGGGATCGGTCGAGCGGAACAACCCGTTGCGGCGGGAGTTGAAGGAGACGTACCAGGACCAGGAACTGTTTCTGCGGTTTCGCTTCCGGTATGCGGCGGATCAGAAGCCGCGCGATGAAGGGGAGTTTTTCGTCTTCTGGCTGGATCGTTACGAGGGTTCGGATAAAGCCGTGCATGCGAATCATGTTCCGAATATCGGCGTGCATATTGCCTCCAGCGGTCCCCAGAATGGGAAGGTCGTTTTCATGGTGCGGATTGGCTCACAGCAGACAGCCTGGAGTTCGGTGGAACTCGAACGCGACCGGGATTACGTGGTTGTGGGGCGGCTGTCGAAGCCGGAGAAATCGTTGCGGGCTGGGTTCACGCGGTTTGATTTGTGGGTGGATCCGAAGCCGGACGAACTGGGTGAGCCGGTGGCATCGACCGTGAATCCACAGAGTGTGAACGCCGTGCGGTGGGTCGGTTTTGCGACGGGTTACAAGACAGAACTGGAAGACCGGATCTACGTGAGTGATCTGGTACTGAGCCGGACGTGGAACGATGTGCTGGATCTTTCGCCCGGACAGATTCCCAAATTAGCGGGCAATAAAAAAACGGCGTGGTCGAAGCCAGTGGACTTTGAGAAAGAGATTTACCCGCTGCTCAAGTCGCGGTGTTTCAACTGTCATGCGGGGGCGAATCCGGATTCCGGGTATCGGCTGGATGTGCATGAGGAACTGCTGGGCTTCAGTACGGGGGAAGAGTTGATTGTGCCGGGGGACAGCGAGCAGAGCAAGCTGATCGAACTGGTCTCCACACAGGTGTCGGAAACGCGAATGCCTCCCATCGATGCGGGCGCGGCATTGAAGAAAGAGGAGATTGCGAAGCTGCGGGCGTGGATCGACCAGGGGGCGAAGTGGGATTATGCATTGCTGCCGACACCGAAGACGGAATCGGATCACTGGGCGTTTCAACCGGTGCAGCGTCCCGAGGTGCCGCAGGTGAAGAGCGGTAAACCGATTCGGACGGCGGTCGACGCATTCCTGGCGCGGGCCTGGAATAAAGCCGGGATCACGCCGGTTCCCGAAGCGGACCGGGGGACGCTGATCCGTCGGTTGTACCTGGATCTGACGGGGCTGCCGCCGAGTGCAGAGGAGATTGAGGCGTTCGAATTTAATACTGATCCTCGGGCGTATGAGAAACTGGTGGAGCGGTTGCTGGCTTCTCCCCATTACGGCGAACGCTGGGCGCGATACTGGCTGGATCTGACGCGGTGGGCCGAGAGTCACGGCTATCAGCATGATCTGCCGCGACCTTATGCGTGGCGGTATCGGGATTATGTGATCGAGAGTTTCAACGCAGACAAGCCTTATGATGTGTTCCTCAAGGAGCAACTGGCGGGGGATGAGCTGACGCCTTACGCGGATGAAAACGTGATCGCGACCGGTTTTCTGGCTTCGGCCCGGATCAGCGGGAACAATATGGATAAGGCGGCGCAGCGGAACGATGTGCTGGTGGACATTGTGAATGTGACGAGCAGTGCGCTACTGGGGCTGACACTGGAATGTGCCCAGTGCCATAATCATAAGTTCGATCCCTTGACGCAGCGCGACTATTATCGGCTGCAGGGATTCTTTGTGAATGGACAGCTGGGGAATCTGTCGCTTAAAGGGGACGGGCTGCCCAACCCGACCGAAATGAATGTCTGGATGCCGAAAGGGACATATGATTTTTATCAGCGCGAAGCGAAGAAGCTGATCAACCGCAAGCGATTCGCGCATACGAAGGAGCCGCATACGTGGGGGTATTTTTCGCCGTTGACCGGACAGGCAGAGATCGAGCGGCTGCCAGTGGTGAACCGGGATCCGATTCCGTATTCCGCGGAACAGTTGAAGCAGACGAAGTCGCAGATTTTGATTCGCGGCGATGTGCATAAGCGAGGACCGGAAGTGGGCAAGGGCTGGCCTGCGGTACTGGGAGCGACGACGAGCGGTTCGGGGCAACTGTCGCGGATGGCGTTGGCGGAGTGGCTGACGGATCGGAAGAACCCGCTGGTTTCGCGGGTGTGGGTGAACCGGTTGTGGCAGTATCACTTCGGGCGGGGACTGGTGGCAACGCCCAGCGATTTCGGCGTGCAGGGGGAGCCCCCTTCGCATCCGGAACTGCTGGACTGGCTGGCCTCGGAACTGATGGAGCAGGGGTGGAGTACAAAGCAGATTCACCGGGAGATTGTGCTGTCTTCCGCGTATCGGCAGCAGCGGTCGTTCAACGAGGCGAACCTGAAACGGGATCCGGAGAACCGGCTGCTGTGGAGCTGGCCGCGACGTCGGCTGGAAGCGGAAGTGATTCGGGATTCGATTTTGTGTGCGACGGGAGAACTGAAACGGGAGGTCGGGGGGCCGAGTGTGCCCCAGGAGCGAGAGGAGCAGAATCTGCGGCGGACGATTTACCTGTTCCAGCGACGAAGCGAAATGCCGTCGGTGATGGCGATGTTCGATGCGCCGGACAGTGTGACCAGCTGTTCGCGGCGACAGGTTTCGACGGTGGCACTGCAGCCGCTGTTTATGTTGAACAGCCAGTTCATGGATCGACGGGCGCAGGTGCTGGCGGAGAAGATCACAAAGGATGTGGGCGAGGATCACGGGCAGCAGGTGACGCAGGCGTTTCTGCGTGTGCTGGGACGCAAGCCGAATGAGCAGGAGCGGGAACGGTCGCTGGTCTTTTTCCAGGGTGAAGAGTCTGCCGAATCGAAAACACGGCGGCTGTCGATGTTGTGTCATGCGTTAATGAATCTCAACGAGTTTATGTATATTCCCTGAAGGCGAGGGCTTTGATGTTGTTTGATCCGAAGAATGTGAGTCATGGTTTTTCCACGTCGCCTGTGAGCCGACGGGCGATGCTGGAGCAGAGCGTGCTGGGCATGGGAGCGGTCGGTCTGGCGGCGCTGCTGGCGGACGAGGGATTGCTTGAGGCCTCCGACGGAAAGCAGGCGGTGACCGGACAGAGCCATTTTCCGGCGACGGCGAAGAGTGTGATCTTTCTGTTCATGTCGGGTGCGCCGAGCCAGGTGGATACGTTCGATCC
This sequence comes from Gimesia chilikensis, assembly GCF_008329715.1. GTDB lineage: Bacteria > Planctomycetota > Planctomycetia > Planctomycetales > Planctomycetaceae > Gimesia > Gimesia chilikensis. The sequence goes on along the minus strand of NZ_VTSR01000001.1, from coordinate 485,859 downwards.
GAAGCCGCTGCTGACGAAGCTGGAGGGAGAGCCGGTCCCGGCGAGCATTGCGTCCCGGGTGCCCAACATTCCGCGGGCGGGGCTGGGTTCGAAGCTGATGGCGTCGCCTTTCACGTTTAAGAATTATGGGGAGAGCGGGATTCCCGTGTCGAACATGTTTCCCGAGACGGCGAAGATGATCGATGAGATCTGCGTGCTGCGGTCGGTGAATCATCGGGTGCCCGTGCATGGTCCCGGGGAATGCATCGCGCTGACCGGATCGGCAGTGGGGGACCGGCCCAGCCTGGGAGCGTGGATGACGTACGGGCTGGGGAGTGAGAGCCGCGACCTGCCCGGATTTATTTCGATGCTGTCGAACAGCACCGGGCCGGCACCACAGACGCCGGGCTGGGGGAACGGGTTTCTGCCTTCGCGTTACCAGGGGACCCTGGTGGACGGCAAGCGGGGGATTCCCTATACGAAAATGCCCGCCGGTTATTCGCACGCCAACCGGCGCGAGCAGCTGGATTTCATCAAATGGATGAACGAAGAGCATCTGCAGCAGCTGGGGCAGGATTCGGAACTGGAAGCGCGGATTGCCTCGTATGAGCTCGGGTTCCGGCTGCAGACATCGGCCCCGGAGGTGTTTGATCTGAAGAGTGAATCGGCAGAGACAGCGGAGCTGTATGGCCTGGATGACAAGGAGACGGCAGAGTTCGGCAGGCACTGTCTGATTGCCCGGCGACTCGTGGAACGGGGCGTGCGGGTGGTGCAGCTGCGGAACGGAGGCTGGGACGCGCATGGGGCGATCAAGGCGAATCACACGAAACGCTCCAAAGCAACGGACCGGCCGGTGGCGGCGCTCTTGAGAGACCTGAAACAACGGGGGCTGCTGGATGAGACGCTGGTAGTCTGGGGCGGTGAGTTTGGTCGGACGCCGACGACGGAAGGGAATACGAAAGGAGACCGGCGGGGCCGCGACCATCTGCCGACGACGTATTGCATGTGGATGGCCGGCGGCGGCGTGAAGGGGGGCCAGATTATCGGTCAGACGGATGAGCTGGGTTATACGCCAGTGGAACGACCAATGTCGCCCGCGGACCTGCATGCGACGTTGCTGCATGCTTTGGGCCTGGATCAGCATAAGCTTGTATATCGGCATAATAACCGGAAAGAGATTGCGACGGTGCTGGGTGGGGAAGTGGTGAGTGAGGTGTTTGGGTAGACCGTGAATCGCTCGAAAATTTCTACCACGAAAGGCTCGAAAGACACGAAAATTTTGCTGACGCAGGTTGGTGGCGTTACGGGAGCGGATGTGGGTGGTACCGGATGTAATCCGGTATTGCCGGAGGCAACAGGAGGTTGCAGGGCAGACGATGTAAAGAGTACACGTTCCTCAACCTAATTTAATTTGGTTGGTGTCTCTGTTGTGTATTGATCTAGTGAGCTGCGACCTCTTGCTCGCTGCGCTCGGTCCGATTTGCATTTGGGCCCACCCGATGTTTTTTCGAGTTTTCGTTGGCTGGTTGAATACTGGTTTTTCAGAACTGTCGGACAAGCCGACAGATGGCACCCAGTGGATTTTTCCTGCCACGAAAGATTAGAAAATCTGCTGCCTGGGCTGGGGTTCCTGCTATAACAGGTCACTTGACCATTTTGCATCAGGCGTGAGTGTGGCATGTTTTCGATTGTCTCGAATCTTCCAGCCATTATCTGTATTGATCAGTTCATAGCGATAACAAAAACCTAACCCGGAGGCCGGTTTTGTTTCTATAATGACCTTGTTGTTCTTTTCTAAAATCGACTCGATTGGATTCTCTTCAAGGTCATACTCGGGAGGAATACTGAATGCTAGACCTTCGTCCCGCAGGCGTTTCGCGGTTTTACCAACTTCGCAAAATTCCTCGAAGATCAATTCCAAATCTGCTTTTGCCTGTTTTAAGTACTGCTGTATTTCATCTTCAGTGATTTCATCATTATCGGCTCGCTCTTCCATTTCGATTACAGCTGACTCCCACTCATACATTTTTCCGAAGAAATCGATCAGGCAATGTTTTGCTTCCTCAATTTTATTTTGAGAGTTCATGAATCGTTCCAGATATATCATTTGTGTTGAGAGCTTGATGGTAGGTTCAGCTTAATTATTAACACTTTCTGTCCACAACTTCAAATATACTGGATTTTATGGGACTCTGTTGTGTATTGATCTGGTGAGCTGGGACCTCTTGCTCGCTGCGCTCGGCCCGAATGGCATTCGGGCTTACCCGATGTTTTTTTCGAGTTTTGGTTGGCGGGTTGAATGCTGGTTTTTCAGCACTGTCGGGCAAGCTGACAGATGGCACCCGGCGACTTGCCGCTCAGTTTTACAGGTCGAATTTGATGCCCTGGGCTAAGGGGAGTTCGGTGGAGTAGTTGATGGTGTTGGTGGCGCGGCGCATGTAGGCTTTCCAGGCGTCGGAGCCGGATTCGCGGCCGCCGCCGGTTTCTTTTTCGCCTCCAAATGCGCCGCCGATTTCTGCACCGCTGGGGCCGACGTTGACATTCGCGATGCCGCAATCGGAGCCGGCGGGAGAGAGAAACTGTTCCGCCTGGCGGATGTCGTTGGTCATGATGGAGGAGGAGAGCCCCTGGGGCACGCCGTTATGCAGGGCGATGGCTTCGTCCAGATCTGTGTAGCGAATGACGTACAGAATGGGGGCGAAGGTTTCCTGTTGTACGATTTCGGTCTGGCCGGGCATCTCGACGATCGCGGGGTGGACGTAACAGCCGCCCGCGGGGACATCTTCCATAATCGGATTGCCGAAATGGACGGTGCCTCCCTGTTCCTCGGCGGTGCGGAGGGCGTGCTGCATCGCGTCGAGCGAGCGCTGATCGACGAGTGGGCCGACGAGCGTTCCCTCATCGAGGGGATTGCCGATCGGTAATTTTTCGTAGGCTTTCTTGAGCGATGCGAGGAGTTTGTCGGCGATGCTGTCGTGGACGATCAGGCGACGGAGCGATGTGCAGCGTTGGCCACAAGTCCCCACGGCGGAGAAGAGGGCGGAGCGGACCGTCATTTCGAGGTCGGCGGATTCGGTGACAAGCATCGCGTTGTTGCCGCCCAGTTCGAGCAGACTTAATCCCAGCCGACCGGCAACCGTGGAGGCGACAGCGCGTCCCATGGGTACCGAGCCGGTGGCTGAGATCAACGGGAGATCGGGGTGTGCGGCGAGTGCCTGTCCGACGTCGGCACCGCCAATGAGCAGGCTGGAGATACCGTCGGGGGCTTCGGGGAAGTCGCGGGCGACGTTGTTGACAATCTGCTGGCAGGCAATGGCGCAGAGTGGCGTTTTTTCCGAGGGCTTCCAGACAACCGGGTCGCCGCAGACGAAGGCGAGCATCGCATTCCAGGACCAGACGGCGACCGGGAAGTTGAAGGCGCTGATCACGCCGATCGGTCCGAGCGGGTGCCACTGTTCCATCAGGCGATGGCCGGGACGTTCGCTGGCGATTGTTTTGCCGTAGAGCTGGCGGCTCTGCCCGACGGCGAAGTCGCAGATGTCGATCATTTCCTGTACTTCGCCGAGGGCTTCCTGCGTGATTTTGCCGGCTTCCCAGCTGACGATGGCAGCGAGGTCGGCCTTGTGTTCGCGCAGGGCGTTTCCGATCAGCCGGACGAATTCGCCGCGGCGGGGGGCGGGGACGTTGCGCCATGTCCTGAAAGCGGATTGGGCGGTGGCGACCACCGTGTCGACGTCGCTCGGCGTGGCCTGGGTGAGCTTGACGAGCGTCGACCCGTCGATGGGGGATTTGCCCGTCAGTGCTTCACCCGCGCCTGCCTGCCACGTATTTCCGACGGCAACGGCGACGGGATGATCGTTGACGCCGATCCGCTTGAGAACTTCCTGTATCGGATGAGTCATGTTGAGCCTCACTTGCTGAATGAATTAGTCCAGGGCAAAGGTTTCGGTTTCGTAAAACTGTCCAAAGCGGTTCTGGATGAACTGTTCGAAGGGGATCTGTTCCTGTCGGATCAGGCCGGTACCTTCCAGCTGTTTCTGTTGAATCAGATCGATGACGGCACAGACGCCGGCTCCGGTGGTGAGCTGAATGGCGCTCCAGATTTCGCCGTTGATTTCCTGAGCGTACATCTTACGCAGGTCACTCTTTTCGACGAACTGACCGTTGCGGTGACCGCGGACGGTGCAGAAGACGATAACCACGTCCTGGAAGGTGACGGGGATCGAGTGTTCCATGACGTCCTTGAGCAGATCGCGGCGTTCATTGAGTCTTAAATCCTGCAGCAGGAACTTCATGAGTTCGCGATGGCCGGGATAGCGTATCGTTTTGTAATTCAGTTCACGGACCTTGCCATCCATGGTGTCACAGAGCGTACCCAGCCCGCCTGACGTGTTGAAGGCTTCATAGACGTTGCCATCAAGTGTGAACTGCTCCAGCCCTTCGAGAGGGAGGTGATTTTTAATCTTGCGATTGTGAATCACTTCGCAGGTGTTGCAGTACTCGTTGATCAGGCCGTCCGTGGACCAGGTCAGGTTATAGGCGAGCGCGTTGGTGGGCCGCTGGGGGAGGGCACCGACGCGCATGCGGACGGTATCGATTTCGTCGAACCAGTCCATCACATGTTTGGTGACAATGGTGACGAAGCCGGGGGCCAGGCCGGACTGGGGGAGAAAGACCTGACCCTCGGCGGCACCGTCGGCGATTTCTTTAACAGCGGCCGTTGTCTGGCGATCTTCTGTGAGATCAAAATAATTGATGCCCGCTTCGAGCGCAGCGCGGGCGACATAAGGATTTTCCCGGAAGCTGAGCGCCGAGATAACTGCAGTGCAGCCCTGCATGAGGTGCACCAGTTCCTCGTGCGACTCAGCGTTGAGGACGCGTGTTTCGACTGAGGGAATTCGTTTCTGTATATGATCTAAAGCGGCGGGAACGCGGTCGGCGACGCGTACATGATAGTCGCCGGATCTGCTGAGCAGAGTGGCGATCATGCGGCCGATCTTTCCCGCGCCGATGAGCAGGATTGTTTGAGACATCTCAGGTCCTCCTGTGTAGAATTCATGATGTGAGAAGTGATGTGAAAGACCTCACTATGATTATATACGTGGAAAACCTGTTTTCTGATTGAGTTTCTGTTTTCGCAGGTTTTGACGTATTAATTCATAGAGACGCCACTTGACTCTAACATAAGTGGCACAAATTAAAAAACATTGGAGATAAACCATGTCCAGCAAGCAGCTTACAGTTTATGACTGGAAACGGTATCCGGAAACGGCCCGCTTTATCGATGAGCGGATTGATGTGTTTTGTCAGAAGTCAGCCGACATTCAACAGTTTGCCCATGGTCTCCAGACCCGCACGGGAACCCGGCTCAGGGACTGGGTGGATCACCTGGAAGTGGAGTGGTCTGATGCGCTGGCGAGCGAGCTGGTTGAGTTGGGATATGAGCCGGTGACGGATGCGGGCCGTCCTTTATATCATCATCCTGCGGCGATGTTTCCTGCAGTAAAAGCGGCTGCGTCGGCGGTCGAGCGTTTGTTTGTCCGCGTGGACAGTGTGGCTGATTTCCTGCTGGTGCACCAGCGTGATATGGACACATCGATTGAAGGTGACGTGGGGGCCGCGGTGCGACAACGGATCGCTTTTGCCGGCGAAGGGGTTGAGTTGCATGTGATCGAGCGGCATGGTTGCCCGGTGACGTGTACGACACCGCCTGCTACTCCGGATCTGAAAAAGCTGGCCGCCCATGCGGAAGCGCTGCGGCTACGGAAGCGGGACTTCGCGGAAACGAGTGCAGGGTTCGCGCATGCGGCTTCGCTGATTAAGGCCTCGATTGCGGATCTCGGTGTGGACCGGACGTGCGATCTGTTCTTTGCCGGCGAACGGGATTACTGGCAGCAGCGGAATCTGGCGGCTCGGATTCAGAAGGCCCGCCAGGATGCCATGGGCATGGGCTGGGCGAATCACGATCACCATACGTATCGTTCGAGCCGCAAGCATTTCCAGAGCCTGATCGGGATCTTTGAGCTGCTGGGCTTCCAGTTGCGTGAGCGGTTCTATGCCGGCAAGGAAGCGGGCTGGGGGGCCCAGGTGATTGAGCAACCCCATGCGCGGATTACGATTTTCGCGGATGTGGATCTCTCTGCTGAAGAGGTATCGCAGGACTTTGCACACGAGGCGTTCCAGCAACGGAGTGAGCTGGGTACGGTGGGGCTGTGGTGCCGACTGCATGGGGAAGCGTTCCTGCAGGCGGGCATGCACCACCTGGAATGCCAGTTCGACTTCGACGCCGCACGGGATCAGCTGGCGAAAGAGGGCGACGTAAAGACGATGAAACCCTTTACCGATCTGCCACATTTACGTCAGGCTTTTACGGCGGGGGAAATCTGGCCGGTGCAAGAGAGCCGGATTCAGTCGTTGCTGAAAGACGGACTGATCTCGGCTGAAGAAGCGGACAAGTTCCGCGAAAAAGGGGCCATCGGTTCGCACCTCGAAATTCTGCAGCGGGAAGAGGGGTTCAAAGGATTTAACCAGACGGGGATTAATGACATTATTCTGGAGACGAACCCGCTGAAGCAGCAGGTGTGATGGTACCACGAATCGCACGAAATTATTTTGGTACCACGGCCAGCACGAAAGACACGAAAAATTTTGCTGACGCAGATTGGTTGTGTTACGGGAGCGGATGTGGGGGGTACCGGATGTCATCCGGTATTGCCGAAGGCAACAGGAAATTGTCGGGGTAAAGGTGCGAACTGTTAATTCTGTTTCCGACATCAGTTCAGAATGGTTTTGAGAGCAAACTAACTGTTTCTTGCTTGAATGCAACACTGTCAGTTTCCTGCTCGCTGCGCTCGGCCCGAATTGCATTCGGGCTTACCCGGGGACGGGGCGATACAGTGCTGGGCAGAGTGTGAAATCGTGTTGGTCGATTATTCTTCAAAGTTAACCGGTGTGACCATATACACGGTCACGGTCTCTGCCTGGTCTTTCGTGTTCGAGACCGTTTTCACCACCAGCGTTTCCCCGAGATTCATTTCTGCCCTGGTGTTGACGCGTCGTACTGTGAGGCCGGGGACCGTGGTGCCGTTGACCTGGACCGCGTTCATAAAGTCCTGTTCTGAGATCTCAGGAGAGAAGCGGAGCAGGACTTTACCATTCTCCAGCAGATCCGGCTCGACTTTGCAGATGATGCCGAACTCTCTCCATTCGACTGAGAGCTGTCTGTCGTCTGCCGGGACCGGAATCGGAAATTCGCCGCCACTTTTAAAGGTCGCTGGTTTCCCCGGCCTAGTCACAATCTGCGGACTGGCATGCACCAGCTTGACTTTCCCCTCCCGTTTCAGCTTCGCGAAGACCGTTTCGGCGTTGCTGTAAATTGCGACTCCTGAATGAACCTGATTCACCGGCTTCGCAGCTGCTGCAAATTCTTCTGCAGCGTCCGGGGTGAGTTCCAGAATATAACAGCGGCACAAAATCTGAGCCGGCGTTCCCACCAGCTGTTGCAGTTGTTTTGCCTGGGTCTCCAATTCCGCCTGTTTCTGACGAATGCGTTGTTTGATCTGCAGGGAGAGTTCCCGCAATTTCTCTGCTTCAGTTTTCAGGCCCGCCGCCTGCAGTTGTTCTGTTGCCAGGCGAAGATGATCGAGGGCTGCTGGCCGCTGATTGGTTTCAGGGGTGACCTGTTTCAGCAGACCCGGACGCTCCTGCGGATCAGCAGCCAGGCAAACCGTACCAAAACAGAGCAGACAGGCAAAAACAATGCGACCAAGAACCGGCATCCTGAACCTCCTTGAAATTGGGCGAGCAACGGGAGACCGGATGCTATCAGTTCGGTACAAATTGTGTCAATGTGATCTGCTATCGCTCTGGTGGGTGTTTTAATTGCTACCACGAAATGCACGAAAGACACGAAAATTTTGCTGATGCAGGTTGGTGGCGTTACTAGAGTGGGTGGTACCGGATGTAATCCGGTATTGCCGGAGGCAACAGGAGGTTGCAGGGCAAACGATGTGAAGAGTACGCGCTCCTCAAGGTAAATTAATTTAGTTGGTGGCTCAGTTATGAATGGATCTCGTGAGCTGAGACCTCCTGCTCGCTGCGCTCGGCACGGATTACATTCGGGCTCACCCTTTCTTTGTTTGATCAGAATCACACTTCGGGCAGGACCCAGGGTTTGCGCCATTCTTCTCGGCCGCGGAGCTGGTTGGCGGCGTCGTCGTTTTTGAAGGTTTCGGTTTGGGGATCGAGAGTCAGTGTGCGGCCGACGCGGGCGGCGATGTTGCCGGCGTGGCAGAGGATGGAGGCCGGGTGACCTACTGTTTCCAGATCGCAGGCCGGTTTGCTGCGGGTCTTGATGCAGTCGAGAAAGTTGGCCACGTGCGGGCCGGCGTCGCTGTCCCCTTTGACTTCCTTGATCAGCTTGCCGCGCTCACCGTAAACGCGCCAGCGGCTATTGCCGATGGTCATGTGGGCTTTGTCGCCGTAGATGACGGCGCCTTCTGATTCGCCGTGGTAATGGTAGGGGGCCCAGATCCTCATTTCGTAGGTGAGTATCTTGGGCGTATCGCTCTGGTATTCGTAGGTGACTTGCAGAGTGTCGGGCCATTCCTGCATGTCGTCGAAGTACCATTTGCCGCCGGTCGCGGAAATTTTGGAGGGGAGCGAAATCGCGGCGTCGCCTTGTGCTTCACAAGCGGCATTGAGCGCGGCGAAGGCCATGTCGAGACGATGTACGCCGTCGTTGCCCAGGTCGCCGGTGCCATAATCGTGGAACCAGCGCCAGCGGCCATGGAAGCGGTTTTTGTTGAAGGGGCGTTTTTTGGCAGATCCGAGCCACATGTCGTAATCGACGGTGTCGGGGGGCGTGCTGTCGGGCGGGTAGCCGATGTTTCCCTGCCGGGTGCTTTCCCAGGCTTTGGCGACGAGGCAGCGACCAAGGGCGCCGCTGCGGATGTAGGCGAGGGCCGACTTCAGGCGTTCGGTGGACCGATGCTGAGAGCCCAGTTGCACGACGCGGTTGTGTTTTTTCATGGCGGCGACCATCCGCTGGCCTTCGATGATGTTGTGTCCGTCCGGCTTTTCGACGTAGACATCTTTGCCGGCCTGGCAGGCGAGGATCGTGGGGATGGCGTGCCAGTGATCGGGAGTGCCGACCACGATGGCGTCGAGACTGTTGTCGTCGAGCAGGTGACGGAAATCGCGGATGACCTCTGGTTGTTTGCCCTGCAGTTTGGTGACGGTGTCCACGGTGTTACCGAGGCGGGCGGAATCGATCTCGGCGATGGTGACGATTTCGGCCTGGGGATTTTCCGCGAAGTGACGGTTGAGAGCGGCAGCGCGACCGCCGGCACCGATCATGCCGACGCGGATGCGTTCGCTGGCGGCGGCTTTAGCAACCTGATCCAGGGAGAGAGTGGCCAGCCCGGCGGCTGAACCCTGTAGAAACGTCCTGCGGTCCATGGTGTGTGCTCCTGACTGGTGAGACACGGTGGTGGGAGACGGATAAACGAACTTTTATTATAGGATGCAGGGATTCGAGAGCAAAAGAAAACTGGGAGATAGTTTTTTTTCTACCACGAACGGCACGAAAAGCACGAAAGTCTGCTGACGCAGGTTGGTTGTGTTACGGGAGCGGATGTGGGTGGTACCGGATGTAATCCGGTATTGCCGGAGGCAACAGGATGTCGCAGAGCAAGCGATGTGAAGAGTATGCGTTCCTCAAGATGGGTTAATTTAGTTGGTGACTCTGTTGTGAATTGCTCTGGTGAGCTGAGACCTCCTGCTCGCTGCGCTTGGTCTTACCCGCCTGCTGGGGGATCTCGATTTCATTGTCGGGCTAGCCGGCAGATGGCACCCGACGTTACCGCGAACCTGCTGCGGTCGTCGGGTGGCTGGCTGATTCAATCATAAGAGTACCAGCAGCAGAATGATCAGCAGGATCAGGCCCAGTCCGCCGCTGGGTCCGTAACCCCAGCTACGACTGTATCCCCAGGTGGGGAGTGCACCGATAATAAACAGAATCAGAACGATCAGAAGTATGGTCTCCAACATGATGTGGTTCCTTTGCTAAACGTACCACAGCCCTCAACGGTCATTCGGCTGTTTTCTTGAATGGCTTCGATTTGCTGTGGAGGAGATAAGGCAGCTTGCGTGCCGAGGTGCGGAAAATGGGCCGGGAATTGTGAAACGGGACGGGAAACCCTTGGCACAACGGGAGATCCGACGGGGCTTTTTTTTGAGATTTCCGTTTGTTGTGATGCGTTGTGTACGGGGAAACGGTGTCTGTCTGCGGGCTGGTGAACCCGACTGATCGGCGAACCGCCAGTGGAGGACTGCTGGCTCAGTTGGAGGAGATGTGTTACCCAGGGAATCGGAATACAGTTGGTTGCTCTGTTGTGAATTGATCTTGTGAGCTGGGACCTCCTGCTCGCTGCGCTCGGCACGGATTACATTCGGGCTTACCCGGTTTGATCGTGGAATACGTGAAAGTTTTACTACCACGAAAGGCACGAAAGACACGAAAAATGCTGACGCAGGTTGGTTGTGTTATGGGAGCGGATGTGGGTGGTACCGGATGTAATCCGGTATTGCCGGAGGCAACAGGAGGTTGCAGGGTAAACGATGTGGAGAGTACGCTTTCCTCAAGGTAAATTAATTTAGTTGGTTGCTCAGTTGTGAATTGATCTGGTGCGCTGGGACCTCCTGCTCGCTGCGCTCGGTACGGATTTCATCCGCGCCCACCCGATGGGAACCCGAAATGGATTCGAAATTTACTACCACGAAAGACACGAAAGGCACGAAAATTTTGCTGACGCAGGTTGGTTGTGTTATGGGAGCGGATGGGGGTGGTACCGGATGTAATCCGGTATTGCCGGAGGCAACAGGAGGTCGCAGAGCAGACGATGTGGAGAGTACGCGTTCCTCAAGGTAAATTAATTTAGTTGGTGGCTCAGTTATGAATGGATCTCGTGAGCTGAGATCTCCTGCTCGCTGCGCTCGGCACGGATTGCATCCGCGCCCACCCGGTTTGATTGTGGAATACGTGAAATTTATTTACTACCACGAAAGGCAGGAAATTCTTTCTGATGCCGATTGGCATTGGTGGTTGTTTCTCTACCTTACTGCTGCTGAGCCGATGGGTATGATTGTCGGATTCGGGAACCATGGTAAATGGTATTTGAGTTCGTGAGTCACGAGGTGGGTGGGCACGTGGGCACCGCCCCTGCGTTTATGGTGAGGTGCGGTTTTTCTATTAGGGTGGTTGCTCATTCCGTTTCCTGCTCGTTGTGCTCGGGCCGAATGGCATTCGGGTTTATTCTTGATTTGGGGACTCTGGTTTTGGTTGTGGTTTCCTGTATTGATGATTTTGTGTAATGGCGTGTGGGGGTCAAGGGGGAATCGTGTATTGAGTGTGGGGTGAGGTGTGTTGAGTTTGCAGTGAGTCTGTGTCGAAATGCGTTGAGTGTGCTGCGAGATGATTTGAAAATGGACGGGACATTGCGAACCTGTGATGTTTGTTCTGGTGAAAAACTGGAAAAATCGACGCTGATTCAGGTGCATCTGAGTCAGTTGTGGTCCGTGTTTCGGTGCACGCATCACCCGCCTCGCGCGCGAAGCACAATTGCACAAGAATACGATTCGGAGAGTGACGATCAAGTCCAGTTTATGCAGCAAGTGCAGCTGGTCTTCAGTGGTGGGCAAGCTGAACTGAGAGCATGATCAGCAGGAGACAATGCAGACCATTGAAGCGTTGAAAATGGGATACACTTCACACGTGTTTTTTGAAGTCTTGTTTATTTATTTCGTTAATAAAAAGCGGTTGTTGTTGATGTGGCGGAAATAGGAAGTTGTGTGGATGAAATTCCGGTCTGGAAGAGGGACGAAATGGATTTTTCGGGGGGAATACGAGTAAAAGTATCAAAATGCGTTGTTATTTAGTTCATCGAGTGCCTGTGTGGGTTTATAATCGACGATGATTGAAATTCAGGCCCTTTTAACGTCTCTCCATCCCTCCCGGTCTGAATCAATCCATCAGAGTCTGCTTTCCCAAAGCGTATTGAGTGCGTTCATCATTAAAAGCTTCGAGAAGGAGAACTCCCTTGCGTTCTTTCCTGATTTCCTCCTGCCTGACACTCCTCGTATCTTCCGCTGTGCTGGTGACGGATTCCCGTGCCGCTGACAAGGTGTCTGTAACGAAGGTCTCACCACAGGCGGGCATTGAATTTTTTGAAAACAAGATCCGCCCGGTACTGGTGGAGCACTGTTACGATTGCCATTCGGGGGAACCTGATCCCGAGAGTGCGTCGTTTGTGCTGGACAGTCGCGCGGGGATGTTGCAGGGGGGCGATTCCGGGAAAGCGGTCGTGCCGGGAAATGTCAAACAGAGTCTGATTCTGCAGGCGCTGGAACATGATCCCGATTTTTACGCGATGCCGCCGGATGAGAAGTTGCCCGTAGCAGTGATCGCCGACTTCCGGAAATGGATTCAGATGGGGGCACCCGATCCACGGAAGGGAGATGTGCCTGCCCGTAAGCAAGTCAACGCTGATCAGGGATTTGATTTTGACAAGGAACGTGAGTTCTGGTCGTTTCGTCCGTTGACTCGTCCCGAGGTTCCTAAAGTCAAACAACAGGATTGGCCGCGAAATGATGTGGACCGGTTCATTCTGAATCGGCTGGAAGCGAAGTCGATGCAGCCGGCAGCGGCAGCAGATCGACGTACGCTGGTGCGTCGGGTTTATTTTGATCTGACGGGACTGCCACCGACGCCGCAACAGATTCAGGAGTTTGTGAACGATCCATCGCCGCAGGCGTACGAGCATCTGGTCGATCGGCTGCTGGATTCGCCTCGTTTCGGGGAGACATGGGGGCGTCACTGGCTGGATCTGGCCCGCTATGCGGATTCGAACGGGCTGGATATTAACCTCACGTTTTACAATGCGTGGCGGTACCGGGATTATGTCATCCAGGCGTTCAACGAAGATAAGCCATACGATGAGTTCATCCGCGAGCAGATTGCCGGCGATCTGCTGCCTTACGAAAACGATGCCGAGCGGACGCGGAATATTGTGGCGACTGGTTTCCTGGTGATGGGCGCGAAAATGCTCAGCGAGCGGGATAAAGAAAAGCTGCGAATGGATGTGGTCGACGAGCAGATCGATGTGACGGGCCGGGCGTTTATGGGGATGACCCTGGGATGTGCCCGCTGTCACGATCATAAGTTTGATCCGATTCCGATGACCGATTATTACGCACTGGCGGGGATCTTCCGCAGTACGGAGACGGTGCACGGCAATCGTCTGAATAACCAGTTCGTCTCGGGCTGGATGACGCGGCCGCTGCCGATCAAGCCGGAACATGCGGCTGCGATCAAGAAATATGAAGCCGACCTGGCAAAGCTGGAAACCGAGTTGAAGGACGATTCCGAAGCCTTGAAGAAACTGCAGGGCGGAACCCCACAGCAGACCAAACTGGAAGCACTGGCGGGGATTGTCGTCGATGATGCCCAGGCGCAGAAGACCGGGGCCTGGAAGGAATCCACCTATTCCAAGAATTACCTGGGGGTCGGTTATGTGCACGACTTGAATGAAGGGCAGGGGAAGAAGTCGATTCGGTTCACTCCTGATCTGCCGGCCGCCGGGAAGTATGAAGTCCGCTTTGCCTTTCCAGCAAACCGAGGTCGCGCGAAACGGACGCCGGTGACGATTCATTCGTTACAGGGGGCGAAGACGGTTTACGTCGATCAGACGAAGTCGGGGCCGATCGACGGGATCTTCACTTCGCTGGGGACGTTTGAGTTTGCGGCCGGGGAAGCCGGTTACGTCGAGGTTACCAACAAAGACACGTACGGCTACGTGATTGTCGATGCCATGCAGTTCCTGCCGCAGTTCAAGTTGCCAAAGCAGCGAGACGTGCTGGTGGCGCAGAAGCCAACTGGCGGGGCTGCTGCAGCGACACATGAGAAAAAGGTTGAAACGTTACAGGCGCGTGTGCAGCAGTTGAAGGCGGACCTTAAGAAGTTGAAAGAGAACGCACCGCCGCCCGCACCGATGGCACTGGCAGTGGGTGAGCAGCCGGACCCTGCGGATTATCGGATTGCCCGGCGGGGGAATATTCACCAACTGGGTGATAAGGTTGATCGAGGCTTCCTGACGATTGCAACTTTGAAAGAGCAGCCCGCGGTGAGTCCGAAACAGAGTGGACGCCTGGAACTGGCGGAGTGGCTGAGCCGTTCGCAGAATCCGCTGACGAGCCGTGTGATGGTGAACCGGATTTGGAAGCATCTGTTTGGCAACGGCCTGGTGCGGAGCGTCGATAACTTCGGCCACCTGGGCGAGCAGCCAACGCATCCGGAACTTCTGGACTACCTCGCGCAGCGGTTCGTTTCGGAGGGCTGGTCGATGAAGACGCTGATTCGCGAGATCATGGTGAGCAGTGCTTACCGGATGAGTTCGGACTTCAGTGCAGACAAGTATCAGAAAGATCCGGGTAACCACCTGGTATGGCGGATGAACCGCAGACGGTTGTCAGCAGAGAGCATTCGTGATTCGGTATTGACGGTTTCCGGGAAACTGGATTTGACGATGGGCGGTTCGGTGGTCTCCGATTATCCGGAGCAGGCGATCAACCCAAACAGTAATAAAAAGCTGGGGTCGAATCCGAGCGAGTTTCGCCGGAGCGTTTATCTGCCGATTGTGCGGGGGAGTGTGCCTTCCGCGCTGACTGTGTTTGATTTTCCCGCCCCGGAAATGCTGGTGGGGAATCGATCGGTCACCACGGTGCCCGCCCAGGCGCTGTTTATGATGAACAGCCCGTTTGTGATCTCCCAGGCGGAAGCAACCGCCGAGCGGATTTTGAAAGACGAACAACAGAGTGATCGCGAGCGGATCTCACAATTGTACCTGACCTGCCTGGGACGCGAGGCAAGTGACAAAGAGCAGTCCGAGGCACTGCAGTACATCGATTCGCTGTTCGGGCTGAATCTGAAAGAGAATGACGACAAGAATCAGGCCCGTCAGAAAGCGTGGGCTTCGTACTGTCAGATTCTGTTTGCTTCGACCGAGTTTCGCTTTTTGAATTAGACTGACAACTGAAACCTGAGTTTCGAGTTGGTTTACTGTTATAGAGAGAGTTAGATAGGCTATGGATTCACTGAATTTCTCCCGACGTCAGATGTTGAAGTCTTCGGCTTGCGGTTTCGGATATATGGCCCTGGCGGGCTTAAGTGCGGAAGCGGCGCTCAAGAGTGCGTCGCCGCTCGCGTCGAAGGAGCCGCATTTTACGCCGCGGGCGAAGCGGGTGATCTTTCTATTCATGCATGGCGGACCGAGCCACGTGGATACGTTCGACTATAAGCCCCGGTTGAATAAGGAGGATGGTCAGCGTCTGCCTTTCAAGGCGGCGAAAAATATCGATCAGTCATCGCGGGATAATCTGCGGCTGATGAAGTCTCCCTGGAAGTTCAAGCAGCGGGGAGAGAGTGGCCTGTGGATTTCGGAACTGTTTGATAACGTGGCGGAGCATGCGGACGATTTGTGCGTGATCAATTCGATGCACACCAACGGCCAGTCGCATGGGCAGGCGGTGATGAAGCTGCATACCGGTTCGGACAGCCTGGTGCGTCCTTCGGTCGGCTCGTGGATGGTGTATGGACTGGGGACCGAGAACAATAATCTGCCCGGGTTCATTTCGATCTGTCCTTCACGGGGGCATGGGGGCGTGCGGAATTACGGGAGCGCGTTTCTACCTGCGGTTTTCCAGGGGACGGCGATTGGCGATGCGGATACCAAAGCGAAAGAGGCGCAGATCAAGTTCCTGGCAAACAACAGCACGTCGGCCCTCGAGCAACGGAAACAGCTGTCTTTACTGCAGGCGATGAACGAACGGCATCTGAAAGAGGTTAAAGTCGATAATGAGATCGAAGGGGTGATTAACTCCTACGAGCTGGCTTTCCGGATGCAGTCAGAAGTGCCCACGCTGATGGATTTGAGTGCGGAGACGAAAGAGACGCACGCACTGTATGGGATCGATGATAAGACGACGGAGAACTTCGGGCGTCAGTGTCTGATGGCGCGACGGTTCGCCGAGGCGGGCGTGCGTTACATTGAAGTCGCGCTGGGGAACAATCGCTGGGATCAGCACAGTGGACTCAAGAGTGGTCACGAACGGAACTCGCAACAGGTCGACAAGCCGATCGCCGGTCTGCTGGCGGATCTGAAGCAGCGCGGGTTGCTGGAAGATACGCTGGTTGTCTGGGGCGGTGAATTCGGCCGGACTCCAATCGCCCAGGGGAAGAACGGCCGCGATCATAATCCGCAGGGATACACGATGTGGCTGGCAGGAGCCGGGGTGAAGAAGGGACATGTGCACGGGGCGACTGATGAGTATGGATACTATGCGACGCGTGACAAGGTGCATATCCATGATCTGCATGCGACGCTGCTGCATCTGATGGGCATGGATCACAAGCGGCTGACTTACCGTTATGCGGGCCGCGACTTCCGGCTGACCGATGTTTACGGCGAAGTCGTACATGAGATTATGACCAGCTAAACAGGACCGATCACAGGAGGGAACCTGATCATTCTGAAGACTGTCCACAGGGAAAGGATTCCTGCGATGTTTCTCGATTCTGTTCAAAAGCCCTTAAACCGAAAGCGTTTAAGGGGTTCTGATGACGCGAGTGCCCCCGCTGTGGGTGGTTGCAGAATTTCGCTGGAATCGGTACAATCCTTTGCTTTGGTGGGCTTTGCGCGCAACTCGTTGTCAATCCTTGAGATATGTGCCTGTTGCGAATCTGTAAAGTGCTGAAATCCAGTCTTAGAGAACTTTGAAAACCTGAAGAATTATAATG
This sequence comes from Gimesia chilikensis, assembly GCF_008329715.1. Lineage (GTDB taxonomy): Bacteria > Planctomycetota > Planctomycetia > Planctomycetales > Planctomycetaceae > Gimesia > Gimesia chilikensis. Next base: position 469,028 of record NZ_VTSR01000001.1, on the reverse strand, counting down.
GCTGACAACAACGACGCGCTGGTCGAAGCAGCGGTAGAGAGTATGGCGGCTGCCACAACACTTGCCGAGCTGGATGAGGTGCGTGTCCAGTACCTGGGGAAAAAGGGAAAACTGAGAGCCCTGCAGGCCGAACTGAAATCGCTGTCTCCCGAGGAGAAGCGTGAATTCGGAAAGATGCTCAACAGCGTCAAAGAACGAATTCAGGGTGCCTTGAATGATCGCAAAGAGGCTCTGGAAGCCAGCGAGAAATCGGGGCCGGACCTCGAGATGGTCGATGTGACACTGCCCGGCGTACGCACGCTGCCGGGGCACCGCCATCCGCTGATCGCGACGATGGAAGAGGTGAAATCGATTCTGCTTGGTCTGGGATTTCGTTACGACGATTACCCGGAAGTCGAATCGGAGTTCTTCAACTTTGATGCCTTGAACACGCCCGACTGGCATCCCGCGCGGGACATGCACGACTCGTTCTACACCACCAAAGGGAACGTGCTGCGAACCCATACGTCGGCGTTCCAGACACGGGCGATGAAGCAGTTCGGTCCGCCACCCTTGCGGGCGATGACCTCGGGACGCTGTTACCGGCGGGACGAGATAGACGCGTCGCACTTTCCGATTTTCCATCAGCTGGACGTGATCGCCATTGATGAGAATATCAGTTTTGCGGATCTGAAATGGGTGTTGTACCAGGTGGCCAGCAGTCTGTTTGGTGACGACGTGCAGCTCCGGTTCCGCCCGAGTTATTTCCCGTTCACCACGCCGAGCGCGGAAGTGGATGTGATGTTCAACGGGAAGTGGCTGGAGATTCTGGGCGCGGGAATGATTCGTCCCGAAGTCCTGGAAGCCGGCGGTGTCGACCCCGAGAAATGGCAGGGCTTTGCCTTTGGCCTGGGTCTGGACCGGATGGCGATGATCCGGCACGGCATTACCGACATCCGCTACATGTATGAAAACGAAGAAGCGTTTTTACGTCAGTTCTAATTATTCTTGCGGAACACTCACTGACGTAATTTTTCTGGCATAGAGAGAAAACGATGCACATTAATACTGGTTGGTTGCGCGATTACCTGTCGGCGGATTGCAAAGAGAGCGAACTGCTGGATGCCCTGATGACGGTCGGGCTGGAAATCGAAGAAGAACATCACCTGGGCCAGGCCCTGGCGCCCATCCGGATCGGTTTTATCCGGGAGAAGAAGCCGCTGGCGGGTGCAGATCATCTGTTCGAATGCCAAGTGGAAATCGAAAAAGGGAAGCTGATTACCATCATCTGTGCGACCGCGCATCCGGTGGAAGTGGGCTGGGGTGTGCCCGTGGCATTGGCCGGTACGAAGCTGCCCAGCGGGGCCCTGATTTCCGAGGGTAAGATTAAAGGGACATTGTCCCAGGGAATGATCTGCCTGGACGGTGAAATGGGGCTGATCGCCCGTTCGACGGGGCTGCAGGTCTTTGAAGACGAAGCCACGCTGGGAGCCAGCCTGCCATCGGTCGCTCCGATTGAAGAATCGCTGGTGGAAGTCTCGGTACTGCCGAACCGTCCCGACTGCCTGGGGATGATCGGTGTGGCCCGCGAAGTGGCTGCCGTCCTGGACATGGAATTGAAATATCCGAGTGCCCGTGAATTGAGTTCTACGGGTGCGGGTGATGCGGTGGCTGTTGAGATTGCCGACGATTCACTCTGCTCACGTTATACATGCCAGGTATTTGACGGCGTCCAGGTGCGGAAGTCGCCTCACTGGCTGCAGAGCCGTTTGCAGACGGCCGGTCTGCGGGCGATCAACAATGTGGTCGACATCACCAACTTCGTGATGCTGGAATGGGGACAGCCGCTGCATGCTTTCGATTTTGACAGCCTGAAAGGGAACAAGATCGAAGTCCGCCGGATTAAAGAAGGCGAAACCCTGAAGCTGCTGGATGAGACAGAAGTCGATGCCAAAGAGCAGCCGCTGGTGATTGCCGACGGCGAAAAACCGATCGCTTTGGCCGGGATCATGGGAGGCGCGGATTCGCAGACAACGAATGAGTCGAAGCGGATTCTGCTGGAGTCGGCCTGTTTCGATCCGGTCTGCATCCGGACTTCGTCCCGCAAGCTGAAGATCAGCACGGATTCTTCCTATCGTTTCGAGCGGGGAACCGATCCGAACGGGATGCTGAGCGGCGCGTTCAACCGGGCTGCAGAGCTGCTACAGGATCCGGAACTCTCCGGAGCTAAACCGGCTTCGCCCGTGACGGACAGTTACCCGAACGTCAAACAGCCGACACAGTTCCCCCTGGATGCGCCACGTATTTCGAAAATCCTGGGGGCAGAGATTACTAATCAGCAGATTACGGACTGTCTGTCCAAGCTGGAAATGACGCACGACGACAAGACCATTTCGGTGCCGACCTGGCGGGTGGATGTGAATAATCCGGTGGTGCTGGCCGAGGATGTGGCCCGGCTGTTGCGTTATGACAGTATCGTAATGAAGCCAATGGTGGCGACTACAACTAAAGGGCGATATTCCGAAGCGGATACGCTGCGAAGCAAAATTGCGAGCTTCCTGACCGGTAACGGATTCCTGGAAAGCCGGACTCCGCCGCTGACGACCGAACAGACCGCGCTGGCGTTCAGCCAGTGGCCAGGCGAATCGATTCAGGTGCAGAACCCAATTTCGAAAGAGATGACGACGCTGCGTCAGAGTCTGGTGGGGAGTCTGGTGGAAGTCGCAGAGCGAAATGCCCGCCGCGGGGCCAGCAGTTTCCGCTTCTTCGAAATCGACCGGACCTTCCGCGAGAACAATTCTGAAAACGATGAACGGTGGATGGTCGGCGGTGTACTGGGCGGCCCGATCAATGACGCTGCCTGGATTGCCCGGGAGAGCGAGATCGACTTCCTGCGTGCCAAGGGGCTGCTGGAAAACCTGCTGGCACATCTGGAAGTCGAGCAGGTCACCTACACCAATGAAGAGCCGGCCCTGGGATATCGGGTCGAAGAGTTCGCCGTGATTTCACATGACGGCGAGCGGATTGGGGCCCTGGGACGTATCGATCTGGGAGCCCTGGGAATCAAAGACCGGGCACGCGTGCCCCTGTATGGTTTCGAGCTGGATATCTCAACGCTGCTGAAGGGGAGAGGACCGGCCCGGATGTTCGCCGGTCTGGCACGGACCCAGGTGATTGCCCGCGATATTTCGATTCTGGTACCCGTCGATCTGCCTTACCTGGAGATCGAGCGGTCACTGGAGAATGCCTTCGCCGCTGCTGTGGAGAATCTGGAGACGGAACCCCGCAAGGAGAGCGAAGGGGAGATCAGCCTGCAGCCGAAGCTGGAGAGCGTGGTCTGCATCGATACCTTCGTCGGTGAGAGCGTGGGAGAGGGGGCAAAGAGCCTGACGATCCGGATGCTGTTCCGCGATGCGAACCATACGCTGACTTCGGGTGAAGCGCAGCAGATGATGGACTTTGTCGTGAAGCAGTTGCAGTCCGAACATGGAGCAGTTCAGCGGTAACGGTCGCTGCTGCCGCCGATGCAATCGATTGAATTCAAAGCACACCTCAACAGTTTGGGGTGTGCTTTTTTCGTTGGGGGAGAGGGTGTCTTTTGCTGAACAGTTTGCCCTTTTCCAGTTCGCGGCAAAGGGTATAACCGGTTGTCATCCTGGGCCGTGTCGCACATTGATTTCGCGGCGTTTCTGCTGAACGGGGACCAGCTGTCACATCAGAGCGGACTGAGGCAGATTCCAGCAATTTCAGAAAGTGCCGAAGATCTTTCAGACTGTGGTTGAAAGTGCACCTGGAATAGATTATATATTATATATAATCAGTTTGCTGTCAGGCTGATCCTTCCGACCCAAGCTTCATTCCCGTGTAATCAATCAAGCGCCTAAGTATTGTCAGTTACATTACAAGCGTGCCAGGATGCTGAGCTATGAGACGACTGTTGCTGTTGGCATTTGGATTCTTCTGCCTCGTTTCTGCGGTCGAGAAACGTACGTTAATCGCGGCGGAAGCGGATCTGAAGCAGGCGGAATTCTTCGAGAAACGGATTCGTCCGTTGCTGATTGCCGAATGTTATGACTGCCATAGTGAAGATTCCATCGAGAGCGGGTTACGTGTCGATTCGCTGTCAGGATTGATTCGAGGGGGCGAACGTGGTCCTGCCCTGGTGCCGGGCAAGCCGAAAGAGAGCCTGCTGATCAGCGCGGTCCAGCACAGCGGGCAGCTGCATATGCCCCTCAAAGATAAACTGAGCCAGAAGGCGATTGCCGATCTGATTCAATGGGTTGAAGCAGGCGCATACTGGCCGAACGCGAAACCGATCTCGGAAATCCGCAAAGAAGCAGAGAGAGATACGGGGCCGCTGTTTACGAAAGCGGAGCAGGAGTTCTGGGCCTTTCAACCGCCGCGGGAACCTGCGGTGCCACAAACCCGGAACCGGGAGTGGGCACAGCAGCCGCTGGATCAGTTTGTGCTGGTGCGTCTGGAACAGGCGGACGCGGAGCCGGCCTCACGCGCGGATAAGCGGACACTGATCAGGCGGGCGACGTTCGATCTGATCGGCCTCCCTCCGACGAATAAGGAAGTCCAAGCATTTCTGGCCGACGATTCCCCGGATGCGTTTGCGAAAGTGATTGACCGTCTGCTGGCATCACCGCGCTATGGTGAACGCTGGGGGCGGCACTGGCTGGACGTGGCACGCTATGCCGATTCGAACGGTCTCGATGAAAACCTGTCGTATGCGAACGCGTTCCGCTATCGGGATTATGTGATCGCCGCCTTCAACCAGGATAAGCCTTTCGATCAGTTTGTGCAGGAACAACTGGCGGGGGATATTCTTGCAAATCAACCAGGGGCGGAGAACCGTCCCGAGAAAATCACTGCGACCGGCTTCCTGTCGATCGGGGCCAAGATGCTGGCCGAAGATGACCAGGTCAAAATGCAGATGGATATCATCGACGAACAGCTGGATACTGTGGGGCGGACTTTCATGGGACTGACCCTGGGGTGCGCCCGCTGCCATTCACATAAGTTCGATCCGATTCCGATTGAAGACTACTATTCACTGGCGGGGATCTTCAAAAGTACAAAGACGATGGAGAACTTCAAGGTGGTCGCCCGCTGGCAGGAACAGATGCTGGCCAGTCCGGAAGAGATCCAGGCGCTGGAGCAGCAGCAACAGCAGATCGCGAAGCTGGATGCTGAGATCAAGCAGATCGTGAAACAGGCGGATGAACGGTTTCTGAGTGCAGCGCGAAAGCGGTCCCGCGAATATCTGCTGGCGTCTGCGATTAAAAACTATCACGATCAACTGTTGAAATCGACCGGTCCGATTGGTGCCGACCCCGGTGCTTATAAGTCGCATGCGGCAATCCTGGTCGAAGCGGAAAACTTTCAGACCGGTAACGTGAAGAAAGCGACGACCGGGTACGGCGAGGGGATTGGCGTTATCTATAACAAGGGGACGCTCCCCAACATTGCCGAGTATGAAATTGAGGTCCCGAAAACCGGCCGCTATCAGCTGGAAATTCGCTATGCGGCGGCCCAGTCCCGGCCGGTGGAACTTTCGATCAACGGTGAGCTGGTCAAGAAAGATGCGGCCAGCGCGGTGACCGGCAGCTGGTATCCCAAGTCGCAAGAGTGGAAGGTGGAAGGTTTCTATACACTCAAGCAGGGCAAGAACCGGGTGCGGCTGGAGAGCAAGATTCCCTTTCCGCATATTGATAAGCTATTGATTGCAGAGCCCCGCACCGCGACTGAGCAGCCCGGAGGAGTGCTGGCTGAGATCCCGGTTCCGGAGAATCTGGTTTCGAGCCTGACGCTGCAGTGGGCTTCATTGATTAAAAAGTCTGCTGAAGACCAGGACTCGCCATTTGCTATCTGGAATCATCTGATTCAAACAGGATCGGTGCCCGAAACGTTGAATCCCAAATGGGTACGCTTCAGTGGATTGAATGAACTTCCGGAGAAAGAGCGGATTTTGAAAGCTGCTGCACTTTACGGTACTCTATTCGAGGAAGTGCTGGCAGAGTGGGAGGCTTATCAGAAAACGGAAGCCGGGAAAGAGGCGCAGGGACTGCCTGACCCACAGCGGGAAAAGCTGCGGCAGATGCTGACCGATGCGAAGTCACTATTTGCCTTACCCTCAGATCGGGAGACCTGGTATGAAGCGCCGGCTCAAGAGAAACTGACTGCCCGGCGTGAGCAGAAGAAACAGCAGGAAGCGGCTTTGCCCGTCTACCCGACGGCGATGTCGGTCTCCGAGCAGAAGCCGGAAAACTTGAAAGTGCATTTGCGGGGCAGCCATTTCACGCTGGGGAAAGAGGTTCCCCGGCAGTTCCTGCAGATTATTGAGGGGGAAGAGCAGACACCCATCGATGACCAGCACAGCGGTCGCCTGAAACTGGCCGAGTGGCTGACCAGCGGTTCGCATCCGCTGACGGCACGCGTGATGGTGAACCGCATCTGGCGGTGGCACTTTGGTGACGGACTGGTCAGAACGCCGGACAACTTCGGAAAACTGGGAGAACGTCCTACGCATCCGGAACTTTTGGACTGGCTGGCGGTGCAGTTTGTGAAACAGGGCTGGTCGATCAAAGAGATGCATCGGCTGATCATGCTTTCGTCAACGTACCAGATGAGTTCTGAGTACAACCCCGAACTGGCGGGACGCGATCCCGAGAACCGCCTGTTGTGGCGTGTGAATCGCAAGCGTCTGGAAGCGGAGGCGATCCGGGATTCGATTCTGAAGGTGTGCGGCAATCTCGACCTGGAGATGGGCGGTTCGATGCTGGGTGTCGAGAACCGGAAGTATGTCACCAGTACGCGTAACGTCAATCCTGTGATGTATCAGACCAATCGGCGTTCGGTTTATCTGCCGATTGTGAGAAGTGCGTTGTATGAAGTTTTGCAGGCCTTTGATTTTGCCGATCCGAGTGTTCTATCCGGGAACCGGGTACATACGACGGTTGCGCCGCAGGCCTTATTCATGATGAACAGCGATTTCATCATGCAGCAAACCAGCGACTTTGCAGAGCAGGTACTACACGAGACTCACCTGGATCGGGCGGGGAAGGTTAAGCTGGTCTACGAGCGGGTTTTTAGTCGACCGGCGAGCGAGTTAGAGGTATCGCGGGCACTGGCTTACATGGATCAGTATCGGCAGGAACTCGAGCCGCTGAAGATGAAACCGGAAGAGCAGGAGCAGCGGACCTGGCAGAGCCTGTGCCGGGTGCTGATTTCTTCGAACGAGTTTCTGTTTTTGGATTGAGGGAAAACATTGCGGGAATGAAGATTCCCTCCGTAGGAAATGGAACGAGATATGAAACACGGAAATCATCATCAGGGACAGGCCAGGATCTCGCGGCGGGAAATGCTGCGGCGGAGTTCTGCCGGGTTTGGCAGTCTGGCACTGGCGGGACTGCTGGGGAGCGAAAGCCAGGCAGCCGGAGCGTCGCTGGCGCAGCAGCCGCACTTCGCGCCCAAAGCCAAACGCGTGATCTTTCTGTTCATGCACGGCGGTCCTTCGCACATGGATACGTTCGATTACAAACCGCAGCTGCAGAAAGACAGCGGAAAGCCACTCCCCTTTGATAAGCCCAAGATTTTCTCGGCCCAGACGGGTAACCTGCTCGGTTCTCCCTGGAAGTTCAAGCAGCATGGCGAGAGCGGCGCCTGGGTGAGCGAACTGTTTCCGCATGTGGCGGGCTGCGTGGACGACCTGTGTATTATCAACTCGATGTACGGTTCGAATTCTCGGCATGGCGGGGCACTGCTGGAACTGCATACCGGAAGTGACACGTTTGTGCGTCCGAGCATGGGCTCGTGGATCACTTACGGCCTGGGATCGGAGAACCAGGATCTGCCCGGCTTTATCACGGTCTGTCCGACGCTGACGCATGGAGGTGTGAATGCCTACAGTTCGTCGTTTCTGCCAGCCGATTTTCAGGGAACGCCGATCGGCAATGCGAGTATTCCTGCGGACAAGGCGCTGATTCCCTTTATCAAAAACAAGAGCGGCGTGCCGCTGGCGACGCAGCGGAAGGAACTCGATTTTCTACAACAGATAAACCGGGAGCACTTGAGTGAAGCGGGCCCCGATGCGGCGCTGGAGGGGCGGATCAACTCGTTCGAGCTGGCGTACCGGATGCAGACGACGGCCCCGGAACTGCAGGACATCAGTGATGAGTCGGAAGCGACCCAGAAAATGTATGGACTGGATAACGACGTGACCAAAAACTTCGGGCGGCAGTGTCTGATGGCGCGGCGGTTCGCGGAACGGGGCGTGCGGTTCGTGCAGATTACGCACAGTTACAAGTGGGATCAGCATTCCGGATTGAAGACGGCGTTGCCGCGGAACTGTCAGGAAGTGGATCAGCCGATCGCGGCCCTGATTAAAGATCTCAAATCCCGGGGGCTGCTGGAAGACACGCTGGTGCTTTGGGGAGGCGAATTCGGTCGGACCCCTGTGAGCCAGGGAGCGGATGGCCGGGACCATAACCCGCAGGGCTATACCATGTGGCTGGCGGGAGGCGGTATCAAAGGGGGCCTGCAGTACGGTGCCACGGACGACTATGGTTATTATGCCGTGAAGGACAAGATCCACGTGCATGATCTGCACGCCACGATGCTGCATCTACTGGGCCTGGATCATAAACGGCTGACGTACAAATTTGCCGGCCGGGATTTCCGGCTGACAGACATTCATGGCGAGGTGATGTACGACCTGTTTTCCTGAGAACATTTCGCGTCCCGGTTGATACGGGGCACAAAGTGATAGACGAGGTGTGTTTTGCCACAGATTGAAGTTGAGAGTGCGTTGGTCGATGCGACTCGGTTGAAGCAGTTCTGCCTGCAGTTACTGACCGAGGCGGATCTGCATCCGGAAGAAGCCGAGCTGGTGGCAGACTCGCTGGTGGAATCGAATCTGCGCGGCATCGATTCGCATGGTGTGGCCAGACTGCCGCACTACCTGGAGCGGATCAGGCTGCAGAGCATTAACGCCAGGCCGACGATGCAGTGGGAGCCGCTGGGTGAGGCCGTGGGCCGGGTCGACGGCGATCATGGGCTGGGCCAGCTGGCGATGGTGAAAGCCGCCGACCATGCGGTTGAGCTGGCGCGGGGCTCCGGTGCCGGCTGGGTTTCGATCTGTAATTCTTCGCATTGCGGTGCGCTGGCCTATTATGGTTTGCGGATTGCCCGGGAGGGAATGATCGGGTTTGTGTTTACGCACGTAGATCCGATGGTCACGCCTCACGGTTCTGCTGAGCCCTTCTGTGGGACGAACCCGGTCTGCATTACGGCACCCGGAAAAAATGAGCAGTCGTTGTGCCTGGATATGGCGACGAGTATCACGCCCTGGAATACGGTGGCCAATGCTGCGACGGAAGGGGTTTCGATTCCAAGCGGCTGGGCCCTGGATGCCAACGGGGAGGTGACGACCGATCCGAACGAGGTCGCTGCCCTGTTTCCCTTTGGTGGGTTTAAAGGTTCCGGTCTGGGGCTGTTGATCGATGTGCTCTGTGCGCTTTTGGGCGGTGCACCGATTGGGCCAGATATCCCGAAAATGTATGGCGATCTTTCTCAGCGACGATTACTGGGCGGCCTGGTGGGCGCGATTGACATCAGCCGATTCACTGACGTCTCCGGGTTCCAGGATCGCATTGCCGAGATCATTCAACGCTGGGGGGCTTTGAAACCGCTGGCGGCCGGGGAGAAAGTCTTGTATCCCGGTGAGCCAGAGGCTTTGCAGCGGGAGGAGCGTTTGCAGACGGGAATTCCCGTGGGGCTCAAATTGATTGCTCAGTTCAACGCACTGGCGGAACAGCGCGGATTGCAGCCATTAGAAGTGGAGACTTCTGTCGCTGAAGAATGCACTTCCGCAGTGACTTCCTCAACGACGGAATCGGTGAGTTGAGGGAGCCCGTTTACTCTTTAGACTCTGCGGGCTGTTTGAGCATTTCATCAATGTAGGGAATGATGTGTTTATCGTAAGTGAAACCCTCTTTCCCGTATTCCTGTTTTTCATTGTCGAAGCGTTTGGCCAGCTTCCCGTCGGGGCCATATACGTAGGCCGCAGGGATCGAGGCGAGATCGATTTTCTCATATAGATCCATGTCGGGGGTGCTGGAGATGATGTTGATGATCTCCGCATTGTGTTTGGTGTAGAAGTCCATCAACTCCTCTTTGTTGGATTCGGGAGGGGAGTCCTTACTGCCGTCGTAATTCATGTTGTATGAAACGCAGACGACTTTTTCGGGATACTTTTTCTGCAGTTCGACGAGGTGAGGGAACTCGGCGATGCAGGGCTCGCACCAGGTGGACCAGAGGTCAACGACCACGACTTTTCCTTTTTGTTTCTGAACGAATTCCTGTACCTGATCCCAGTTGGCGATTTCCGCGGTCACTCCGTTCTCTGCGAACGTCTGGGCTCCAGGGATGGCAGGGGCCGGTGATTCCGTTTTTGCAACAGCGGTTTCAGCAGCAGGTGTCTCCTCCGGTGTGGAATCGGCAGTCGGCGTTTCCTGGCTGCAGGCGGAGAGAAGGGCAAGTGAGAGCGCGAATACAAGCGGTTTAAATGACATGCGTCAGATCTTTCGTGGTGTGTAATTAAAGTGTCGTGGGCGTTTATTTGTTGACTCTCACCAGTCCGGCGGCTTCTGCCTGCGGGACCGGGTCTTCATAGGGGAGGGCTTTCAGAAACTCGATGAGGTCAGCCCGTTCCTGTTTGGAGAGCTGACTGGTACCGCCGTGCTGATCGTCATGGTTATAGACGGTCAGGACTTCCTCGAGGGTCTGTGCTTTTCCGTGGGACAGATAGGGAGCGGTGCGATAGACGCCCAGCAGAGTAGGGGTGTCATATTCGGGCCCCATCAGTTCGCCGGGGTTATCGACGGCGGTGCCCACGTTGTGTCGAATGATTTTATCGGTGGGATTCGAATCGGAATAGAAGGGCCCGGAATGACAGGTGGCGCACTTTGTCTGTTTCGAAAAGAAGAGCTCACGTCCCCGTTGGGCAGCCGGGCTGAGTCCTTGTTTGGCGTAAGGGCTGAGAGTGAATTCATGTGTGTTGGAATAGGCGGCCATGGCATCCAGTGCCTGTGAGAGACCTTTATTGGGAGCTTTGAGGGACTCATTGATTCTGCCGGTGACCAGTCCCTGTCCCTGCATCAGAGGGCCGCGGATGGTATGCTCGAAATCCTGGACTTCATCCCGGTCTGCAGACCAGTGGATCGGGTGCGTCCAGGCCATACCGGCCAGGGACTGGGTGTTCCGCAGGCCTTCAGGGTTGTGCCAGGTTTTGCCGTCAGGTTGTCCATCGGGATGACAGCTGGCGCAGGAGATCCAGAGGCGGCTCGACATGGGCTGCAGCGCGGTATAGAACAGGCGTTTGCCGAGGAGCACTTCTTCGCTGTGTGGATTCTCGGTAACGGCGATCGTGGCTCTTCTCTGCAGGGTATCTGTGTCATAAGCGACGATGTTAAAATCGAGTGCGTTGTAAATGTAAAAGGTTTTTCCATCGGGCGCGACGCGGACCCCGCGGGGATTATGTCCCAGATTCAGCCGGGCCCGGAATGTCAGTTCGCGGTAGTCGTCGTCGATGACATTGCAGACGAACATGTCGTCGGTGCCGGCGAAGACGACGAAGAAGGTTTTGCCATCGGGTGTAATCGCGGTATCCCAGGGGTTGGAAGTAACCCGGGCTCCCTGGAAGGAGTCCATGGGAATCTTCTTGCGGCGTGAGCCATCGGCGGGTTTGGTGTCGACGATAGAGACGATGGGAAAGATCGAGCCTGCCCCGTGGGCGACAGTAATTCGCGAGCGAATGTGTGGGAGATACGCTTTGGCCCGTCGGGGGTGCAGGGTGATTTGGCGAGCGAGATTGTCTGTGCTGCCACCTTCCCATTCATCGATGGTCTTACCGGTTTTTGCGTCAGTCTGACGGACCAGTGCGGTGTAGTACTCGGTGGAAAACAGGCTCTGGTCATCGTTGGAAATTGCCAGGCCTTTGACATGCTGGCCTACTGAAAACTCGTTGCTGACGTTTTGGGTTTTCGTATTGATCTCTACGATGCGGCCCGGATAATCCAGTGTCACGTAGACCTTGTCACCTGTTGAGGTGGAGACGATGCCGTAGGGTTCGTCGAAGACTTCTGTCTGTCCGAGTTGTTTGCCGGTATTTGCATCGAGGAAGACCACGACGTCCTCATCGTAGACGGCGGTCGCTAACTTGTGCGTGTCACCCAGAAAGGTGACACCCTCGGGGTGCCGGCCGACTTTGATTTCATGTACTTTTTTGTTTTTGTCCAGGTCGATGATCGATACCGTTCCGCTGTCTCGGTTCGAGCAGGCAAGCAGTTTGCCGTCGGTCGAAATGTCGAGCAGGCTGCTGGAACTGCCGGCGAGTGTTTGCCGGGGGGCGAAACTCAACAGTGTAAGTATAAGAGGCAGGGTAAAGCGAACGGACCTGGCACAGAGAAACATGGAGACCCCTTTAACAAATGTGAGGATTCGTTCCGGGCGGGAGAAGGCAGGAATTATAAACCCCGCTCACCCGGAAGGGTAAGCGGGGTCAGCTCAGTCAATATACGGTTCTTCCGGAGCCTTATTTCAGGATCTTGGAAGTTTCGTTGACGAGAGTGTCGATTTTGTCTTTGGACAGATCACCCTTCTTGAAAGCGTGATTGACTTTGACTTTGCTGTTAACCCACATCAGTACGGTGATGTCGGCGTCTTTGGAAATCTTGTAAGAAGAAGGACCGGCCTGACCTTCGAAGTTGGTCAGCGGTGTGTTTTTGATCTTCTTGCTGTCAGCAATTTTCTTCAGCTCAGAGCTGGACTTGTCGGCATCGTCGGTCAGGTGCACAACGAAGGCAGCCATTTTCTTGTCGCGGTTCTGGCCGACTTTTTCGTCGATTTTTGCGATCAGTTCCTGAACGTTGCCGTCCATTTCACGAGCGAAGATGTTCACGACAGGACGTCCGCCGTACTGGCAGCGATAGCACAGAGACTTTCCAGCATTGGGGCCGGTACAGTCGTTGACTGTGTAGGCGCCGACGCGGCTGCCAACTTCGATTCCGGATTTAACTTCTGCTGCAGTGCTGACAGAACCAGCTGCAACGAGCATCAATGCGACTGTAAGTGAAAGCAGTCTCTTCATGTATTTCTCCTCGTTTTCCAATGCTTGAGAAAAAAATGTGTCCCTGCCAATGCAGGCGATACGTCACGACTGACGTATGCGGTAATTTTAAATTTTGGTCAATCGGAGTGCAAATGATCGGCCCTTTTTTCTGCTTGTCTCAAAAACACTCCTTCATCAATTCTTCACTTCGATCCCCGCCTGAAACTGTCATTTCAGGGGCGTTCCCAGATCGCGGGCAGTTTGTGGGACGCTTCGCCGTAGGTCTGGGAGACGATAAATCCACTGGCCTGCGACGTGTAAAAGATCCGTCCGTTGGAGACTACGGCTCCCAGGCACTCCCGCGAATCGATGGCGGGCCCCGTCGAGACCAGCTTGCCTTCGTCAGACAGGTCAATCATGTCCATGTTGGCTCCGAGCACATAAGGTTCGGAGAGGGTAAAACGACAACAGGCATAGTTGTGACCGATGCTGCTGACGACTTTGCCTGTTTTATGGTCGAAGACATTTCCTTTGCCGCGGAGGGCATTGGAGAAAATGTAATCCTTTCCAACGGTCACCACGTTGAGTGCAGAGGTGACGGCATCAGACTGCCAGACCAGGGAGCCATCTTTGGCATCCAAGCACCAGACGAAACGGTCCTGGGTACTTTCATTGGCGCGATTATAGCCGCCGATATAAACCCGGCCGTCGCGGGCGCTCAGTGTGCATTTCGAAGTGACATAATACTTATTGGTCAGCCAGATCACTTCGCCTGTTTTGGGATCCAGGCAGGCGGTGATGCCGTTGTTTTCAACGGGCAAGCCACGGCGTCTGCGTTGACTGCTGGCATAACCGAAGAAGGTCGAGTAATAGAGCTTGCCGTCCAGGATGGCGATGCCACAGTCGTTGCCGCCGCGTCCGTACTCGGAGAAATCTTTTTCCCAGACGACTTTACCGGTATCCAGATCCCAGGCCCAGATGCGGGGACGGTGATCTTTAGGGTAGTAGGGGTTGTCGTTGGAATAGATCCAGCTCATCACTTCGCGGCCATCGGGGGTTTCAACCGGTTTGCCGCCAAAGGTGAAGGCTTTCTCGGTTCCCTGGGGAGCATACTCTCCAGAGCCGGAAGCATAGATGGCGATGTTACCGTGTACCACGGGCGGGAACTGGCGGCTCCAACTGGGAGATCCCGTAAAGGGGGCTTCCCAGAGCATCTCTCCCGTAGCGGCATCAAGACAGCGCATGCGGGATTTTTTGATACCGGCCTGCGGAATCAGCAGTTTCTCATTGATATAGAGTGGGGAGGTAAAGGAGAGGTAAACGTCGGGCCAATAACGTCTCCAGAGCAGACGTCCGGTGTCCTGTTCGTAGGCAATGATCTGGCCTTCGGCGGTGTGGGTATAAAGACGACCTCCGCCACAGACGGGCAGATGTTTGACCGTCCCTTCCAGACGACGAGCCCAGCGCATTCTCAAGGGGGGCTTCAAGCCTTGTTCGTTGGCGTTGGTGCCCCCGAAGTCGCCGTAATTGGTGTACCAGTTAAACTGGGGATCTGCCAGCGGACCGGTGAGGGGACTGCGGATTTTCCAGACCAGCAGGTCCTGATCGGGCAGGGGAGACTGTTCGGTTGGCGTTTTACCATCGGCCTGCAGGACGTAGAGATATCCATCTTCACAGGGGACGTAGATTTTCTGATCGGCGACCGCAACCGAAGCGGTGATCGGGGCGTCGAATGCAGTGCTGAACGTGACAGCGTCTCCACCGGCAAGAGGGACAACATAGAGTTTTCCGTCCAGGCCACCGTAGATTGCATATTTTTCAGTCAGGACCGGAGAGGCAACCGAGGGGGCTTCGCAGAGAACTTCTGTAGATTCGTCATCGAGTTTGTGACGACAAAGTCCGAGTCCCGCTTCGGGTCGCACACGGTAGACATCATTTCCCCGAATACTGACGGAAGCAAAGCTCAGCAGACCGGGATCCCGAATCGAGGTCTGAGTTCCTTTGACGTAGTCGGCTTCGATTTTTCCGTCTTTCAGTCGCATGACTTCAACACGGCCCGCGTTATCACGGCGATGCCACTGCACGAAGACGTTGCCAGCTTCATCGGCACTTTGCCCAAAGGTTGCGGGGTACTCCGATCCAGCGTACTTGGGGATTTCGCCAACGACCTGCAGACGGGGGGCGGTCCCTGTGTCTTCAAGGAAAACGGTGCGACCACCGGCGGGGATGACAATGCTGTTTCCAGTAAGACAGATATCACGCGAGCAGACAAAGTGATCGCGCCAGGTGACTCGGTCTTTTCGGTGTTTGAGCCAGTCAGCACCGCTCCAGCGGTTGCCGTCGAAGTCGACGACTTCTTTGACGAAGTCCCAGGTCCAGATGACGTCACCTGCCGGTTTGACGGCATAGACCTGCGCACCAAGCGTGGCGAAGTAAACGCGATCATCTTTCACGGCGGGGGCAGAGAAAATCGGTTCCTGGCAGTCGATTTCTTTGACTACGGTACCGTCATTCACATTCAATACATAATAGTAACCAGCGGTGGTGCCGACGTGGAGATAGTCATCAATGACGGCAGGGGAAGCGACATTATTACAGTTGCCTGCGCCGCCTCGGGTTGCGAATTTCCAGACGACGTTGTTGGTCTTCGTATCTATGGCGAAGACAACGCCCGAGCCATCGATCACGAAGACTTTGTTGTGGCTGATGACCGGCGAGGTAAACAGGGCATCGGTCAGAGGGATCGCAGCTGTGAGAGAGAGAGGTGTTTCGATTTTACGGTCAGCGACGTTGCCAGAGTGTGTGTGGGACCCTTTCAGCTGCAGCCAGTCTTCGGCCTGAAGCGCGGTTGTCGTGCAGACGATCAGCACCAGGCAGATACGAAGCGGAAGTAGACAACAGCTGGCGGCGGCTCTTATCATTTTCAGTCTTTCTCAGGCTGCAACAATGAGGATCACGGGGGGGACTCACGGGGCAAACTGTCGGCAAGTTAACTGATAACACTGGTCTGGCTGGTCATTCAGGTAGGATTTGGTAACGCGTTTTGCCAGACGATCTGTATTCGATCATAGGCAGGAAAAATCAGGGAGTCTACAATTTTTCTTCAAATTCAGCAGATTTCTGAATGTTCTTTACAAGGCAAAAAAAACGGCTTCCCGAGAGGAAGCCGTTTGCTGGTTTCAGTTGGAATGCCCTGTTTTAGAGCAGTTTCAGTACCGGATCGCCATCGTGGGCCACCTTGAAGGGGCGACCGTTGGGGGAGAAGATTTCCTTGTCGATGGGAAGTCCCAGGGCAGTGGCGATGGTGGCATTGAAGTCAGCCGGAAGTACGCCGTCCGTTTCGACACTTTGTCCACCTTTATCCGATTTACCGTAGAATTGACCACCCTTGATGCCGCCACCCATCAGAGCTGCTGAGAAGACTCCGGGGTGATGGTCACGGCCGGCATTCTGGTTGATTACCGGGGTTCGACCGAATTCGGTGGTGAGCACAACGAGGGTCTCGTCGAGCAGGCCGCGGTCGGAGAGATCCTGAAGCAGATTTCCGAGTGCTTTATCAAGGATACCTGTCTTGTTGGGCAGGATGTTATCATCATAGATGTCGCGGTGCATGTCCCAGCCACCGAAAGTGACTTCGACGCAGCGGACATTGTTTTCCACGAGACGACGGGCCAGCATACAACCCTGTCCGAAGGAGTTGCGACCATAGCGGTCCCGGTCTTCGGCTTTTTCTTCATTCAGGTCAAATGCTTTCAGCTCATCGCTGGACAGCAGGTTTGTTGCCTGTGAATAGAAGTCGGTGTAAGCGACAACGCTTTCATTCTTAAACTTCTTCTGAAACTTCTGATCGAATTTGTTGATCAGGTTCATGCGTTTTTCGAAGGAGTTATCTGAGAGATACGAAGGAGCGTCAGTATTTTCCAGTCCCCGGTTGGGATCGCCAATCGGCAGCGGGCTGAAAGAGGGATCGAAGAAGCCGGAGCTGGGGTGCCGTGCGGGCGAACTGATGAGCACGGTATCCGGCAGGTTCTTGTTTTGACGTCCATTGAATTTCTGAATCCAGGGACCCATGCTGGGGTGCCGGGTCGAAGCGATTTCCTTGTAGCTGGTCCGCATCAAGTATTCCCCGGGACCATGGGCTCCAGTTTCCGTGTACATGGAATTGATGACGGCCATCTTGTCGAAATTTTCTGCCAGGGTCGGCAGGTGTTCCGAAATCTGGGCACCGGCGACGTTGGTTTTGATTCCCTTGGTTTCTCCCTGGTTTTTATGGCCCGGTTTCAGGTCGAAAGTATCCAGGTGCGTCATGGCGCCAGCCATGTAGAGATAGATCAGGCGTTTGGCTTTGCCACCTTTACCTTGAGTCTTGTCACCTTTTTTCTTGGCAGGAGCTGCGTTTACGATGTTATTAAACATCGGAAGCACGCTGACTCCCAGCGCGGATTTGGCCGCGTATTCAAGAAACTGCCGACGTCCCTGTCCATCCAGTTTTGAGAGTAAGTCTCGCATAAGTATGCCTTTGATTTATTTAAAAGTTGTTTTTTAATGAGTCAAAGCCGCGCCAGGCTGTGCTGGCGCGGCGGAAGTTTTTACTGAATGAACAGGAACTCTCGAGTATTCACGAGTGCCCAGATCACGTTTCCGTAACCGGCGGCGCCGTTGGTTTCGATTTCCTCCATCGCGAGTTTGAGTTCATCGCTGTCGGGGTAACGATTCAGAATGGTCATGAAGACGACTTCGATCCCTTCCTTGAGCGATTTGGACTCAATCACGTTGTTATAAATCGTAGAGCCTTTTTCGAGCATCATGTGGGTCACAGGACCGTTGAACATGAACAGGACCTGTGGTACTGAGCCGCTATCGGAGGAGGCTGAAATCAGTTCGCGATCCGACTGACCGAACGTACGCAGGAAGTGGCTGGGAGAAACGGGAGACGGCAGCTCCGAGGCCCGTGCCAGCAACTGACCTTTGTACTTGTACTTCTTTTCCCGTTTGTAACGGGTGCGGTCAATCTCTTCCCGTTTCTGTTCATCTGCGTCGAGGACTTCCCGGGCGGAAGCCTTATTCAGATCGACAGAAATGATTTCCGTTTCCATTTCCGCAGGCAGTTCGCGGTATTCTTCCGGTTTGACGACAGCCAGGGTCAGGAAGGAATCCCAGGCCTGCTCTGCAGTCATACGACGCAGTACCGGGCCGGGGAAGTGGTAGTACTCGCTGAGCGGTACATCTTCCGTGGAGGCCTGCCGCTGATAGGTTTTGGTATTGTACAGAATTCGCAGGTACTCTTTCATGTCGAAGTTGAGTCGTTTTATCTCAGCTTCGAGATGCTTCATCAGTTCGGGGTTCTCTGCGACGGTATCGTCCATCATGTCATCGACGGGTTCGATCTGTCCGCGTCCAAAGGCCTGTTTCCAGAGCCGGTTGGCGATGGTCTTGGCGAAACGTGGATTGTTTTTGGATACCATCCAGCGGGCGAAGGCTTCGCGGGGAGTTTCTCCGGGTTTCATGACAACGGCTTCACCAAAGATTGTTTTCGGCTCAACAACCGATTGCGGTTTGGCGTCGCTGTAGGCATAGTCGTGGGGCAGACGAATCTTGCGATTGGCCTGGTCGTTCACGACCATCATATTGACCCGGATCATACGGTTGAATCGTCCCTGATTGCGGCGACGATCCTTTTCATCCTGATCGAGATCCTGGTATTCTTTACGGAGACGACGATTGGGATCGCCATCCATGTAGTAGCGTTTGTCACCGCCGCTGGCACGTGTTGACGTTCCAAAGGTGAAGGCGGCCATTTCGTAGAATTCTTTCTGCTTCCAGCGATCGAAGGGGTGATCGTGGCACTGAGCACAGCCGATGCGGGTTCCCAGGAAAATTCGAACGGTGTTATTCATGTTGTCCAGGGGCATACCGGAATCACGCTGCATGTAGCCGGTGGCGGGGTTTTCCCAGATCAAACCTTCGGCGGTGATCATTTCAGAAACCATTTTGTCCCAGGGCTTATTTTCGGCCAGAGACTGTTTGATCCACTGCCGGTAGGGAGCACCGTCGACGTTGTTGTTCAGACGGTCGGTATAACGCAGAACGTCAGCCCAGTAATTGTAGTAGTGGCTGGCGTAGCCATCGCTGTCCAGCAGACGGTCGATGAGCCGCTGACGTTTCTCGGGATGGCGAGAAGCGAGGAAGTACTTGGTTTCCCTGTAGGTGGGAATGGTGCCCGTAATGTCCAGGTAGATGCGACGCAGAAACTGCGCGTCGTCAGTCATCGGATTGGGTTTGACGTTGTATTTCTTGTAGTTGGCTTCTACCAGACGATCGATTTCCTCAGCTGAACGCAGGGCGGAAGCCTGTTTCACGGGATCGACGGGTTTCGACTTGACCATGAAACGCGGCGGCAGCGGTTCTTCTTTTTTCTCTGCCGGTTTCTTTCGGACGGGTTTTCTACGCGGGGCAGCTTCCGAATCGGGCAGGCTGGTAACCACCAGTATTGCCAATACCACAAGACAACTTGCACTCAGCTTACCAAACCACGCAAAACCTGCGCGGTTACGGACTTGTTCTCCTGACATACAAAACTCCCAGAGTCGTTCCTTGATTTGTTTCAGAGATGACAGAAAACCAGAGATATGGCGATGTGATTCATCTGGCTTGATACTTCATATTTTATACAACTCGCATTAGCCAAGACTAATGCTAACCGGCTTTTTTTGGCTCAACTCCCGAAGAATTCATATTCGGGAACGGTACAAAAGGTAACTGTACTTCCCGGTGCTATTCCAGCTGAGTTCCGTCAGTTTGATCTGTACCGCTTGTAGGGTCTCAACAAGACCAGCGACAGGTTGCGGACGGGGTTACAGAGAGCCAGCATTCCAGCATAGATATTTAACCGCTTAAGCTTGGTGAATCTCATTCGATATTTTGAAATATTTCTGCATACAAGTATGTCTGACTCCCCGAAAATTCAGGGTGATTGTACTGAAAGAGTGAGGCATAGCCTTTCAGGTAGCCCCTGTGTTTGCTTGATTCAAACGCGCAGTCTGGTAAATTGGAACCTCATCCAGACTGGTCAGCGTGCTCAGACCCGAAACCCTCAGATCATCAGCCAGGAGCAGTATTCGTGAGATGTTTTCCCCGGAGCGTGGTGTTACAGACCCTGGTCTGCCTGTGCCTTTTGTTATCAGTTTCCCACCGTCCGCTCTGTGCGGCCGATGTTCCTCAACACCCGAATATTGTTGTCGTACTGGTGGACGATCTGCGGTGGGACGAACTGGGGTGCATGGGGCATCCGTTTGTCAGAACACCTCACATTGACCGAATCGCCCGGGAAGGGGCCCGCTTTCGCAACGCGTTCTGCTCGACCCCCCTCTGCTCGCCGGTCCGAGCCTGCCTGTTGACGGGGCGGTATACTCACAATCATGGCATTCTGGATAATATCAATCGGAGCGAACACAGCCATACGCTCAAAACGTTTCCCCAGACACTGCAAAAAGCGGGCTACCAGACAGCCTATGTGGGTAAGTGGCACATGGGTAATGACGATACGGCCCGCCCCGGCTTTGATTACTGGGTAAGCATGAAAGGGCAGGGGACATCATTCGACCCGGTTTTGAATATCAATGGAGAGCGGAAACAGTTTGAGGGACACACAACTGATGTGTTGAATCAAAAAGCGAATGAATTTCTGGAGCAGAATCAGGACAAACCCTTCTGCCTGTATATCGCCCAGAAAGCACTCCATCCCGAGCTGACACAGCGGGATGATGGAAGTATTACCGATCCCTCCGCCGCGAAGTTTATGCCGGCGAAGCGTCACGAAAACCTTTACAGCGATGCCGCGATTCCCCGCCGTTTAAATGTGCTGGACGACCTGGAAGGAAAGACGGCGTTACAGAGAAAGATTTCCGGTCTGCCCCCTCTCAGTCAGAAGACAGGGACTAGTGATGAGGTCATCCGGGATCGTCTGCGGATGCTGGCCGGCATCGATGAGGGGGTGGGCATGTTACTGGATCTCCTGGAGAAACAGGGGCGTCTTGATCAGACCGTGTTTGTCTTCACCAGCGATCACGGTTACTGGTACGGCGAACATGGCTTGAGTGTGGAGCGTCGGCTGCCTTACGAAGAAGGAATCCGCGTGCCACTGCTGGTCCGGTTTCCTCCCCTGGTCAAAGCCGGAACGCTGGTGGATGAGTTTGCTGTGAGTGTTGACCTGGCTCCCACGATGGTAGATCTGGCACACGTCAAGTCAGATCAGAAATATGACGGACGCAGCCTGGTACCTCTGCTCAAGGGAGAGCATCCAACTGACTGGCGCAAATCCATTCTGGTCGAGTACAACAGTGACACGGTCTTTCCCCGACTGGACCGCATGGGGTACAAGGCAGTACGCACCCCTCGCTGGAAATTGATTCAGTTCAATGAACTGGAAGGGATGGACGAACTGTATGATGTGCAGAACGATCCCTACGAGTTCAAAAATGTGATCGATCAGCCGGAAAACGAAAAAGTGGTCAAGCAACTGCAGGCAGAGCTGAAACGACTGATGCAGTAGCAGCGAATTCTCCTCCACAAGCGGAACTTCGCTCTGATTTCCAGTTTTTCGCGGAGTTCCGCAAATCCTTACTTCAATCTTCCCTGCAGGTCGCTCTATAATGAGCGACAGTGAATAAATTAAATAAGTTAATATATTGTCCCACCTCAGTGATTTAAACAGGATCTGATTATGTCCTCCCTCCACGTCTCTCCCCATCTTTCTCGGAACTTCTCGCTGATTTTGTTCCTGTGTGTGCTCGTTGGGTTTGTCAGCAGTCTGACTCTAACTGCAAATTCAGCAGATAAAAGTGCTTCTCCCAAGAAGGTCGACTACGCGGCAGAGATGAAACGGATTCCTCCCCGGTCTCCAAAGGATGCGTTGAAGTCATTTAAGATTCATTCTGATTTCAAAATCGAACTGGTGGCCGCTGAGCCGTTGCTGCGTGATCCGGTTGCCATGTGTTTTGATGCCCGGGGACGGGCATACGTGGTGGAAATGCCCGAATACAACGACGCTCACAAGGAAGGTTACAGCTCTGTCAAACTGCTGGAAGATACGGACGGTGATGGCGTCTTCGATAAAAGTTCTCCATTTCTGACGGATGTCACTTTGCCGACCGCAGTCTTCTGTTACCAGGGGGGCGTATTTGTCGGCGCACCACCTTATGTCTATTACTGCAAAGATACGAATGGCGACGGGAAGGCCGACGTGCGGGAAGTCGTCATGGAAGGCTTTGGGCGGGACAAAGGGGATGAGGGGATGATCAACTCCTTCCGCTGGGGAATGGATAACCGTATTTACTTCTCCACGGGCATCGATGGCGGAATGGTTACCGTGGCTGCGGAAGGGCCAGAGAAACAATTTAATACCAAAGGGCGGGGTGTGATCCTCGATCCTGCAACGCGTAAGATTGAACTCACAACAGGCGGCGGACAGCATGGGATGAGCCTGGGGATCTGGAACCGTGCCTTTGTCTGTGCCAACAGTGTGCCGATGCAGGTGCTGATGTACGATGACCGTTATATCGCACGCAACCCCTATCTGGCGCCACCACCGGCTCCAGTGAATATTGCTCCCGGCGGAAAGTTTACCAAGCTGATGCGCATCAGCCAGATCGAGCCCTGGCGAATTTTGCGGACCCGACTCCGGGCGGCCAGCGAGCGCGGAGATTCTGAAGGCGGAAAGCCTTCGGGCTTTTTCACTGCGGCGACCGGGATTACCGCCTATCGGGGCGATGCCTGGCCCTTAGAGTATCAGGGAAATCTGTTTGTCGGTGAACCTGCTAATAATCTCGTCTATCGAGCTGCTCCTAAACCCGATGGTCTGTCACTGGTGGCTCCGCGTGCCGACCAGGATGCTGAATTTCTGGCCTCAACCGATGTCTGGTTCCGACCGGTACAGTTTGAAAATGGCCCCGATGGTGCCTTGTATGTGCTGGACATGTATCGTGAACTGATTGAAGGGGCTCCCTTCATTCCGGAAGAGATCCTCAAGCACATCGATCCCATCGGCGGACAGGACAAGGGACGCATCTATCGGATCGTGCCGAAGAACTTCCAGCGCCCCGCTCTATCTGATTTGACGAAGCTGTCATCAAAGGAACTCGTGGCCCTACTCGACAGCGATAACGGCTGGACGCGCGATACCGCACAGCGACTGATCTACGAGCGTCAGGATACCTCGGTTGTTCCTGATCTGAAACAACTGGCAGCAGCTTCCAGGAAGCCGGTAACCCGCGCGACTGCACTCTGGTCTCTGGAAGGATTGAATTCTCTCGATGCAGATTCGTTGCTCAAAGGACTCAAGGATCAGGATCCACAAGTCTGTATTCAGTCATCGCGTATTGCGGAACGATTCGCTGAAGATGCTCAGGTTCAGCAGGCCATGATCGCGCTGGCAGGACATGACTCCATTGAGGTGCAGTATCAGGCTGCGTTTTCTCTAGGGGCTTTTGAGAACAGTGCCCGCAACCAGGCTCTGGCAGCGCTGCTGTCAAAGAACGTCGATAATAAATGGATGCGGATGGCGGTCCAGAGTTCGTTGAATCAGGGGGCTGGAGAAGTCTTTGCTTCACTGACCCGGAACAGCGATCTGCTCGTAAATAAACAGACACAGGGTTTCCTGGCCACGCTGGCTACCCAGATCGGTGCACAGTCTGACGTAGAGAACGTTAAGCTATTGATGGGGGCTCTGGAAAGCTTGCCCCAGTCCCAGCAGAAGCTGGCACAGCAGTCATTTCGTAACCTGCTTTCCCGGGCATCCGCATCAACAAAACAGGTGTTGTCAAAGTCGAAAAGCGAATATACGGCTCAACTGTTATCGGGGATGATGAAGTCGACCATTGAGCAGGCGACCAACTCGAAACTGCCGGTAAAGACCCGCGTTGAGGCCATTCCCACCTTGAGTATTGGAAGCCCTGATGAAACCTTACCGGTCTTCGAGGAACTGCTGTCAGTCCAGCAGCCGCTTCCGATTCGCCAGAAAGCGATCACATCTTTAGGACTGGTGAATGATGAGCGGGTGCCGGAACTGCTGGTAGAAGCCTGGCCTGGTCTGAGCCCGCAATTGCGCATGAGTGCAGTCGAAACACTGTTCTCCCGTCAGCCGTGGCAGGTCGCTTTACTGGATGCGGTCAAAGCAGGTGATATCAACTCCGGTGATATTAGTCCCGAACGCGTTCAACTCCTGAAAAGCAGTCAGGACAAAGCGATCAAAAAGCGGGCGACCGACCTCTTTCAGAATCAGCGTCTGACGGGTCGCTCGGATGTGATCAAGCAGTATCAGTCTTCACTCAAACTCAAAGGTGATCCTGCCAACGGCAAGCTGGTTTTCAAGAAAAACTGTGCTGCCTGTCATCGTCTGGAGAATGTCGGCGTGCAGTTGGGAGCAGACCTCAAGGCGATCAAGGACCGCGGGACCGAAGCCGTGCTACTGAATATTCTGGATCCCAACCGGGAAGTAAAGCCACAGTATGTGACATACCTGCTGGTCACCACGCAAGGGCGGACGATTACTGGTCTGATCAAGGCAGAGAATGCGAACAGCATTACGATTGCCCGGGCAGATGGCACCAGCGATACTGTTCTGAGGATCGACATTGATGAGCTAATCAGCTCGAAGCTTTCGTTCATGCCTGAAGGCCTGGAGAAGCAGATCGATCAGCAGCAGATGGCAGACCTGCTGGCGTATTTGAACTCGATCAAGTAAGTCAAAATGTCGGCTGGTTTAACAGACCTTAGCCGACTGGATGGTCTGATTTATCAACTTGCTGTAAAGGAACAGTTTCTGAATTCAGCTGCGCGAACAGTCTGCGCTTCGAGCAGGTTATTTCAGAAAAATTGCCTGCATCGCCGCTTGTCAAAGAGTTTGCTCAATCTAAGGTACCGGTAGTTCGGGAATTGCAGTGGCCACTCATTCTCATCGGATGCTCAGATAACAGAGTTGACAATCTCCAGACAATTAAGGAGTCGTTCTGATGAATCTCTTCGTTAAGCAGTATGCGGCGCTGGCCACCGCCTTCACTGTTATGATTACGGCCAATTTAACGCACGCTGCAGAGCAGAAAAATATCGTCGAAACCGCTGTCGAAGCCGGTTCCTTTAAGACGCTGGCGACAGCATTGACTGAGGCAGACCTCGTTTCAGCACTAGAAGGCGAGGGGCCATTCACAGTCTTCGCTCCGACTGATAAAGCTTTCAGCAAACTGCCCCCGGGAACGGTTGAAACTCTGCTCAAACCAGAAAATAAATCGAAGTTGGTCGGGATTCTAACTTACCACGTAGTTTCTGGTAAAGTCCCTGCCGCCGAGGTAACAAAACTAAGCGGGGCTGAAACTCTGAACGGTCAACGAGTCGATATCATGACCAAAGATGGTTCAGTCATGGTTGATGGGGCGACTGTCGTCAAGGCTGACATCAAATGCTCTAACGGGATCATTCACGTCATCGATCAGGTGATTTTACCCGCAGACAAAAACCTGGTGGAGACCGCATCAGCCGCTGGTAAGTTCAACACACTGTTGACAGCTGCTACCAAAGCGGGGCTGGCTGGTGTGTTGGCTGAGAAGGGGCCATTTACGGTATTCGCTCCTACTGATGACGCATTTGCTCAACTGCCGGAAGGGACGATTGAATCATTATTGAAGCCGGAAAATAAGAAGAAACTGGCTGATATTCTCAAATACCATGTCATTGCTGGTCGTGTGTATTCAGACAAAGCTCTGGCTGCCGGCGAAGCGAAAACGCTGCAGGGGCAGAAGGTGAAGATTAGTGCCAGTAGTGGTGTTGCGAAAGTAAATCAGGCTAAAATCCTCAAGACAGATATCGATGCCTCTAACGGTGTGATTCATGTGATTGACGCTGTTATTCTGCCGCCAGAAGGTAAGAAAGTGACAGCTCGTGAAGCCTGTCATCAGATTCGCGAGACCGTTGCTCAGGGGGCTCACTTATACAACTGCGGTCACTACCAGCAGTCAGCGAAACTGTATCGGAAGACAATGCAGTCCATGTTGCAGGATGTGGATGGAATGCCATCTGATGTCAGTCATCAGATGCATCAGGCGTTAACCTCCTCGAAAAACATGCATTGCGCTTCGCAACAGGCCTGGACACTACGAAATGCATTAGACCATGCCTACGCACGGATGTCTGCACTGTAAGTGGTTCCTGGTCAACTTCAGTGAGGTGCTTCCGTGGTCTGTGAAACGTTCCGGACCGCGGGAGCGTTTTTTATTAATCGTCAGTTTGAGAACTCAGTCGATATTTGAAATCAGCGCCTGGATGGATGGTTCCAGTTTGCCGGAACGAAACATGGAGACAATCGCCAGATGTTCGTAATAGACCTTCATGGGGTCATTCGGCTTGTGAAAGCCTTCCAGAAAGTGTCTCCGCAGGCGGGAGACGAGCGTCAGCCAGATGGTCATCAGACCTTGTTCCGGGGAGCGGGCGACAATCGACTGATGGAATTTGATATCCAGTTCGGTCAGCTGTAAAAAGTCCTGGTTTTCACAAGCGGCTTTCATCTCAGTGAGCAGGGCTTCCCACTCCGCAAAATCTTCGTCATTCAGATCATCAAAGATCGATCGGAGCGCGAAGGATTCCACGGTCTGTCTGAGTGGGATGACAAGTTCCTGCATGGATTTGGATGAGGAAGGTGCCACCCGCATCCCACAGTTGGGTTTGGACTCCACCATGCCTTCATGAGCCAACTGCTTCAGGGCCTCGCGAATCGGAGCCCGACTCACTTCGAAACGCTCTGCCAGACTCACTTCACGTAAGGCGGCGCCCTCTTCAATGCGTCCGGTAATGATTTCGATTCGCAGTTGATCAGCGATGCTGGCTGACGGGTTCGATGTCAGTTCTACCTGGCTCATGGATCAGTTCCATTTCGGTCTGGTGGGCGATGTATGTATCCAATGGGGTTTATTGTATACAAAAGGAGTGGGCGAAACTAGAAGGTTTACCTGCAGAATGACGAGAATATGTCACGCATTTCAGGCATAGGCCTGATTGAGATGTTTTGTCTCTTTGTTGGATTGTATACAAAGTGTGCTCCTCAGGCTTGACTCGACAGTTCAGAGCCAACAGACTGGAAATGAAGGACTTTCTGCCTGTGGGAGACGAATCAGGCAGACGGTTCTACGCTCGACCCCTGCTGAAAATGGAGATTTCAAGATGCCCTCTGCTGTTCGTCCTCAAGCTGCTTCTCGCATTCGTGGTTCCCTGGTTTGGTCACTGCTCCTGGTTTTGCCTGGTCTGCTGATGGATTGTCGCATCGCTCGGTCGGCTGAAAAACAGGCGACACAAGTTGGCAATCGACTGGTCTATCTCGATCAGGACGATCCCTACTATGTATCACTCGATTTTCCCAAACTGACGACCCCTCAGTGGTATGGGGACAAAGAAGTCAAGGCGGTTTGCGTGCTGGCGATCGACGACATGCGCGATGTCCAGAAGTACGAAACCTACCTGCGACCGATCCTGGAGCGACTGAAAGAGATCAACGGTCGGGCCGGAGCCAGCATCATGACCTGCCGCGTCGATCCAAAAGATCCCCACCTGCAGAAGTGGATTCAGGAAGGGGTGAGTATCGATGTGCATACTTACGACCATCCCTGTCCGTTGTTGAAAGATCGAGATTTTGAGAAGGCCAAAGGGACCGTTGAACGGTGCATCGATCTCTTGAGCCAGATTCCCAACAGTCAACCAGTGGCGTACCGTATGCCGTGCTGTGATTCACTCAACACAGTCAGCCCCCGCTTCTTCACTGAAATCTTCAATCAGACTACCCCCGAGGGGAACTTTCTGCAGATCGATACTTCGGTCTTTCAGGTCTTTACGGATCAGGATCCGGACCTGCCAAAGGAACTCGTTACCGATCCAAACGGGCAGGGGAGAATCGAAAAATACGTCCCCACAGATCGAGGGTTCGTGAATACGATTTTCAATTACCCCTATCCTTATCCCATCTCGAGGCTCTGCTGGGAGTTTTCCTGTGTGACTCCCAGCGACTGGTCAGCCCAGCATCGTCAAAAGCCCTTTAATCCACTGACGGTTCGCGACTGGACTGCCGTGCTTGATGCAACCGTGGTCAAAGAAGGGACGTTTAATCTTGTATTCCATCCGCACGGCTGGATCAGCAATGAGCAGATCATCAAACTGATTGATCATGCCGTTCAGCAGCATGGATCCGCGGTGCAGTTTCTTTCTTTCCAGGAAGTATTGGAGCGAATGAATCAGCATCTGCTGGCGGGGCAGCCGCTGCGTAATCAGCAGGGAGCCGACAATGGCGTGCGTCTGCTGGATCTGAATGCAGATGGATTCATGGATGTGGTTATCGGCAATGCGCAGGTTCAGAAAACCCGTATCTGGAATCCCCGGCAGCAGACCTGGAGTGAAACCGGATTTCCTGCTCAGCTCGTGGCTGCTCCTGATGCCAGGGGAAATCAGGCGATTCGGGGACGGTTCGGAGTTCTAAACGAACAGGTAATCCTGTTGACCCTGACGCCGGAAGTCTCCGCCGCCTGGAAGTTTGATGGCAAAACGTGGCAGCCTGCTTCCGAGTTACTGGCTGGTTTACCTGAGGGACAGGACGCATTGTTCACACTAAAAGCAGGCCACGATCAGGGCCTCCGGCTGCGGGATCTGAATCATGATGGTCAGTGTGAACTGCTCGTTTCCAATCCCAAACAGAATGCGATCTACACATGGTCTCAGAAAGATACCTGTTGGAAGAAATTACCCTGGTCTCTTCCTGATTCTGCGTCGATCGTCGACGAACAGGGCCGCGATGCGGGACTCCGTTTTGTCGATATCAATGAAGACGGCTTTGAAGACATGCTGTTTTCAAACGAGGATCACGCTGCTCTCTACCTGTTCGCTTCGCTTAAGTCAGGCTGGAAGAAAGTCTTTGATGAGGATCGGGCTGACGACGGGGGGCCAGTGCCGATGATTTCGCGCAAGGGAACCAATAACGGAGCCTGGTTCCATTCGAAGCATCTTTGGGTGCAGAACGAAGATACCGCCAAAATGAAACATCTGGTGGCGGGCAAGTCCTTTGAGGAATTACTAGAGGAGCAGGGACCTCAGCCTAAAGACCCGGACGCGGCTCTCAAGACAATTCAGGTCAAACCCGGATTTCATGTGGAACTGGTGGCGTCGGAACCACTGGTGAAGGACCCGGTCGCATTTGACTGGGGGCCCGATGGAAAACTCTGGGTGGCAGAAATGGCTGACTACCCGCTGGGGGTGAATGAATCAGGTACGTTCGATGGACGAATTCGTTTTCTGGAAGATACGGACGGAGATGGTAAGTACGACCGATCAACTGTCTTTCTGGAAGGCGTGGGTTATCCCACGGGAGTGATGGCCTGGCGAAAAGGAGCGATCATCACAACCGCTCCGGAAGTCTTCTATGCGGAAGATACCGATGGCGATGGCAAAGCTGATCACCGCGAATCCCTGGTGACCGGGTTTGCAGAGGGGAACCAGCAGCACCGGGTAAATGGTCTGCGTTGGGGCCTGGATAACTGGGTGTATCTGGCCAATGGCGATTCCGGTGGGGATCTGTTGTCTGTCAAGACAGGAGAAAAACTGAACTTTGGTCGTCGGGATTTACGAATCAAACCTGATACCGGTCAGATGGATCCGCAGTCGGGGCAGACCCAGTTCGGCCGCGAACGGGATGACTGGGGGAACTGGTTTGGCAGTAATAACAGTAACCCCGCATTTCATTATGCGCTAGCAGATCATTATCTCCGTCGTAATAAAAACCTGATTACCCCTGATGCGAAGGTGCAGGTCTCAATTCGTCCCGGGGCGGCAACCATTTTCCCGGTCAGTCGCACACAGGTTCGTTTTAATGACTTCAATAAGGTCAACCGGATCACCTCAGCGTGCGGTCTCTGTTTTTATCGCGATGATCTACTGGGGGGGGAGTTCACGGGGAACTCCTTTATCTGTGAGCCGGTACATAACCTGGTACATCGCGAAATAGTGAAATCGAAAGGGACGACCTTTACCAGCCAGCGGGCACAGAGCGAACAGGATTCCGAATTTCTGGCATCGACCGACAACTGGTTTCGCCCCGTAATGGCCCGTACAGGACCAGACGGTGCACTCTGGGTCGCAGACATGTATCGGCATGTCATTGAACATCCGCAATGGATTCCTAAAGAGATGCAGGAAAAGCTGGACCTGCGTGCCGGTAAGGAACAGGGGCGGATTTACCGGATCGTTCCAGATAAGGCATCCGTACGAACGTTACCCCGTCTCGATCAGCTTTCCTCCTCTGCTCTGGTTCAGCAACTGGAAAGCCCGAATGGGACACTGCGTGATATGGTGCAGCAGTTGATCGTGACACGCAGCGACAAGTCTGTTGTCCCTGATCTGAAGCAGATGGTTAAGCAGGGAAAATCGCCGGCTGCTCGTCTGCATGCACTTTGTACGCTCGATGGACTGGACGCGATCACCGAAGATGTTCTCCTGGTGACTTTGGCTGACAAACACCCTGGAGTCCGCCGCCATGCGATTCGACTGAGCGAGCCATCTCTGAATGAGTCACCTGAACTGGGTGATCGTGTGCTGGCATTGGTCGGGGATGCTGATTCGCAGGTTCAGATGCAGTTAGCTTACACACTCGGAGAATG
Source organism: Gimesia chilikensis (assembly GCF_008329715.1). Taxonomy (GTDB): domain Bacteria; phylum Planctomycetota; class Planctomycetia; order Planctomycetales; family Planctomycetaceae; genus Gimesia; species Gimesia chilikensis. The sequence continues at coordinate 438,257 of NZ_VTSR01000001.1, read as the reverse complement.
GAATTCTCCCAAGGCGGGATCGGCCCTGGCCCGTCTGGCTATGGCACACGATCAGGATATTTTTCTGCGGACAGCGATCTTGAGTTCCGTAGGACCACATCTGGATTCCTTTACCGCCTCGCTGTTTGAAGAATTGCAGGGGAAGCAGCCACCGTTACAGATTCTGAATTCCCTGGTACTTATGGCGATCTCTGCAGATCAGCAGGATGTGCTCGCAAATATCTACGAGCGAGTCGCACAGTCAGAGAAAAAACAACGTTGGCAGGCCTGGCAGTTCGAGGTGGTGGCAACGTTGTTGCAGTCCCTGGCTCGCAAAAATCAGAGCCTGCCCCAATATGCCGGGAAAGCCAGCCCCCAACTGCAGAAAATACTGGAAGAACTCAAGCCTCTGTTTCAAGCAGCACGGACGATCGCCGCTGATGAAACAGCAACAGTCAGCTTACGCAGGCAGGTCCTGCCGCTACTTGGACATGGTTTTGCGCAGCGGAATGAAGATCTGGTACTGTTGTCTGAGATGCTGTCTCCTCGAAATCCGCGGATCATACAGAGTGCCGCTGTGGCAGCGCTCTCGCAACGAGGCAATCCGCAGACAGCAGAACTTATGCTGGCACGTTGGAAAAACTATGGCCCGGGTTTACGCTCTGAAGTGTTGAGCTCCCTGCTAAGTCACAAGGCAGGAGTGCAGTCTGTTCTGGAAGGATTGAAAGACAAAACAATCTCTGCAGCGGACATCGATGCTTCGAGTCGACAGCTGTTGTTGAATAACAAGGATCAGCAAGTCCGACAACAGGCTGAGAAGCTGCTGGCTGCTTCACTTGATGCAAATCGTGCCAGGGTCGTCAAAGAGCACGCTGAGGTGGTCGCACTGACTGGAAATACTGAAGCAGGGCATCAGGTATTTGTGAAACGCTGTGCTGTCTGTCACCAGCTCAACAATGAGGGCAAGCCAATCGGTCCAGATCTGACAGCCCTGACAGACAAATCGCCTCAGGCCCTGCTGACGGCGATTCTGGATCCGAATCGTGCCGTGGAGAATAAATACATCAGTTATCTGGCCGTAACTGAAGACGGACTGACATTTAACGGCTTACTGGCGTCTGAAAGTGGCGAGAGTATTACTCTGGTGCAAAGTGATGGCAAGACGAAGACGCTGCTCCGCACCGATCTGGAAGAGTTGATCAGTACCGGTAAGTCACTGATGCCCGAGGGGCTGGAAAAGGATATGACGCCTCAGAATCTCGCGGATGTGATCGCATATTTGAATTCAACAAAATTACCCAGAAAAACATTTCCGGGTAACGAACCGGCTGTCGTGGTCGCGGAAGCATTGCGCGGCGACTACTTTTTGACCCCTCAGCTGGCAGAAATCTATGGTTCTACTCTCAAGTTTGAGAGCAAGTATAAGAATCTCGGATACTGGCAGAGTGAGAATGACCGGGCAGTCTGGACACTGGATGTCCCTCAAGCAGGACCGTATGACGTCTATCTCGAATTTGCCTGCCCCCCCGGGCCAGCCGGTAATCGTCTGCTTTTGGAAACAGGGGGAGAACAGCTGTTCTGGACTGTGCCCTCCACGGGAACCTGGGATGTCTATCAGAATAGCAGAATTGGCACCATTACTTTGCCTGCCGGAAAGACCCGCTTGACAGTTCAGAGCCAGGGTAAAATCAACAGTGCCTTACTCGACCTGAAAACGGTCCGCCTGCGCGTCTCCAGCAGGTAATCGCGTGTGGTCTGATTCCCGCACTAGCATCACTCTGGTTCAAAGAGTGTTGCGATCACAGGGGTTACACGGATTATACCAGCCTCCAATTTATGCATTGGCGGAGCCTGGAAATACGATTTAATTCACAAAAACTCAGTGAAAAACAGATAGCATCTCCAACATTCTGCCGTTATTGGGGGTAGAAAAGAGGTGCTGAGACTGCACATTCCCTCGGGCCACTGAGTTTTCGTGAATAATCATCTGAGAATAAAAAAAATCGATTGCGTAAATTTTTTTTATGAACGATGATTCTGTATATCTATCAATACCTCCTTGATATTCGATGATCCTGATCTGATCAAAAGAATATGTCGGGTGGCGGGCACCCCGTGGGGTTACTTTTAGCCGTAACCAAATGATTGAGGCTTATGGTCTCAGGAAATTAGAACCGTGTCGGACGAAGGTTTTAAAGATCCCCTGGATGGTGAAGAAACTGTGGACGAATTTCCCCCGGTCAATGTGGATGAAGAAGAAACTGTCGATCAGATTCCCCCCATTGATATTAAGGAAATCGACAAAACCGTCATCGGTGTCGACAGTGCTGCCAGCAAATCTGCTCAGCAGATGGGAGGCCCCTCCGCAGAGAAAGCTGCTGCCTGGATTGGCAGGAAACTGGGAAAATATGAAATTACCGGTCTCCTGGGACAAGGCGGTATGGGGGTTGTCTATCGTGCTTACGATGATACCATCGGCCGCGAAGTTGCCATCAAGCTTCTGCCGGCTGAATTAGCCTCCGATAAAAATATGCTGGAACGGTTTCTGGCCGAAGCCCGGGCTGCCGGCCGTTTGACGCATCCTCATATTGTCTCGATTCACGATATCGGCCAGGAAGGGGATGTCCATTATATCGTCATGGAACTGATGACCGGTGGCAGCACCGACGATCATCTGGAGACCATCGGCCCCTATTCACCACTTCAGGCAACACGCATTATTGCTGATGCCTGTGAAGGCTTGATGGTAGCTCATACATCAGGACTGGTTCATCGAGACATCAAACCCGGGAACCTCTTGCAGTCCCGACATGGCACGATCAAGGTTGCTGACTTTGGTCTGGCGAAACGGGTCGTTCAGCAGTCACTTCAGCTGACTCAAGACGGGCAACTCATCGGGACGCCTTACTTCATGAGCCCTGAACAGTGTGAGTCTAAACCCGTCGATTTACGCAGTGATATCTATTCCCTGGGCGCAACATACTACACTCTACTGACGGGCGACCATCCCTATGAAGACGCGGGCAGCATCGTACAGATTATGTATGCTCACTGTCATGCCGATCTGCTGGATCCTCGGAATGTCAACGCTCAGATTCCGGATAAATGTGCCGCCATTGTGCAGAAATCCATGGCGAAGAAACCGGAAGATCGCTATCAGTCCGCCCAGGAGATGCTGGTCGATCTGAAAGCGATAACGGCCAATTCCGAGAAGTACGGCGATACCACAGTGCTCAGCCAGGAAGAACTGGACCGGGCACATGCAAAGCCCCATGAGTCTGGTGGCTGGCGGAAAAACGTATTCAACGGTGTCGTGTTCCTGGTGACCTTTTTACTTTTGACACTGGTTCCCTGGTATTTCTGGAATGGAAATCAAAATCAGGAAGCGGGAAAATCGGTCGCACCCCAGACAAATGCCGGACCTTCCGGACAGGGCGTGACAGCAGAGAAAATTCTGCTGGGAACTTCAACCGCTATGACCGGAGCCAATAAGGAACTGGGCAATAACATGGTCATGGGGATGCAGGCCTGTTTCAAGCGAGTCAATGATGAAGGAGGCATTGGGGGACGCCAGATTGAACTCGTGGTGAAGGACGACGGGTATGAACCCGATCAGGCCCTCGCAAACATGCAGCACCTGTTTGAAGAGGATCAGATTTTCGCGGTAATTGGAAATGTGGGGACCCCTACAGCGAAAGCATCGGTCCCGTATGCGAATGAGCATCAGCATCTGTTCTTCGCTCCATTTACCGGTGCACAGGCCCTCCGCCGCGATCCACCTGATCGTTATGTATTTAACCTGCGAGCCAGTTATGCCGATGAAACAGCGGCCATGGTGCATTACTTTGTTGAGAAGCAACGCATCGCTCCTGATAAGATCGCAGTCTTTGCACAGAACGATTCATTTGGCGATGATGGCTTCGCCGGTGTAGCCAAGGCACTGGAGAAGTATAAGATCCAGCCGGAAAATATTCTTCGCGTAGGGTATGACCGGAATACAACTCAGATCACCGATGCCGTCGAGCAGATCGTCCAGAATCAGAACCGGGTTGAGGCCCTGATTATGGTTGCGACATTCAAGCCAGCCGCACTGATGGTTCAGCAGATCAAAGATCGAAAGCTGAAGATTCAGACTGCAGCTGTCTCATTCGTCGGAAGTGAACTGCTGGCCCAGCAGTTCAAAGAAATGGGGGCTAAATACGCAGAGGGCGTAATCGTCACTCAGGTTGTACCCTATTATCTTTCGAGCGCAACCGGGGTCTTACGCTATCGCGATTCTCTGAAAAAGTATTACCCGCTTTCCAAACCAGGATTCGTATCTCTGGAGGGGTATCTGGCCGCTGAATGTCTGGTTGAAGGTCTGAAAAAACTTCAGGCGTCAGGGAAGGCGGTCACGACGGAGAATCTGATTGACGCCCTGGAGGAGATCAAGCACCTGGATCTGGGTATTGGGCCGATCATCAATTTTGGTCCCTCGCGTCATCAGGCTTCAGATCGGGTCTGGGGGACTGTTCTGGGAAAAGACGCCCGCTATCAGGAGCTGGAACTGGAATAGGTTTTCCCCCGCTGGTACGGGCGAACGACGAGGCTGTGAGAAATCTCTGTTTTTCAGTAGTTCTGCTTCCTCTCAGAGCGTTATAACCTCTACGGGCCCACTTATGATCTTGTTCCCTCCCTCACTTGTATGTCATAAGTGACCTGCCAGAAAGCAGATAAGCCATTTCAATGTCTTAGCTATGGTTGAATCTGTGCCCCACAGTCTCATTCTTTGAATCCCCGTATCATGGGCCGATTTGAATCGAGGCTAAAAAGCAACTCCGGACGCTCGTGAAGGTTCATCATGAATACTGAGCTATTAACGCAAAGAATCGGCACTGCTGGGACTGACTCGGGATACTGTACGCTTGAGGAACTGGCGACTCAATTTGTGGATGAATATCGTCGCTGGCTGAATCCCTCCATCGATGACTATGCCGATAGCTATCCAGAATATGCTACAGAAATCCGGGAGAGTTTTCCTGTTCTGATTGCGATGGAAGAATGGAAGGGGAATCAGGAAATCGACTGTCTTAAACAGCAGTCAGCTGATTGTCTGAAGCTGAAGCAACTGGGAAACTGCAAGTTGATTCGCGAGATGAGTCGCAGTCGCACCGCCCTGTTTTTCGAGGCAGTGCAGGGAGCACAACGACGACCGGTGGCTGTGAAGTTGATGCCCTGGAAATCGGAATTGACGCCGCGCTGGCGGGACCGGTTCAAACGGGAAGCCCATCTGACATTTCGCTTGCAGCACAAAAACATTATCTCCATCTACAGTACTGGAGAAGACCAGGGGTATTCGTACGCTGTGCTGCAGCAGGTACAGGGAATTGGTCTCAATCAGGTAATCGCCTGTCTTTCTGGTTCTGCTTCGTCTTTAGTGGGGGACCGGGATGAATCACAGCAAAACATGCGACAGATTCAGGCTGTGACACATGCATTAGAGAGTGATCGCTGGCGGGTGTCGGCGTTGATCGCACTTCAGTTATCTAATGCATTACGCTACGCTCACAGTCATGGAGTGTTGCACAATGATTTTCGCCCGGAGAATGTTCTGGTGAATGCGGACTGGGACTGTTGGTTGACCGGGTTCGCCCTCCCTCAGTTTGCAGAAGGGGCATTGAAACAACAGCAGACTCTGACCTTACGCAATCAGTCTCCTGATCGCTTAAATGGCGTAGTCAACGAGCAGAGTGATTTGTATTCTCTGGGAATGACTGTTTATGAATTAGTGACAGGTATCCCGGCTTTTACTGCCCGAAGCAGCAGTGAGTTGATTGAACTCATCATGCATTCGGAACCCGCAAGACCCTGTGAACTGGATAAAGATATTCCAACGGATTTTGAAAACATCATCTTGAACTGCATCTCCCCTGTTGCCCAGCGGTATCAGTCAGCAGACGAGTTAAGCATTGATCTGGTATGTTTTCTCAACGGGAAAAGTGTGCGGCGTCGCTTGAGTCGACGGTCCACTATGTGGGGGAAATGGTCCCGCTTCTGGGGTAAGTCAAAAGATTCGTCAGGTTAGGAAAGTTCTAACGAGGCGGACGTCGGCCATTGTTTTGACCGGGGCCACCCGCCCGGGGAGGGCGACGTTCATGAGGTGGACCGTGACCGGGTCTGCCTGGTCCAGGGCCGCCACGATTCGGCTCTGGATGATTCTCTCGAAAATTATCCAGATTCAATTCGGGAAACTGCTGCTCGAATTCTTTCTCATATTCATCGAACTTATTCCACATCAGCCAACTGTCGACATCAGAGCCGGTCTGATGGTAGAGCAGTGCCAGTTCCTCAGAGGCGTCGATGATTCCAGCCAGTTGTTTGGGAGGACCAGGCTGTTTTTTCCAGGCGGGTTCCAGAATCTGGAGTGCATGCTTATAAAGCGTAATTGCTTCCTCGGTGTTGCCTTTCTTGCCGACGATCATCGCCAGTTCGAGCTCAAATTTAGCCAGCCACTGATTGTGCTCTGCTGATTCAGGAAACTGTTCCGCCAGTTCTTTTTGTAATCGCAGTGCCGTTCGCAGAGACAGCTCTGCCGTATCATGAGACTGACGAGTATCAATTTCCGGTGAATGATTTCTGGTGAGAATATCCATCGCATGTGCCAGTTTATTGTGCGAATGAATCAGCGAGATTTTGTATTCGGGAATGGTCGGAGAATCAGTGACCAGTTGAGTCGCATGTTGAATGGCGTTCTTTAAGCGTGTAATTACTGTTTCGCTGATATCACTCGCACGGGCATTGCGAAGTTCGATTCGTTCATAAGATTTCACCAGGGCATGCCGATAGTCGGAGATGTTGGGGTGCTCTTTAACCAGTTTTTCCAGAATGCTGTATACGCGTGCCTGCTTGAGACTGTCCGATTCTGATTGAGGAATCTGGTCTGGAATCTGTTCCTGGAGACAGAGTGCCAGCAAATAGCGATATTCTGGTCGGGTCTGGTCTGAGGCAATCAACTGTTCCAGAATGTCGATGGCCTGCTGCAATTGAGCTGCGTTCGGGTTCTGATCCGGATTGAGACGACGCTTGGGACTCCGATAGTCACCACTTTGGATTGCCTCGGGACGGTATTGGCGGGCATTTAAAAAGTACGTACGCGCCAGTTCAAAACGCAGATCTGACTGATCCTGGTTTTGTGCGATCGCTGTCTCCAGCAATTTGCGAGCAGTTTCATGAGACGTTTTGGATTCGGGAAGCTGGTCCAGATGGCTGTGGATTCGACCAATTTCGTTATACAGAGTCGCGATCGTCAACGTTTTCGCTTCACTAAAATCCTGTTGGTATAGTTCCAGTGATTTCTGGTAGGCAGCCAGAGCAGCCTGAAAATCTCCCAGCCGCCGATGGATATCGCCGACTTTATGCTGCGCGTTGGCTGCTTTGAGTCGAAATTCCTGTTGCGATCCAGTCGACTTTGCCAGCTCTTCATAAAATGGAATCATACCCGCGAGAAGATCTGCGGATTCACGGGAGAGCACTGGTTCAGAGTAATCAGCCGGAGTACTGGTTGTTTCCGAGGAATGAATCCGACTCGGTACAAAGCGGTCGAAGACACGGTCGAGGGTGGCCGTGGCCAGTTGCGCTGAAGCTTCTGCTTTTTTTCTTTCGCGTCGTTCCCGTTCAAATCCGATCGCCAGGGTCACACCCAGCAGGAGCAGTAAACTGAATGCGATTCCCGAGAGACTGGCGATAGCTGGATTCCGGCAGCTCCAGCGCCAGAGGTGTTCCAGCAGATGGACTCGTCTGGCGCGAATGGGACGGTTTTCCAGGAAGAGATTAAGATCCTCTGCCAGCTCACTCGCTCTCTGATAACGATGTTTTGTATCGGGAGCGATGGCTTTGAGGATAATCGTTTCCAGATCGCGGGGGATGCTCGGATCGATACGGCGCAGGGAAGTGATTGAGCCTTGCGTGATCTTTTCGATCATCTCATGGCGACTGGTGCGTTCAATCGCAAATCGCCGGGTCAGCAGTTCATAAAGTGTGATTCCCAGTCCATAAATATCACTCTGGCGGCAGGTGTCTCCACGAAACATTTCGGGGGCCATATAGCCCAGTGTGCCGGCGATGTCTGTGGATTTACTCAGATCATTCTGTTCTGCGACCCGCGCCAGACCGAAGTCTGTGATACAGAGCAGGCCGTCATGGTCCAGAAGCAGATTACCGGGCTTAATATCCCGGTGCAGGATTCCACGGTCATGTGCATATTGCAGTGCGTTTGCAGCCTGAATTCCCAGAGCAGCGATTTTGTAGGGAGAGTCAACATATTGTTCGAATTCCTGGTCTGCGACTTTGTTTTCCGTTTTAAGTGTGAAGTCGGTCGAACCGCTGTCGCTGGAAGAACAGATGACCGTTTCCTCGCCACTAAGGGAGATCGTCGCACCTGGAGACTTGTTCGTTTTGAGACCTGTACTGGCAGCGGTGGCGACAATTTTCTGAGTCAGTTCATCCAGTCCGATACCTTCGATCAGCTGCATGACATAATAATGAAAGCCGCCATTTTCACCGACACCATAGACGGGAACAATGTTGGTATGGTGCAGAGAAGCTGTCAATTCGGCTTCACGTTGAAAGCGTTTAAGTTGTTTTACATCCAGTAGCAGATGTCGCGGGAGTAATTTTAAGGCAACCCGTCGATTCAATGATTGCTGGATAGCCTCATAGACAACGCCCATGCCACCACGACCGATTTCCCGGACAATTTGAAAATCCCCCAGTTGCTCAGGAACCGAAGCGCCCAACGAGACTTTGCTGGGAGCGGGCTCTGCATATTTACCGCCCTCCAGTGCTGCGATCGCGGGAAAGAACTCTTCAATTTCAGCAGAGAGTTCGGGGTATCGCTGACGGTAGTCCTCCACGGAAGGTTGCTCACCCAGGCGGATCCGCGCAATAAACTCTTCCGCCAGCTGTTCCAGGTCAGCTGGTCCGGGAGGCGTCAGGTTCTTAAGCGAGCGATCTGATTCGGGGGATAGCATTGCCCAATGTCCTGTCGATTACCGTCTACGATGAGGCAGACAAAGATAGTCTGGTCATTCAATAATACCGGGAATTTGTACCAGAATGGAGCGCAATCTGGTTAATGCTCTGAAATATCTCATGCTGGCTGTTTTGGGTTCGATTTCGAGTACCTCGGAAGCCTCCAGGTTGGATAGTTCTTCAAAATGTCTCAGGACCAGAATCTCCCGGTCGATTTCGTTCATACTTTCCAGGGCTTCATGTAACTGTCGGGCCAGCTCTTCTTTGAGGGCTGCCTGACTGGGGGAAGTTAAATCTCCCAGAAGAACATCTGCGATCTGAAACGAGGTCGAAGCGGAAAAGACGCGTCGTTTCTGCTTCGCTTCACGGCGGACATCACGCTTTTGTGCACCAAGATGCCGACGATGAACGTCGATCAATGTCTGACCGACGATGGTCCGCAGCCAGATGAAAAACGTAGTGGCCGGATCGTTAAGATAATGTTCAATCCGGGTAGCAGCATCCAGGTAGGCTTCCTGCAGGATATCATCCGCATCAACACGCCCGAGCAGACGATGATCGAGACGAAAATTGACAATTCGCCATAACCGATCGCGGTAGCGGTCATATTCGTCCGCTAAAACACCCTCCGGATTTTCTTTCAGCCGTTCCAGAAATTCCTGGGGGTTTTCCTGCTCTTCCAACAAAAAACTGTCCTCCCGAATAGTAACTGTTTGATCTCAGGCCTGATTCTAGTCGAATGCTTCCCGAAACAACAAGTCGCGTCTCAGGTTCGAAGAGAGGGATTACAACAATTCCACAGGCCCCTGGGGCAATGAGCAGACGAGAGGCGATCGGTATCTCTTACGCATGATTCAAGCTGTTTGACGGATAACATTTAGAACTTTGCCAGAAATTCAACTCGGGCCCCGGAACCGACGCCCCGGGATTCCTGCTTGGAAACAAAGCTGTCCAGCAGCATGATCCAGTGCTGTCCGATTGCTTTCTGATAACGAATCCCACCAGCAATCGCACCATTGTTGGTACCTTCCGTGTTCTTACGCCCCCCGATTTCAAATATCAGTTGCTGCCTGGTTTTATCGTAAAACAACTGGTATCCCAGGCTTCCTCCCGCGGCATTCGTCGCCTGGTTACTCAAAGCAGCTCCGTATTGACCGAGACCTGACGCGGCATACAAAATTCCCACCTGTCCCAACGGCCCCCCGGCCAGTGTCCCTCGCGCGGGGGATGTAAACTGGTCTATTGCCAGAAAGGCATTGAAGTAAACCAGATCATTGGAGTGATGTGGTGTCAGTGAGATCTGGCTGAACAGCAACTCCCCCTGTCCAGAAGCGGTGGTTGCACCTTCGTGGGGAAACGATGCCAGTACATGAAAGGAAGTGTTATAGGTGTTGTGATACCCGTGCAGCCGCTGGATGGAGCTGATCCCGAAAGCGGTGTTGCTTCCGAACTGCTGATTGCTGGAATAAACAGTGGCCACGTCAGCGTTGATGGTACTGAATTTAGTATCCGTTTCCGTAAAGAGACCATACAGCCGCGCATCCGGATCACGGACATTGTTATTACGGTTGATATCGCTTTCTACATACACGCCTGTAATCCGCATGTTAAGAATGCGTCCCCCGTTCACTGTGTTGCGCGTGACAGTGACCGCATCGACCATATCTTCATTGATCAGCAGTCCCTGTTGAAATGACATAGGCTGACGACCAATCGAAAAGCCAATGTCGTATCGATGGACGTCGTAGGGATCCAGGTTCGGGAAAATTTCCCCAAAATCCCCTTCGAAGAACAGGGTTTGAATGTCTGCATTTAACCCGTCCAGCCATTGTCCCTCACGAAATTCATAACTCGTGAAAAGACGTGATGCAGTCAGCTCTTTGTCCAGTGAACGCAGTCCAACCAGAATTCGTTCGGTTCCCGATAGATTCAACTGTCCAAACAGGTCGAGGCGGTTGGCCCATTCTGTGACATTGGTGCCCGTTCGGTTATTAAAATAATCGATCCCGGTGCGGTAAGTACCAAAGACCCAGAAAGAGGGTCTCCAGACCGCTCCCGTCGGAATTACAATCCCCTGATTCAGAAAGCCGATATCCAGAAACTTTTCATTGGTTTCAACCAGCAGATTGGGGCGATCAGGAATCGGTTGCAGGCCGATGGCATGGTCTTCCAGTGGGGATTCAGGAGCGTAATGTTCTGCACAAAGCAACCATTCTCCAAAATAAGCCAGAGGTTTTGCGGGGGACGCGAGGGCGTCCATGAACAATTCTCCCAGCTTCCAGGGGAGTGGATCGTGATCGTAAACCAGACTGGGATCGTATTCAACACGCGCTGCGTAAGGATCAATGTATTCAAACTCATCCTCCTCGTCCGCAGCCTGTAATTCTTCAGCATATTCAGGCGACGGAGGAAGTGTGACCACCCCGGGTGCCTCCGGAGGTTGGGCGGCAAGCTGTACCGGGAGCACCAGACTGATGCTCCAGAAAGACAGCAACAGAAATTCTCGTAATTTGACTGGCATGGGAAGAATTGCAATCAGGGAATGCAGACTGTTTCCACTTTTTCATACAGGATCATGTGACCGTCCACGACGCCATCTGCAACATCGCGAGCCGACATCCCATAATCAAAACCAACGTCCGAGATTTCATGTACCAGGTTCACAGGGACCATACCGGCAATTAACTGCACGCGAATCGTGTAATTGCCAGGGCCTGTTAATTGACGCCTTGACACTTGGTACTTTGCCAGGCGGTGTGCTTGAGGGGGAATATTCTGTTTTTGTTTTCGTGCACCGATCGGTCGCCCGAGCACTGTGAAGGGACGCGTCGCGGGGCGGAAATAAGGCAATGGATCCAGTGAGTAAGGCACATTCAGCACCTGTTCCCGCTCACCACCTCGAACATTCCGGGTAATGAAGCGGGACTGGAGTGTAAATAACTGCCGGTCCAGCGGGACCTCGCCGTTATGGACATATAGAGAATGCGAATCCCTGATATCCCCGTTGGGGTCCAGGTCACCCGATTGGAAGACGAGCTGGCCATTCTGGTCCCACACCATAGTTCTCAAAAAGACGACGCGTTCCGCATCAAAGCCGGTAGGGACTCCATGGCCCAGTGTAATATTGGATACGGGGACCGAAAATCGCAGATCGTACCATTTGGCTTTATCGATCTGTATCTCTCCGAGTTCATATCCAGCCTGCAGAACCTGAAGACGTTGGGTCGCAGCCTCGCCAAGGAGGTCATACTGCTCATTTAGAATCTTACGGGCCTTGATTCGCAGAATCTGATTATCCCAGGGAGGTGGGAAGAAATCTGCTGCAGTGACATGTTTTTCAAATTCGGGCGTTCCCCAGCCGCCGGCATCATCGAAGCAGAGCCATTCCCGCATCGTCGCCAGACCCGTGTCTTCAGCCGTCGGTTCGTTTTCTTCACGAATTGCACGAGGGTTGTGAGGGAACAGACCCCGGTGGATGATCGGGTAATCGGGGCCAATCATCATGTGGTTGGTATGTTTGCGGATCGGAGTAGAGACATTACCAATTACGGCCGCTGGGGATGAGGAGTAACCCAATGGTTTCCCCGGGACAGCCCCCATGTGACAGTCCTGGCAGTTTTCTTTACAGACTTTCGCGGAAGGGGAGTGCTTGAATTCACTGAAGGCATCTTCCAGACGGAATCCGTTAGGGGCGAACACATCATGGCAGCTTCCACAGAAACCAGGAGTAATCAATTGAAAGAACTGATGGGCTTCTGCGTGAATTTCCCGTCCGCGGATCTCTGGATCATTATTCGTTTTGAGCACTCCATATTTGTCTGGATTTGCCAGAACGGCGGCCAGATTTTCACCCCCCAGAGGTCCATAGACAACCTGATTAATATCGCCAGCTACCAGCGCCTGACGTCCCGCTCCTTTACCCCAGGCCTGGTTGATCCGATGGCACGCCACGCAGGTGACTCCTTCACGGGACGTGGGAGAGCGGTCCATATTGCTCATGTTGATTGGTTCGGAAAGTGCCATTCCCACCGGAGTATGACAGCGAATACAAAAGTCGCCCAGAGTTCCGTTATTCAACTTGATCAGCTTATTAGACATCGCATTGAAGACAGGGCTCAGCTGCGCATAAGCATGTGGAGAGACAGACCATTCTCGGTAATGTTGTGGATGGCATTTGCCGCATTTCTCCGCTGACGGGAAAGGATCATCCTCAAAGCATTCGGCGTGTGCCTGATCGATCACGTGTTTCAGCACTTTATCGCGTGGAGCAGGTGTCGCGGCGGGGGGAGCGGGCTCTGTTGCAACAATTCGGACAATCCCCTTTTGTTCCGCCTGGAGATACTCGCCGTAGATGACAGGCAGCAGTCCGGCGAACAGCAGGATCAGGAGACCCAGGTTCCGATAGACTCGGATTCGATTTGTTTGAGGAGAGGATTCCATTCCTGTTCTCCTGCCTTTCAGACAGAGTCGGGATTCTGTTCAAAATGAAGCTGAATCAGCCAAGGTACGTACTGTTCCCCCAGTTGGCTTAATAGTCATAATCGGAATAATCCGAACAGTGGTTGAATCTTAAAATGAATAGTTTCATGTCCAATTAAAAATATTGATAGACACTGATGTGAGGCTATGTGAATTAAATGACTTGATATGAAAGACTTAAGGTGTGTTTGCTCAGTTGTCTGATTGACTGCCAGCAATGGATCAAATCGTGTATTTGCTATTTCATTAAGGAGATTACGCCGTCCCAGTTGTCGGGGGCCTGGTAATTATGAGTGGCGATCTGCAGCAGTAGGAAGTCTTTGGCTCGATCTTTCGGGGGGAGGTGTCCGAGTAGTTCCAGCGCACTATCCCAGTCTCCCTCAATGAAGGCAGAGACAGCAGCTTCGAAATCCTGAATATTCTGATTCGAGATTGTACTTTTCCCTTCTGAGGGCAGTAACTCATACACCGAGAAGGGAGACTCAAAACCAGCAGGGCGAAACAGACCTATATGGCGACAGCGTCCCTCTGATTCAGGGAGTAGATTCCGGATATCCATGGCAGTCGGTTCGTCGATCAGAATGGGAACGCCGATTTGTTTTGTCATACTTTCCAGACGGGCGGCCAGATTGACCACAGGGCCGAAGACACCTACCTTCGCCTGTTCCCGGGTACCGATTTTCCCGGCAATCGCATTACCCCGAGTGATGCCGATACCGACTTCAAAACCACTGAGTTCGTTGAGAGGCGTACTATTAGATATTTTAAACATCTGCTGGATTCGCAGAGCTGCTTTGCAGGCAGGGAGCGAACCTTTTGAAAGAGGCAGCGGCCAGCCCCAGAATCCGAGCGCACTGTCTCCCTGAAAATCTGCGATGACACCATGCTGGTGAATAATGCTTTGTGTCATCACCCCCAGGGCGTTTTTCAGGTGATCCAGAAACTGGTGCAGATTCTGGCCTGCCTGCTCAGTCATTTGTGAAAAACGCCGCAGGTCGCAGAACAGAACAGCTGTCTCAGTTTCCGTTGGCTCTAATGTGTGTCTAGCATCATCCTCGGAGACGACCTTGATAATTGCCGGAGAAAAAAACTGTTCGATGCCAGAAAAACGATTTTCAAGCCGTCGAACTCTGCGGATTGCTGAAAGCATGTGTGCCAGCAGTTCCACCAGATTCAGATCTTCCTGCAGATCTTCCGTAGCAAGATAAGCCTGCGAAGGAGACTCCTCACCAAATCGCCCGCAGATATAAAGACACCATTGATGATCTCCTTCTGTTTTAACTGGTGTGCAGAAGGCCCAGCGACCGTTAGCCAGCGGTTCTCCTTTGCGGCTCTTTTCGACTTCAATTGCTGTTTCGCCTGTTTTCAATGCATCTCGTACCAGAGATCTGACGATCGAAACACGACGAAAACCGGGAACAGGCTGTTCCCAGTGTGTTACGCCCCATTTCCGGGGACCATCTGTCTGGAGTACCGCTACAACATCAGCGTGTGCCATCACCTCTTTAAGCAGGAGACTGGCCTGCTGAGCCAGATTCCCTTCATCTTTGGAGAGCCATAAGCGAGGGACAGCTTTCGAGACGGTCTCGATACGAAAGTCCGTCACGCGCAGACTGGCTTCTGTCAGGATGCCAGATTCCGTATCGAGATCATCCAGAATCTGCAGCACACCGTTTTGAGAGGTTCGTTCTATATATTGAAAGCGGGTTTCTCCGATTTGAAATACATCGCCAACCGGGAGTATCAGCTCGCTGTGAAACTGATCTCCATACCTGATCTGATTAATCACGCTGGGAAAACAGCGGATTTTAAAACGGTCATCAAACTGTTGAAATTCCGCGTGCATGCGGGAAATGGTGGAATCCCAGGGGACCGCACAATCATTTTCTGCACTGCGTCCCAGGCGCATTCTTCTAGTTCCTGCAATCTGCCATTCAATTTTTTCGCCGGGGCGAGGCCCCTGTGCGATCAGATGAATCATGGTCTGGTCCTGTGGCTGAAAGTCCGGCATCGTCGTGAACCGGTTAAGAGCAAATGAATCAGGGCGGCCATATCTCAAATGAAACTAAATTCAGGCCTGATATTGAGAAACGTAAATTCTGCAGGATGACAACTGCGGATTCAAAAAATATCAGTATTTCTACATGTCTGATGAAAAAGGAGTAGTTACATCAGCCGGGTTCACGTTAATTAACCCTGTCGGTATTTCTTAAATTCTTAGAACCCGTCAGGTGTACATTCCCGGTCCTTTCTGTAACGGGGAACCCGCGGGCTCCGTCAGTTGCCATGTCCCATCTCAGGTCGCTTGCTAAGAAAGTTTCTCGGAATGAATTACGCACGATTCAGATTACGCTGTTTCAAACCCACGACTTACCTGCTGGTTCTTCTGTTAACTGGCCTGATGCTGCGATCTGGTGCCAGCAGCTTTGTAACACAAATGTATGCAACCGAGCCGGCAGCTTCACAGAGTGCTTATGTTTCCACTGCAGCGGTTCCACGTGCAGACCAGACAGAAAATGTGATGGGAGTCATTGCTGCAGACTGCAAAAAGTGCCATCCATCAGAAGTGGCGACCTGGATGAAAACCGTTCACTTTCAATCTCCTGAAATGCGACTTTATAAGTTCGATGGAAATACAAAAAAATACGCGACAGCCATGGGGTTAACGAGCGCAGAGTTACTGGGAGACTCGCTTTGCGCTGATTGTCATGGCACCAAGGCCGTCCGGGATGGTCAGGTGAAAGTCATCTCTGGTGTATCCTGCGAAAAATGTCATGGCGCTGCGGGGGGAGAAGCAGGCTGGTTGAATCGGCACCAATCCTATCATGCAAATATGCCGGTACCACGTGCTCAGGAAACACCCGCGCACCGGGCAGAGAGGCTGGAATTCTGCGATCAGGCAGGGATGCGACGCTCCAGTAATATCTATGGGCTTTCCAAAGCCTGCTTTAAATGTCATCTGGTGGGAAATGAAAAACTGATTGCCGCAGGGCATAAAGCGGCCAGCGCTTTTGATTTCGTTTCATGGACCAGCGGGGAACTCAAACATAATTTCCTGGTAGATAAAACGACGAACGCGGATGCTCCTTCACTCTGGATGGAACGCACAGGAGGTAAACCGGAAGAGCGTCGCCGGATGAAATTCATCGTAGGGACCCTGGTTCAACTGGAGACCGCACTAAGACTCCGGGCAGAGACAACGAATCCGGCTGTCATTCCACAGATCAGTGGAGTGATCGCAGCCGCCAATGGGCAACTGACCCAGATGAATGCTCTTGCTCCAACTCCTGAGGTGCAGGCTGTAACAGCATTGATTACACCGATGTTCGGGACCTTATTTGCCCCGTTGCCAACAGATAAAGAAACCTACAGCCAGGCTGCAGACAAGGTAGCGGAACTGACCCGTCAATTTGCAGACCAGCATGATGGATCGAAGTTTGCCAGTCTGGACGCGATGATCAATCGCCTTCCCCCGCATTATTCACAGCAATACCAGGAGAAGTATTCTAAACCATAATCTACCTCAGCGATCCTCAGTCTGTGAATTACTTCGAGTGGAATTACCATGTCTGAACCATCTGTAACTAGACCACGTCGCTGGGATAAACCCTTTTCGCTGGAAGCGGGCAGCGAAAATGAAATGACCGATACCGACGTCGAAGAACTATTACAATTAACCCCTTTTTGTCAGATAGACTCCTCAGGATTTAAGAGATCACTTTCGCTGCAGGAAATCCTGAAGAATGATGCTCGCATCGTCGGTTTTGATGATGGTGATATTATCGTCAGACGCGGTGACTGGGGAAGTTCTGCATTCCTGATTCTGTCAGGCAACGTGAGAGTTGAGCTGGAGCGGGGAGAATCTTCACTTCCGGATGAAATTCTGGGCCGCCGTCATCGACGGATGAAAACGCTTTGGGAATCCTTCTCGCAGCTCTGGCGGAATCATCGCGAAGCAGAAGTCCGTGAAGTCGCGGAAGTCAGTGGTGCGCGACCTGCAATGAATACACGATTGACACGCGGGCGAACTCGAATCTATCTCCAGGAAGTGTCGGCAGTCCTCGATAAATATCGCACCGCACGCCTGGAGCCAGGGCACTGGTTTGGAGAACTGGCGGCCTTGGGACGAACCAGTCGAGTTGCAACTGTTTTTTCAGAGGGCGTTTCACAACTGCTGGAAATTCGCTGGCAGGGTATTCGCGATATTCTGAGATATGACACTCATGGTGGACTTAAAAGTTATATAGAAGATGCATTCCGCGAACGTGCGCTGGCTTCTTTCCTGAGAACCGATCCGCTTTTTCAGGAGTGCTCAACAGAACTGATGCAGCGCATCGTGGAACAGGCCGAGTTTTATACCTTCGGTAATTACGATTCCTCCCGTCCATTCAAGGAACTCAATTCGAATCCCCTGCGGATAACAGAAACAGGTGAACCTGTTATTATTCGAGAAGGCGAAACTCCGCGGGGAATCGTAATGATTCGCAGTGGTCTGGCGCGAATCTCTCAGCGGTATTATCAGGGACGACGCACTGTTGGCTATTTGTCACCGGGGCAGGTCTTCGGGCTGGAAGTAATTCAGTCAGGCATGAAAGCTTCTGTTTCTCAACCCTGCCAGACCCAATTGAGTGCCATTGGCCATCTGAATGTGGTCGTCATTCCAAAAGAACTGGTTGAAGAGATCCTGGAACAACAAAACACGACTGGAAACAACGCTGTTACAGAACCACCCCGTCTTTCACCAACCTGCCAGACTGTCAAAATCGACGATGAGGCACTGCTGGGGCAACTGATCGATAGAAATTATGTCCAGGGTACTTCCCTGATGGTAATCGATCTGGATCGCTGTACGCGATGTGATGACTGTGTCCGAGCCTGTGCTACTGCACACGACAATAATCCCCGTTTCATTCGACATGGGCCAGTTTTAAATCATTTTATGGTTCCCAGTTCCTGTCTGCATTGCGTCGATCCGGTCTGCATGATTGAGTGTCCGACGGGGGCTATCTATCGCGATCTGGGGCAGGGGGATATTGTCATCAATGACCAGACCTGTATTGGTTGTGCGCAATGTGCCAGTAACTGTCCTTTCGATGCGATACGCATGGTGGATATCCGGGATTCCAGAGGGAACTTGATTGTCGATTCGAAAACCCATGCCCCGTTGACACAAGCGACAAAGTGTGACCTGTGTATTGATCAAAGAACCGGCCCCGCCTGTGAGCGTGCCTGCCCGCATGATGCGTTGTTCCGCGTTGATATGCAGGATGCAGTGCAGGTTGAGGAGGTCTTTGCCCGATGATTCAACAATTGATTCAGTACCGGATACGAGTCATTTCTTTCCTGGTATTGGTAACACTGACTCTGAGTGTGTTCTGGCTATATTCACTGACCCTTTCTAAAACAGCATTCGCATCGGGAATCCTGTTGCTCTGCTGTATTCTGTTTCTGGCAGCGTATCAATGGCGAAAAAAACTCTCGTTTCTGTCGTTGGGAACTGCAACGGTATGGCTGCAGTTTCATATCTTCGTAGGTTTGATGTCCAGTCTGCTGTTTTTAATGCATATCGGTTTTCGTGTGCCGGATGGAATGCTGGAATTTGCCCTGTTTCTCACATATTGTTTTGTTTTTCTAAGCGGTGTATTGGGATGGCTGCTGTCGCGAATTATTCCTTATCGATTGTTGTCGCGTGGCGAACAGGTGATTTATGAACGTATTCCGATTTACTATCGCAAAGTTCGGGAGGCAGTCGAACAACTGGTTTCCGAAAACCTGAAGACTGACGAGGAAAACGCTGTCGCCGACTTCTATCAGAAAAATCTACGGGAATTTTTTTCCGGGCCTCGAAATCAGCTTCGGCATATCCTGCATTCCAGGCGACATCGCCATCAACTCACTCAGCAGGTTTCTCAGATTCTCCCCTACCTTGAGGAAAGGGAGCAGGAGGCAATGAAACAGATTGCCGTTCAGATCCAACTGAAAGACGATCTTGATTACCAACGCTCTCTGCAATCTGTCCTGAAAACCTGGCTGTTCGTGCATGTTCCTCTGACATGGACACTGATTCTGTTTGCCCTGTTCCATACGATTACTGTCTGCGCCTTTGCGAGTACGAGTGGATGACTGATTCTTTGCAATCATTTAACTGGAAAGACAGCGATTATGAACGCCCGGGAAACGACTGGGTATGCGGTCATAAGTGCGAACTGGGGCAAGTATGCCGTCTGGGACCGGACAGTCAGGGATGCTGTCAGATCCAGAGCCGGTGTCAGCCCGAGAAAAAGGGGGAGAAGTATGTCTGCACACGGGCAGCGGTTCACGGTGGGAAATGCAAAGAGGGGCCGACTGAAGACGGAAACTGTTGTCAGTCTGATGCCCGTTGTCAGCCGAAACGCAGTCTGGCTGCGAAGCGTCGTCTGTTGAGCTGCATTGCTACTGCGGCAGGAGTCCTGTTCTGTCTGTTTCTTTTCGGAGGGTCTTCTTCCACACCACGACTGGCTCCCGGAGATGTGACATCGGCGCATGCTGCCATCGAAGCTGAATGTCAGGCCTGTCATACCTCCGCAGAAGGAGGTCTTGGTCACTGGATGCATGCTGCTTTTGATTCTGGTGCTGGATTGAAGGATTCGGCTCGCTGCCTGAGATGTCACAAGGAACTTGGAACGAATGCGATGTTTGCACATGGTCTTTCGATCGATCAATTGAAAGAAAAAACAGCGCAGTTGCACGAAACCAGCCAGCCTGTAGAGACTCCTTTCTCACTGCAACTGGCTGCGTTTATTGATCCACCTGATACTGATAAAACACTGACCTGTGCTACCTGCCATCAGGAGCATCATGGGCGTGAGGCGAGTTTGACGCAACTGACTGATACTCAGTGCCAGTCCTGTCATTCCAGTCAGTTTGCCAGTTTTGAACATGGACACCCGGGACTGGGAGATTATCCTTACAAACGCCGTTCTCGCATCTATTTCGATCATAGCACTCATCTGAAACGATACTTTGTTGAGGATGAATTTAAACGGACAATGCCAGCAGGAATCAAACCTGAGTCCTGTCGCTCCTGCCATACTGCAGATTCCTCGGGGCAATTAATGTTGACCGGTAGCTTTGACGAGATGTGTGCCAGTTGTCACGAACCACAGATCAAAGATATTGATTTCCCGGGAGTTCCTTTTTGGGCATTGCCTGTTATTTCTGATTCGAATGATTCGAAATCCGTTCAATGGCCGCGTAAGACAGGTGTATTCAGCTTCGCACGCCTGCCACATTTGATGGAGCTGTTATTGAAAGATGATCCTGACTACCAGCAGGCAATTCAAAATCTGGGAGAGCTGGATTTCCGTCGGATACAGGAATCAGAGGAAGCTCAGGCTTCCATGGTCAATGCGATCAAAAAACTGTTCTATGAGATAGCGATAGATGGGGAGGATGCTCTACAGCGGCGATTGGGAAAATCCGGATCAGTTTACCTGAATCTGGAACCTTCAATTGTGCCGACTCTCAGGCAGGCACAACAGATCTGGTTTCCTGATTTGATTGCTGAGTGGGAACAGAAATCCACAACACAGAACCAGGAATCATTATCTCCACCAGAAATGCAATTCATGCATCAAAGAAAGTCACCCGATATCAGCGGCGGCTGGAGTCTGTCAAACTCTGATTATACCATCCGCTACCGACCTCTGGGGCATGCAGATCCCTTGATTAAAGCCTGGCTCGATCAGGCTGTACAGGAAGATCCACAATTTCTGACCCAGGATTACCTCTGGCAAATATTTTCTAATCCAACCGCGTCCGGAGTAGAAGGGACGACTGGTGCTCTGGCATCGGGACGTTGTTTGATGTGTCACACTGTAGATCGTGACACTCAAAGTGGGTTGGCATTCATAAACTGGAAACCATTCCAGCCGACCTCGAAAGCAGCAAAGTTGACTCGTTTTTCTCACGCTCCACATTTAGCACTGGGAGGACGTCAACGATGTGAAAGCTGTCATACACTGGATTCGACGGGAAGTGATATCACATCCGTTTTGAGATCTCAATTCTTCACGAGAGACAAAGCAGGTATCTCCTGGGAAATTGTCGACGATCCACAACAGGTCTGTACCAGTGGATTTCGGCCGGTCAATCGTATGTCCTGTGCTACCTGTCATAATCAAAAGACTCAAATCCAGAGCTGTCTCCAGTGTCATCAATACCACGTTCACGGCAGCGGAAAGAGACAGCCCTGATGGTAGAAGACTGATTGATCATGGTTGTTGTGGCTCTGCTTCACGACCAGCAGGAGTCTCTTGAATTCCCTGGTTCTGCTGTTGCTGGTTCTTAGCCTTACTGTCGATATCCGTTTTCCTCTGGAGTTCTCTGCTCGTTGCCATATCCTGATCTCCCACATCGAGAAATCGAGCAACGATGACTGTCATGTTATCAGTCCCATCGCAGTCTTGAGCCTGATTGATCAACTGAATACAGGTTTCATCGGCCATTAAGCCTCGGCTTAGAATTTCTATGAGGGAACTCTCAGGAACCTGTCTGGTGAGGCCATCGGTGCAGAGAACCAGCGTGTCCCCCGTTTTCATCTCTGTTTGGGTTATTTGCGGATTGATTTCTCCATTGGGATCTCCTCCGATTACATTGTAAGGCATTTCCTGCCAGACATCGGGGATTTCTCCCACCCCCAATGCTCCCTTATTAACCAACCGTTCGGTGAGGTTGTGATCCTGTGTGAGCCGTGTTAGATGGGAGTCTCTGTAGAGATAGCAGCGACTGTGGCCAACGTGCACAATGTTGAGCACAGGCCAGATGAGGTACCCGAGAGTCAGTGTCGCTTGCATTCCCAGCCGCTCAGGATGTTCCTTGACATCAGACTCAATTCGTTCCTGACACAGTCGAACTGCGTTAAGGCATTCATTTCGGATCTGAAGCGCTGCCTCTGAATCACACTCAAGAAACCAGGACATTTCGTTTAAAAAATAGCGAATCAGATATTCGGTAACGAGTCGACTGGCGAGCTCGCCAGTTCCTGAATCTCCCATACCATCTGAGACCAGTAATAATTTCGCTAGCGAGTTTCCATATAAACGGGAGTAATTATCCAGGCTCAGGCTGTTCGCGTGTAACCGCATTGATTTCTCCAGATCCGCTATCAGAAACTGATCCTGATTAACGGTCTGGCGAGAACCGATCTTGGATAAACCAAAACAGTCCATCTTACCACTCATCCTGTTCCTCCTGTTATACGCCAGGTCAAGCTATGGCTCCGGAGCCTGGAGCACGTTTAGACGGGACAATCAAGAAACATGCTGAGAACCGACGAAAACTTCGAATTGATCAGACTGCCTGCCTGCAGAACTTTTAAACGCTAGAAGCACATCGCATTCCAAACTGCTCCCCGTCAACTGATCGACTGATAATCGATTGTGTTGTAGAGCTAAGTGCAGACCAGTCTTGAAGCTAAGTAGTCTGAGAAATGTATGTTTTCCAAATAACGGAATACATTCCCGGGCGAGAATTCTGGTTTGTCTCTGATTGTGAGAGTTTCAAACTGAGGATTGATCGATCTAGAAACAGTCTGGCTTACAGGCGACCAACTCTTAAGGAATTAAGTGAAGACTTGTTTCGCATTCCACTTAAGTGGAGAGACGCGCTTTCCGGCAAATGACTGCTGCAAACTCAATCCTTGCCTGTAAATAGCGATTCGCGGCTGCGGACGTATTCAATACTTTTAGGACTCTGGCACACCAGTTGCGATGCCCTATATCAGGATATTGTTTCAGAGTAAACAATTCAGCAAATGAGATTTCAAATCTAAGGAGTGAGATATGGTTACTCGAGAAGAAATACGTGGTCATTGGAATGAGTTGAGAGGTCGGATTGAAAAACATTGGAATCAGCTCAGCCCTCATGATCTTGATGGAGTCGAAGGTGAGACTGACCAGTTAGTGGGGAAAATTCAGCAGAAAACCGGACAGGCTTCTACTGAAATCCGCCAGGAGCTGGATTGTATCGTGGATGATATGTCCAAATCAGCTGCTCGTGCTACTGAAAAGCTCGGGGAAAATTTTGAGAATACGGTCAACAAAACCAGAGAACAGTTTCAGCATGCCTCTGAAGCGGCTCGTGCACAGTATGAGCACTTGAATGAGTCCATGCACAAAGGGTACCAGCATGCGGAACAGACGCTGCGAAAAAATCCCGTGGAATCGGTTGCAGTGGCTTTTGGAACCGGCCTGATCGCTGGCGTTATTGTGAGTCTGGTGTGGCGTCGTTAAGAATCTCGAGTATCAAGCTTAGTCAAACCGTCTTTATTGACACCAGGAGGCAAGGATGATTCATCAATTTGATGATATTGAAATACGCTCGCAGCAGAGAACAAAATCCGTAACTGACACAGTACAACAGGAGTCTGCTCCTGGAATGTGTCAGTATGTAAAGGAACAGCCTGTAAAATCAGTTCTGATCGGTCTGGGCGCCGGTATTGGAGCAGGGCTGTTGCTGGGCGCTCTGTTTAGAGAATCAACCAGATATCTCTACCATGAGCCTGGTATCGCAGAACGTGTTGGTAATCAGGTCAAAGATTCCCTGTCCGAGATCTTTCCGAGCTCTCTGGGAAGTCGTTTCAGATCCTGAAGTGCGATACTACCAGTCGCAGACTAGAAGCTTTAACTGAGGGAGGAAGTGATGAATCAAGGGGGGCCAGGTCGCAGTGCAGAAGAGATCAGCCACTCCATGAAGCGGTTGCGTAACGAGCTGGATGGTGATGTGCATCAAATCAAGCAGAGTGCTGCGACCCTTTCTGACTGGCAATATTATATCAGGAACTACCCCTGGATGAGTCTGGGAGGTGCTGCGTTAGTTGGATATCTGCTTGTACCCAAAAGACTCGAGATCCAGAGTCCTGATGCTGAAACGATCGAGAAGCTGGCTCGCAAGAACAGACTGGTTGTCGAGCATCAGCCCCGAAAGCATGCTTCAAGTGGGGGACTGCAGTCAGTTGCTTCGTTTGTAACCCGATTGATCATAAAAGCAGCTACCGCACAGTTAATGCACCATTTCGCTAATGGAATTGCATCACAAGAGTCAACAACAACGTCCGTTGCCAGTCCGGAAAGTAGTTCCAACGGGGCAGGCGAGCACTTCAGCAGAATAATGGGAGACAGAGAATAAATTGGGGAGAGACTTATGTTAAAATATCAACTCTATGATTCAAGATTGCCAAGACATCACAGGAGTGGAGTATCGTCGACTATGTCGAGTTCCACTCAGTCAGTGGGGCATGACTCAACCTTTAATAGCTCAGGCTCAGCTATTCGGCGACAGATTTCAAAACATCCGGCGCTTACGCTGAATGTAGGAATTGCGGCAGGATTCGTCCTGGGTTGGCTGGTGAAGCGATGATTCGCAACAGTAAGTATAATCAGCAACCAGATATTAAAGGTGGATTCGGAGATCTGATAGCAGATATGATTTCGCTGAGCGAGCTCCAGCTTGAGCTGCTGGCGGTTGATTCTCGCGATGCTCTGCGCAAATCTCTCTATCCTCTAATTCTGCTCTGTCTTGGGTTAGGCCTGATCGTTGGGGCTTTTCCTGTAATGTTGTTTGGCTTGTCCTGGTGGCTCAGTGAAATGACCGGTCTCAGTCTGGCGGGCAGTTGTCTGGCCATGGCTCTATTGTCGCTGGCAGGGGCTGGATTACTGTTCTACCTGGCCCGAAAAGGTCTGGCTCACAGTCTGGGACATTTCAAGCGGACTCGAGACGAACTACGCAGCAATACGCAATGGATCAAGAAAATTCTCTCCGAGAAGCAGTGTTATCATCAGACACCAACCAGGTGATACAGAAGCCTGTATTACGCTCTAGTTAAGGATACGCATTATGAATATGAACGCCACCAAAACTCAAAATGCTTCTGACTATAATCAGAATCGTTCTCCGGTAGCCGGTGAGTTACCCAGGCAAGGCGAGCCACTAAATCCCTCCGATGATTTCATTGAATATGTTTCGGCTTATGCCCGGCAGAAACCCGGTACTGCAGCTCTGTGGTGCTTTGGGGTCGGATTTATTCTGGGCTGGAAACTTAAGCCCTGGTAAGAATGATTCTTTGCTTAGAGGGCTATCCCAAACTGGGATCACAATCAATTTTAATCTTGCCGGGGGTATGGTTCTAAGATCGCACTTGCCCCCGGCTTTCTAAATGACTCGACTCCCAGTAATTGCAGACAGATGGGAGTAATGTCAGTTAAACGAAGATGCTCCGGTAATTCAAAGTCAGCGGGTAAACCAGCGGCTATCAACGGAGCCGTCGAGTCCAGGCAGTGTAGTGATCCATGCGATCCAGAGGGGTTACATTTCAGATCTGGCAGACAAAACTCCTTCCCGAGTCGGGCAGTAATCCATATGTTTCCCGTCTGCTGTGAAAAGCAGGTTGCGATTCGCTCAAAGGCATTCGGGTAAGTTTCGAATGTGATCAAACCGTCCGAATCGACTTGAGCATCAACAGCTTCCAGATTGCCTTCCCAGAGCCAGGGAGTCCCATAGCCGTCTACGCCATCTCGTTTCTTCTTAACCGCAGGCTTGAATACCAGCTGCCCTCGGTCACTGGTGACGACATGGAAGCCTGGTTGTTTACTTCCATTAAGTCCATGGTCGTCATCACACCAGATGATTTGATCGATATCAGGACACTTCAACAGACATTGAATGACATCACGTCGATGCTCCCAGATTCCGGACTGCAAATAGATCTGGGCAGATCGCATGTTGGGACAGACCATTAATTCTTGCGAGTTGCTCCATGGTTTTCCTGCTGTGACGAGTTGGAAATCCCGTAGAACTTCATTCAGGTCAACTCCTGAGTCAGTATCCAGATCGCTCTGTGAATGATCGCCTGTGATTAAGACCGCAAATTCTTCCAGAAAACGTGTGATTCCTCCCTCAGATTCGATCAGGGAGCCCAGAGTTTCATCAATCGCCTGTAGAGTGTCGACTGCGAAAGTCGGTCCTTTTTCATGACTGACAAAATCATTATTGGGGAAATAGGCCAAAGTGAAATCCGAGAAACACTTCTGCTCGCTCAAAGCAAGCAGGTAGTCAGCCGTGGTATCATCGTGAAATCCAAATCGATAGGAAAGTCCCCCGCGAGCTGAGGGCAGGGAACCATAGAGGGGAGTCGAGACAAAATCACCCAAAAACATTGTATGGGGGCCCTGCATACTCTCGGCCAGTTCCACGCCCGGTGCCAGATTTAGCAGTAGTGGTGTTGTGGTTTCGTGAGTAACGGTACCTCGATACCACATATAATTAATGACTGCGTCGGACAATGTGCCATGTTGTTCTATCTGCTCAAAGATCGTGGGGACCAGCAGTCGCTCCATATTCAGTTTGATCTGAAAATCGTTGAGATACTCCCCCATCCCCTCATTCATGATTGCTTTCAGGTCGGAACCAAAGAAAGCAACTTCATCCTTGGTGCGATCATACCAGTAGGCGCCGGAAATTCCGTGTTCAAACGGGTATGCTCCTGTGGCTATCGTGCAAGTGGCTGCGGGTGTGATCGAGGGGAAAATGGAAGTACATTCTGAGCGAAATACTCCCTGATCTATTAACTTGGCCAGATTCGGAAGCCATCCCTGTTCCAGTGCGGGCTGGACAACACGTGTTGCCAGGGCATCGATGACGATAAGTAAAACTTTTTTATTCATTTCTGGACTGTCTTTCCATCCATTTCAACTGGAGCCTCTGTCTGCAGTATATCATTCTCCTCTACAGGTTGAGACTAGTTTTTCGTTCCGTCAAGAGTAATCGAAGTCAGAATAAATTAAGTGCAACTGAAATGCCGTTTCATTAAAAATGAACAGTATTTTGAGTAATATCAGGTCAGATTTCAGTCAGTCTCAGTGGTAAATTTTAAATTTAATTCGTCGGGTATGGCTTCTAATAAGATGTTTTGCTCTAATATGTTCCAGTTCCAATCATAGTCTGAATGAACTTACTGTTTAGCGGGCCATAAAAGCAGGATTCACAGTAATGATCATGGAATCTCTTAAGATTCTCATTGCACACAGTAATCAAAAAACTCTGTCAATTATCAATAACGCGGTTTCAACGCTCGGTCATAAGGTAGTCGATGCTGTTGAAACAGGCGAGGCACTGGTAAAGTGTAGTGAGTCTCACCGTCCCGATCTGGTGATAAGCGGGGTCAAGATGCCGGATCTGGATGGGATCCGTGCATTGACACTCATAGGCTCAGAAACTCCGGTCCCCGGAATCATCGTAACTCCCAAAAGTGATCTGGAACTGGTAGAGACTGCGGCACTGGATCATATCATGGCCTGGCTGGTGGAACCAATTCGGACAGTTGATCTGGCACCAGCTATTCTGCTGGTTCATCGCCGCGCTCAGGAATTTGCGGAACTTTGTAAAGAAAATCATGATTTACGTACGGCCCTGGTAGATCGGAAAACTATCGAACAAGCTAAGGGAATTCTGATGAAATCTGCAGGTCTGGATGAAGGGGAAGCCTTCAAAAGGTTGCAGAAAATGGCATCGCGTAAACGAATTCGCTTGATTGAAATGGCGCAGGCTGTCATCCACGCAGAAGATGCCATTGATCTTAAGTAAGTTGTTTTCCTGATCCTCATTTACCTCGAAATGAGATCAGGCTGAGCACAGCTACAAAAAGCGAAGCCCCGATAATTGACCATAGAATCGGAAACGGTTGATCGCCAAATTGAACCGTCAATAATTCCGGTAGTCCCAGCCCTTTTGACATCCAGCTTCCCAGTAATGCGCCGATGAAACCGAGTGCAATCGATGTCAGGCAACCCCCGCGAGAGTAACCTGCCAGAGATTGTCCTATGCCTCCACAAATGGCAGCGACAATCAGCAATATGAGCAGTTCAAAGATTCCCATAGTTTTGTTTCCTTTTAAGTGCTTAAGTCAAAGTGTGCTGGCATCTTCAAGTTTCATGACTGCTTGTCCTGATCCAGGATTTCTGATAACTGCCGATACTTTGAACGGAAGGTTTCAAGATCTTGTTTCACAATATGCTGGTCGACGTACGCAGTCTGGAGCGCTTCAGCTTCACCACGGATGGCATGAATATCGTCAGGACGACTGGCATGATTGGCGATTTCAGTCAGTGCTTTCACAATGGTCAGAGAGACGGCAGTGCTACTGGCACCATATTCACGAATCTGTCCAAATGACTGAATCAATACATCGGGAAAACCATCTGCCTCAGTGATCAGAACCCTCGCGATTGATTCACCGTCGCGACGTATCCGCAGCGGTACCGATCGTTCAACCAGGCGCCCCAATGCCCCTCCGAGTCTGTCGACACAGCTCATCGCTGTGAAAGGATCATTAATGCCTGGTGACAGGGCTCGCAGTGCTATCTCAACCAGTTCGCGAGCAGCATATCCCACATCCTGGCGTGGGGTTCGCCGAGGGCCGACAATAATGACGCGGTTCACCGAATTGGTATACGATGTGGTCATGTCCTCCGTCTTTTCTGTATCTCTTGGCAACCAGATCCGGGCCAGCAGCTTTTCCCGAGTCACGAAGTCCCCCGGTTTGCATAGAAGCTCAACGACGCCTTCAGCTTCACATGCCAGGGAAACCAGGCTTTCGCCATCAATTCCCTCGATATAACCTTCTGCTTGAGAAGCGACGGTAATGTTGTTATCGCTTAACTCTGCACGAAGGTCCTCAATACTGAGTCTGGACTCTTCTTCATCGGGACGTTCACCGATCCGTTCCGGAAACAGTCGATCTACAGCCAGATCCAGGTCGCGTGCCACCGCTGTGATGATTGTGGGGGCCTGCATGGCTGTTGCGACATGGTGGATAAACAGGATTAACATCCCCATACAGATTAATCCCAGAATTAATCCAACTGCCGTACCCAGCTGTGGAGTGAATACATCCGTACCATTTTTACCTTCGCGAACGGTCTGAAGCACAAGCATGCAGTACAGGCTCGTTCCCACATACTGACCGATGACAAGGTCTGCAATGCTGTCACTCATGACGTTACGCACGAGTCTTGAACCGAACTGTGAGGAAGCAATCGACAGAGTTAAAACCGTGATAGAAAAGACAACGCCGGCCAGTGCAATCGTGGCACCTGCCACTGAGGAAAGAGTAGACCGAGCTGCTTCTGCTGTGGTTGAAAACCAACTCAGTTCTCTGTTGGAGCTGGCGATCAACTCATCCAACTGACATGTCCCCATTGCAAGTGCAATTGCGAATAATGACATAATTGAAGGGACAAACCAGAAACTGCTGCGAAAGGAATCCCATAAATTTGCCAGACGTGCTCTCATAAGTTGGAAGAACTCCTCAGGTTGATTAGCCTGCCCTGTCCATATTTCATTAACTGGCAGATCGGTTTAGCGTCAATTACGGTAAAATCTATTTTAAGATATTGGTTTGGAAATGTGACAGTAAAAAAAACGCTGCAGTCGACAAATAGACGGCTGCAGCGTCAATTTCTAAACCAGATTGACTGGTTCAATTGTGGACTTGATTCAGCTATCAATGCCCACTTTCACACCCTGATCTGTTTGTTTTTTAACAAACAGGAACTGTTCGATGAGTGATTTCCGGTAAACAGGATCTGTAAAATCCGGCCAGTGATCTCGGTCAAATCCCTGAATCTTCGTGATCTGGTGATTAGACATCTTCAACACCAGGTTTTGCTGATTGCCATTTTTCAAGTCGAACTTCATCTGGAATGCCTGAAAAGGAACTGCAAAAAGCTTGTTTCCATTGGTGGTATGATGATCTAAAGAGACAATGATATAACGTGCTTTGCGATGCGCCGTATCTAGAATGATCTCTTCAACCTTACCAATTTGATGGTCTTCTATATTAAGTACTTTTAAACTTAAGAGCTGATTGGCCCGGATGACTGTATTTGAAGGTGGGACATCCTGGTCACGGTGGACGTTGTAGCGACGATCGAGTTTATTAAGGAATTCCTGGTCTGCAAAATCTGGCCAATGATCCTGCTCAAATCCGGTTGCTCCGTCGAGTTGTTCCTGATTCACATCCAGCAGAAACCGATGATTATGTTCGTGATTATTATTCGGCAAAACAGCTAAAGCCTCGAAGGGGACGGCAAACATTTTATTTCCGAACCCTGGAAAACCACTATAGGTTACCGCAGCGTAACGAATTTTACCGTTCTTTGAATCAAGAACGAAATCATTGATCTCTCCCACATCCTGTTGTTGGAGATTTGTAATCCCTTTGGTCAAAACTGATCCTGCCCTGATAAATGTGCAGTCTTTCGTAAGTGTTTGACTGATCTTTTCTGGACATTCCGAAAGGCCCTCTTTAGGGATATTGGATTTGTTCTGTGCGTGGCCGCTTCCGGTCAATAAAACTGAGCCGATACTAATGGCGATCGCTCCAGTGATCACTGTGACGGGCTTCATGATATTTCTCCCTGGGTTATCCTGGTACAGAGCTGGTCTCGGAGTGCTCGAAATCTCTGAAAGGAATTCAGATAAAAAGGCCCTGCTGTCGGAGAACAGCTTTCCAGACATGGTCTGTATTTAATATCAGCCAGATGGAAAGTGTACCCCGACAGGATCACTGCTGTTTCCGGTTTGGCCCGCCATGCATCAGCAGTGACATGACGATTCAAACTGATTTACCTGCTCTTCGGCTTCATCTTTTGCGATGCCGTAGTGCTCCTGGATTTTGCCGACCAGTTCATCTCGTTTTCCATCGATCTGATCGAGTTCGTCATCAGTCAGTTCGCCCCATTTCTGTTTGGCCTGACCTTTGATCTGTTTCCATTTTCCTTGAAAAATATCGTTATTCATCAAACTATCCTCCAATTTCTCGTTTTTAAAATGTCTGGCGAAATACATACTTCGCCGGTTACGAACTAGTTTTCATCCTATTCTTTTTTATTGAGCTCGACTCCAACCGAGCCATCACTCTTATCTCGCTCGATTTCAAGCTCGCCAGATGGGGTTTCCACATCCAGAACTTTTTCTTTCTGTTCACACCCGGTTAGGGTGAATGTTGAGAAAGACATCAGCATCAGAGCCAATGTACTTAAACCGATTTTAAAAATTGAACTTTTCATGAGATTCATCCCTCTAAATGTAGATGCTTCAGTTTCTATGCGCGCAGTGGTAGCCGCTCGAGCACACAGGGGTTAAGCAAAAGTAGCTTACAAGCATTCAGACGCAGTTAGAATCACCAGTAAGTGGGTCTTCCATAAAAGTCATAAAGTTGAACTTCATAAGCACGGTTGACAGGTAGTCGCGGATCATAAACCGGCGCATCTCTAACCTGTTCTTCAGTCAGATCGACGTGAGCTTTTTTATCCTCCCACGTGAAATGCGTGATCCAGTCGAATGCGATAATTACTTTTTTACCAGGCAGCCAGTTTTGGGTGTCAATCACCAGATACCGCATGGTCCAGCTTTCGGTATCTACAATCAGGTCATCTATATGTCCTAACGTTCCTTCCATACACTGAATGTGATAACCAATAACCTCTTTTACGCTACGTAGGTGAGGATTTCCGTCCAACTCCACTAACTGTGTTTGAGATGAGTGATGATCCAGACCGGAATCGGAATGCCCCCAGTACATAGGCCAGTTGAAGTGAGACGAGAGTGCAACTTCCTTTTGCCTGGACACAGGAAGGTCGTTCTCCAAGGTCGGAGAAGTCTCAATATTATCCTTGGATAAGACTGTCGGTAATTCACGTGTATCAAGATTTGGCTGATCAATGGCAACTGGTGAAACCAGCACTTTACGCCCCGGCAGCCAGTTTCCCGTGTCGACTACCAGATAACGGACGATTTTAGACTCATCATCAAAAAGAAAATCTTTAACGGTACCGCACTCGCCATCTGTGGCCAGCACATGATATCCATTAAGTTCATTGGTACTGCGAAACATTTGTGTCTCCTTTCCTGACTCTACTTGTAGTCGGAAAGCAGATGGCGTGCCAAATCTGGTTAAATCATTGGGTGGCACATGAGTTTGTTTGGATTCCATAAAGGATTCTCGCTGTTTTTTAGAGATATCAGGATTTAAAAATAATTCCTGATGTGTTCCGTTTGCCTGCGCTAAACTATTTAAATTCTGTTCTATCGACTGCTGGCAAACCGGACTGCTTGAAGAACAGCCAGATTTGAGATGGACCCGGTCAAGCGATAAAAAAAGCCCTGCAGCGCAAAAATGTCATGCGCTGCAGGGCTGTCATAGGCCTGCTTATGATATGTCTTTTGGACAAATCTTCTCTATCCCCAGTCTAACAAGACTGAGTCGTGAGTCAATCCACTAAAGTTTAGTATTAGACAGACCTCAATTTGGATTGTCTTGTCCAGGCTCACCTCACGCTTCAAGACGGGACTGAAAGGGACTTCGTACTACTCAAGTACGAGCTCAACTATTTGATTCGGACAAAAGAGTGCTATAATGGTTTTAAATTTCAGCTGAAACGGATTCCCTCTGAGACTTTTTGGCCTCGAAAAAAGGGAATCTGGTTGCTGAAGTACGGGCCAGATAACACTTTATTAGTTATAAAAGCAGGGCTTGGGCCGACTGGAATCGTAAATACTGAATCTATCCGTATTTTGTTTACATCGATCCCCTTTATTCTTGCTGACAATGGAATAACAAAAGATGCCAGAAGCACTAGTGGTTGATGATGATCGTACAATCCGAGAGATGGTACGAAGTTCTCTGAGTAAAATTAACGTTGATATCATCCAGGCAGGTACTGCTCAGGAAGCACTTGAGGCAATCAAGACTGGTTCACCAGAGGTGGTTTTGCTCGATATCATGCTGCCGGTCGTGTCCGGACTGGATGTGTTTCGAGAAATTCGTGAGTTGGATCGCAGGCTGCCTGTACTCTTTATTACCTCTTCCAGTGAAAGCAATGTGGCAATTGAAGCAATGCAGTTGGGGGCATTTGACTATCTGGCTAAACCGTTGGATCTCCCCAAGCTGAACGATCTGGTTTCGAAAGCTATCGAAAACAGGCGCTTGATGAATATTCCCGTGGCCCTGCCGGTGGGGGGAAAGAAGCGGAGTAGCGGAGATCAGTTTGTTGGTCGCAGTCCACAGATGCTGGAAGTCTTTAAATCCATCGGACGTGTCGCCTCGGAAAATGTTAATGTACTGATTCGTGGTGAAAGTGGTACCGGGAAAGAGCTCGTCGCCAGAGCCATATACCAGCATAGCCCTCGTTCTGAGGAATGCTTTATGGCGGTAAACTGCGCAGCCCTGACGGAAACTCTGCTGGAAAGCGAACTTTTTGGCTATGAAAAAGGAGCTTTTACAGGCGCTGATCGACAGCGAATCGGTAAATTTGAGCAATGCAATGGCGGTACAATCTTTCTGGATGAAGTGGGGGATATGTCACAGCTCACCCAGGGGAAAGTACTGCGGCTGTTACAGGAACAGAAGTTCGAACGCGTCGGTGGCAATAAGACGATTGAAACAGACGTACGTATTATTGCTGCAACTAATCGAAACCTTGAACAGATGGTGAAAGAAGGCACGTTTCGAGAAGACCTCTTTTATCGTCTGAATGGAATGACGATCTCGCTACCTCCCCTCCGGGAACGAGGAAACGATATCGCATTACTGGTTGAACACTATTTAAACGAAGCGTGTTATGAGATGGGGCGTAACGAGATCGAGGGGATTTCCTCTGAAGCCCTGGATCAGTTGTTACAATACCGCTGGCCAGGGAATGTGCGTGAATTGCAGAGCGTAGTCCGGCAATCTCTCTTGAACAGCACCAGTCCGGTAATCGTTCCCTCTTCTCTTCCTGATGACGTTTCCAGTCAATTTAAATCAACTCCCGAAGTCTTCCAATCAGAGGATCCCCTGGACGAAGACCCGGCATTGCCGCTCTCAGATCTTCAACTGTTTGTCGACCAGAGGCTTGCAGCACAAACTAAAGACTTGTACAGCGAGACTCTGGAGACGATGGAGCGTTATCTCTTAACCCGAGTTCTGAATGAAACGGGGGGAAATCAGACCCGCGCTGCGGAGATCCTGGGGATCACGCGAGGCAAAATTCGTGATCGTATTGCGCAATTTGGAATTTCCCTCGAGAAGACAGTCAGCATTGATGAGAATGGAAGTTAACTGCTTCCACAGGAGATTGGCCTCAATGTGACCTGGGTCAGCGTCAGGTGAGGCTGTTAACTTCTCAAGCTCCTTGATAACTACTCTTTCAAAGGCAGTGGTCGCTGACCAATCACGACATTCATTGAACAGATCGATGATCGACCGCTTTCCCGCCCTCCACATGCTCTATTTTACAGACTGTCTAAAATTGCAGAAGGTTATCCGGCTGCTATTTAAGGACTTATGTTGAATATTATTTTTGGGGGCCCAACTCTGGCATAGCACTTGCTTCTTCATCATTTGTCGCAACAACGCGATTGAAAATGTGAAAAGTAAATTATCTGAGCCAGGAATTTTACCTGGTCGGTTGGCGCCGGCAGATTAAGCGGAGAGCCCAACCGGATCGGAAGCAAAATTCTGATTTCGAAAATTGGCCTGGATTCTGAAAGGGTATCACCATGTTAAGTTGGGCATTGATGTTTCTGATTATTGCACTGATTGCGGGACTGTTTGGGTTTGGACTGGTTGGCGGCATGGCCTATGGTGCAGCTAAAATCTGCTTCTTCATCTTCCTCATACTGGCGATTTTCAGTCTTTTGACCGGTCGACGGGTTCCGACTGATTAATTCTGGAACAGGTATTTAAAACAGTCGATTAATAATCTGCTGGAGCACTCAACCGACGGCATGTTTACGAATGTGTCGTCGGTTCGTGCGCTATAGTAGTTCCTGATAGTAGTAAGAGGCCAGGAGAGAAGAGTAGTGCGAAATTCAACTGTAATTATCTTGATCATCGTAGCTGTAGTTGCGATGGCATTTGGGGGCTGGATTTCATTTAACGATAGCGGGGAGAAAGCCAGCGTCACGATTCACAAGGAAAAAATTAAGCAGGACACTGAATCTGCAGTAGAGCAGGGAGAAAAGCTTGTGAACGAGGCAACCAGTAAAAGCAAGGAGCTAATTGATCAGGGGGATCAGGGCGAGCCAGCAAGTGAAAATGCATCTGGTACAGAGGAAACTGAGACTGCTGCCTCCCCTTGAAATTTCAGTGTAAGGCTTCAAAGTCTTCAATTCGTACTTTCATAGTCAACATAACTCATCTTTTTGAATCTAAGCAGGCTTGTCGACTGATAAATGTCATGAAGATGAACCATTTCAAGTTCACCTCTCCAATTAAGTAGAATAAGCGCCTGGAATCTGATAACTTCATCTGAAGTCCATTTCCCTGGTTTATCATTTTTAAATCAATCGAAAATGCTATGAAAGTAAAATCTACGCATGGTTCCTTCCTCGTCGAATGAGAATATCCCCAATTCAGCACTCTGGGCTTCTGATGAACAATTGCAGAAGATTATCGATTCTGCTTTGGATGCTGTCATTACGATGGATATGGAAGGGCAGGTAGTTGACTGGAATCGACGTGCGGAAGAGATCTTTGGCTGGTCTTACGATGAAGCAGTGGGGAACCCTTTGGTTGATCTGATCATCCCGGAGCAGTATCGTCTGCAACACCTCGATGGTCTGAGACTTTTCAAATCGACAGGCAAGGGGCGAGTCATCAACCAGAAGCTGGAGCTAACCGCTCTCAGGCGGAATGGTCACGAGTTTCCTGTCGAACTGATGGTTACCAAAGTAGACTGGAAAGAGCAGACGATTTTTAATGCTTTCGTTCGCGATGTTTCTGATCGCAAAGAAGCAGAACAGTTAATTGCACGGGAAAAACTTGAGGCTGCGCTCCTGCAACAGGCCAGTTTTGCTTCATCGACTTCTGATGCACTGGAAGACGCCTTAAGAATCTGTGTAGCAAATCTCGGCGAAATTTCCGGCTGGCCAGTCGGGCATGCATTCCTCATGAATCAAAATGGAACCCGTCTTGTCTCTTCGCGGATCTGGCATTTTTCTAACCGAGATAATTTTCGATCTCTGGATGAGGCCTCCCAGCAACTCAGTATTTCTCGTGGTGAGGATTTGCCCGGACAAGTCTGGCAACGCGGCGAACCTGTCTGGATAACAGATATTGAGCATGATCAATCGCTCCAGTCCCCGCGCGACTTTTCCTCACTCGGGGTTCGATCTGCTTTCGGATTTCCCGTCAAGCTCGATGGCGAGGTTATCGCAGTCGTAGAATTCTTTAATACACGACTGACAACCCCTGATCTCAATCTTCTGGCACTTGCACGTGGCGTAGGAAATCTGATCCGCCATGTTATTGAACGTGTGCAATGGCAGGAAGAACGAACTCGTCTGGCCGCGATCGTGGAGTCTTCAGGGGACGCCATCATCGGCAAGGCGCCTGATGGTACAATCACCTCTTGGAATAAAGGGGCCGAGGAAATCTATGGTTGGATGGCGGATGAAGTTATCGGCGAGACGGTGTCAGTCTTATTGCCCCCCGGGATGGCTCGTGAGGAATCAGAGATTCTGGAAGCGATGAAGACGGGACGTCGTCTGGATCAATTTCAGACACGACGGGTGAGAAAAGATGGTTCGATTATCGATGTTTCCATATCCGTTTCACCAATCCGTGGGATGGATAACCAGATTGTAGGAACTTCGACGATTGAACGAGATATCACAGCCCGTCGACGACGTGAAGAGGAGCTCAGCAAGGCACGCGATGAAGCAGAGCAGGCAACCCGGACACAAAGCGAGTTTCTGGCTAACGTCAGTCACGAGCTGAGAACACCCATGAACGCGATTCTGGGAATGCTTGAACTGACTCTTCAGGAAGACTTAACTCCGTTGAAACGGGACTACCTGCAGACAGCAAAAGACTCCGCCGATTCACTGTTGCTCCTGGTAAATGATATTCTGGATTTCTCACGTCTTGAGGCGGGGCGTTTTGAACTGGAGCCTGTTGCCTTCAATTTGAGAGAACTTATCGATGAGGCAATCAAAACGCTCTCTCTCCGTGCCTGTGAAAAAGGGCTGGAAGTAATCTGTCGCATTGATCGGCGTGTGCCGGGGCGCGTCATTGGAGATCCGGTCAGGCTGAGACAGATTTTAACCAACCTGGCTGGTAACGCGATCAAATTTACCGAACAGGGTGAAGTCGTTGTTGATGTCAAGTTTATCGAAGAATCAGTCTATTCTCCTGCAGACAGTCGATCTGCTATTGAACCGATCATCGGGAAGCATACTGAGAAACAGGTGCTTCTGGAATTTAGTGTATCGGATACCGGCATAGGTATCGCACCGGAAGATCAGGAGCGGATCTTTGCTCCATTTGCTCAAGCGGATGCTTCTACAACCAGACATTATTCAGGAACTGGATTAGGACTGGCAATTTGTCACGAACTGATCAGCCTCATGAAAGGCCAGATGAAACTGAAAAGCGATCTGGGACAAGGTAGCCGGTTTTCATTTCAGGTCGTATTCCCGGTTGCTGATCCGGAAGAAATAGATTTCCCAGGAGAGAAGTCGCGAGTATCTGAGTTAAAAGATCTTCCCGTACTGGTGGTAGACGACAACCAGACAAATCGTGTTATTTTAGAAGAGATGTTGTCTAACTGGTCAATGTCTCCCACCCCTGTAGAATCAGCGAAAGAAGCATTACAACATCTCAACTCAATCCAGGAAACGGAGACAGAGTATCCTCTGGTCATCGTTGATGCGCTGATGCCCGAAACCGATGGCTTTATGCTGCTTGAGAAAGCTCGGGAAGAGGGGCTGCTTGATACGGCTACAATTTTGATGCTTTCATCAGCAGATCATCAGATATTCGGAGAGCGGTGTCAGGGCCTCGACATCTCGGCTTTTCTGGAGAAGCCGATTTCCCAGTCTGATTTACTCGATGCCATTATGACGGCATTGAAAGGACCTCAACTGGAGAGAAATGGAGTTGTCCAGATTAACGAGACCAAACAGACACTGCGAATCCTGGTAGCGGAAGATACACCTGCTAATCAGAAAGTGATCACAGCAATTTTGAAGAAGAGGGGGCACCAGTGTGTCATCGCCAATAACGGGCGCGAGGCTGTGGAATGGGTGCGCAATGATACGTTCGACGTCGTACTAATGGATGTGCAGATGCCAACCATGGATGGTCTGCAGGCGACAAGAATGATTCGCGAATATGAAGAGGAGGCCAATGAGCATATCCCCATTATCGCGATGACTGCTTACGCTATGCGGGGAGATCGTGATAAGTGCATCTCTGCGGGGATGGATAATTATATCTCGAAGCCGATCGATGCCCCCAAGCTCATCAGGTTGTTGGAACGTCTGGCATCGAAATACCCGCGCCAGTCTAATTTAAACTCTACGATTACCAGAGAAGAATCAGAACCTCCCGCTGATCTATCAGGCAGGAAATCGGAACAGACTCTGGCTGATTCCGCAGATATAGTTTCAACTCAGCCTGTAATGGATATGAAGGCTGCGCTGGACCGTGTGGGCAATGATCCCGATCTACTCAACTCGATGGTCGGATATTTTTTTGAGGATGCACCTGGCTTGGTTCAAGAGATTTCGAAGCAGAATCAGTCAGGAGATGCTGATGAAGTCGCGCGTGCAGCACATAGCCTTAAAGGGCTCTGCGCCAACTTCAACGCAGATGCGGCAGTAGGGGCTGCGAAGGTGATCGAAGAGATGGGACTTCAAGGAGATTTGCAGGGGGTTCCCGATGCAATTCCTGCCTTGGAATTAGAAATTGAACGTCTCACCAGCGAATTGACGAAATGGCGATCAGAACTCTGATCTCACTTGTCAGTTTTACGAGTAAACTCTCTCCCTCATTGATCGCTGAGCTGGCATCTTGTTCGCTGATCTTCCACGCCGAGTTTCTCCATTTGTCGTAACTCCCTGCTGCGCAACAGGTAGAGCCCCTTTCGTCTGTTTTGGTATGAGAAGTGCATATTAGATCCTGAAATAGATAACCTGATTTTCAGGCCCCATTTAGAAAGGATCAATTCAATGTCTACTCATGTCGAACACCAGGTTGCACCTAATCAATCAGTCGTTGCGGATATTCTCCGAATTGTACTCGCGGTTCTTCTGCCGCCGGTTGGCGTATTATTGCAGGTCGGGTTGGGAATGCATTTTTGGTTGAATATCGTTCTCACATTATGTGGCTACATTCCCGGGCTCGTTCACGCAATCTGGGTCATCGCCCGTAAATAATTTCCCTTACTCAATCAGCTGCTTCAATTTCGCTTATTAGATGAGGAATTATGTTTGCCATTGTTTCACTGATCGTAATCGTGGTGGTATCAATCATCGTTGTCAGAGTGGCAACTGTTGCGTTATCACTGACCGGGCTCTCAAATCAGTTGGCTCGTTTCCAGGCCAGATCTGCATTTACCAGTACCGGTTTTACGAGCAGTGAAACTGAAAAAGTGATGCGACACCCGGTTCGCCGAAAAATCATTATGACGTTAATGATTTTGGGAAACGCGGGAATCGTTACAGCAATTTCTTCATTGATCGTCTCCTTTGTCGGTGCTGAATCCAGTGGTGGCTTATGGCTCAGAATTGCCCTGCTGGCTGCCGGGTTGTCATCACTTTGGTTATTGTCCTACAGCGACTGGGTTGACCGTCGCATGTCAGAATTCATTCAACGTGCTCTACAGCGGTGGACTGATCTGGAAATTCGCGACTACGCTGGGCTCTTACACCTGACCGGGGAATACATCGTCGTCGAATTGAATGTAAATGCGAATGACTGGCTAGCCGAGTCGAGTTTAAACGAGTTAAAGCTCAATGATGAAGGTGTACTTGTTCTCGGGATTGAAAAAGAGGATGCGTCATATATCGGTGCACCGCGCGGCGATACGCGACTGGAAGTAAACGATCGGGTGTTGTTGTATGGCAAGGCCAGTGTCTTGAAAAACCTGGATGAGCGCCGGCGCGGTGCTGCCGGGAACTGGGAACACCATAAAGCCGTGGATGACCAGAAACGATCTGAAGAAAAGGAAGCTGTTGTCTCATAATCCTTCAATTAATGTTTAGCAGTAGTGCTCTGTTTTATTAATCTGCCTGGTAAATAGTAAGCAGGCCTGATTGATGTAGTAGTGCAAACTCCTGATTGTGGTTTCCGGGGAGAACGGCTATGGGATCTGAATTATTGAGAGTTAGATCGTTAATGAGTTGCAATTGTCTTTGCTGAGTCTGATAGATCTCCAGAGCATTACTGCCTGCAACGATCAGGTTTCCATTTCGTTGAAAAGCAGTACAAGGATTATCCAGTCCTTTTCCGAAATTGAATGTCGTATCTGATCCAATTCCGTCCCAGATTACGGTTCCTCCTTGGTCAAAAGCCAGCGCGATCCGAATCTGGGTATTCGGATAAGACGCGGTCATCGAGCGAATTCGTCGATGAAAATTATCAAATTCAGCCCCCTGAGGATCAACAATTCCCAGGTATGGGCCCACCCCAATATACAGCTTGTTCCGTCTTTCAAGACAGGGGATCGGAAATTGAATTGCTCCTTCCTCAAGCTCAAGATCCTGGGGAAGCGGGATTGAATGACTGGAGATCAGATGATTTTCTCTATTATAGGTACTCGTCAGCAGGAGATCTCTTTGAATGGCCAGGTTCCAGGAGATTCCATCGAGTGAACCCGCAGTTGCCCCTAGTATAATATGCGGCAATCCGTTGAAATCACCCGCAGTCAATCTGCAGGGAAAGTGGTCCGACTCAGATAAAATCTGGGATTGAAACTGATCACGGGCTGTCAGGACTCTTACATAAATCTGATGTTCCGGTGAAGTGGTTTTAGGAATCAAGAGGATGGGGAAATCGTGAGTTTCACCTGGATTCAGTGACCAACTCAGGCGGGAGGGGACGTGAGAACCGTCCCACAGGCAGCGTTCCAGAACCAGTCGAGAGGTCTGAGGATTGACTCCTGCAGCGTAGATTGTTTCACCAATGGTAATTGCCGTTTGCCATTCAACGTCACTGGAAAGTTCAATCGTTCTAATCAGCTGGATTGTTTTTCCGGGGCTTTTACGTTTAACAGGTTTACGCGCGGTATTTTTCTGTTGAAGATACCGTCCGGTATCTCGCTGCAGGAGTTTGTCTGAGGGAACCAGTTTACCGAGTTCCGTAACCAGAGCCTTACGTTGAGTCAGGTCGGCATGATTCAGGCTTCGTGAGATCAGGATTCTGGCTTTTTCTTCAGCATGTCCAGTCACAACTCGATCAGGATAGGTGGAACGCGTTTGCGCCAGAAATTCAATCAGCGGGAGTCGACCACTGAGGGGCAGATTGGTTTCCGATAGTTCATTGATTTTCTCTTGAGCCTCCTGATGTAAGCCATGTCTGGAATAAATTTCAAATAAATGGTCGAGGCAGAGTCTAGCCTGCGATGAATGGGGCCAGCCCGATTCCAGTTCTGCGATTGCCTCATCAGTGGCTTTGATTTTATCTTCTAATATTCGAGCAGCCTGTGTAGGAAGCTGTTGCTGATGCAGTTGATTTGCTGCCCGGCGGTATGCTTTAATCGCTTCCTCTTCCTGGTCTAATTTTCGATGCAAATCGCCTACTGTTTCAAATTCTTTAAGTTTTTCATACTCGGTGATTGCTTCAGCCCAGAGACCACCTTCAACGAGGCATTCGGCAGCAGAGCGAGGTTGGTTAAGCTTGTCCTTGTAAAGAACGGCAGCCTCGCGCCACTGGCGACCAGATTTGAGTGTTTGTGCGGCAGCACTATAATCCCCCAGCAAGTGGGCATAAATGTAGGCTGCACGTCTATAACGTCCAAGTTGGACTTCCCGGGTTGCTAATTCCCGATAGCGGTTCATTAATTCCAGTTGAGTTTCATAAGGAATATCCCAGAAATCAGCGGCTCCTCTCGATCCCATACTGGTGAAATCGACATTCATGTCACGCCTGGAGAGGGTGTCTCCGGGCGGAGCAATACCCCGGTGACCGGGATCGCCGCCCATGGGTAGTGCATATTTCAGACCTTCATCCGGATTATTACCCAGCAGATTGAGCAGGCGTTTAATCTCTCTATTGCGTTTAGACTGATCCGGCCTGAACGCAGAGAACAGCTGTTTTCCAGCCCAGTTTTCCAGATGATTAATCCAGTTAGGGACACCATGATTACGGGTAGGTACCTTGCTCGTAAATGAAAGGATCGCCTTGGCAAACAGTGCATGCGGAAGCTTGAGCGGATTCGGAAGATTATTGAATACTGATTCATCTGGATTTTTAGGGAGCTTCTTCAGGGAATCCTGGTCCGAACCAATCTCTTTTTCTTCCTCTTCAAATAACGTATCCAGACTAGGAAACTGAATCAGGGAGATCGTCTGCAGCTGTGATGAGATTGCTATTCCAGGAACCGCATAATCCCAGTTGGAATCCCGGGAAATACAGGGCTTAAAAAAAT
Source organism: Gimesia chilikensis (assembly GCF_008329715.1). Classification (GTDB taxonomy): domain Bacteria; phylum Planctomycetota; class Planctomycetia; order Planctomycetales; family Planctomycetaceae; genus Gimesia; species Gimesia chilikensis. Next base: position 395,340 of record NZ_VTSR01000001.1, on the reverse strand, counting down.
CCGCAACCGTTAATTCATCCTGCTGCTCACAAGCGACAAGACCCGCTGCCGGATGCCAGATCCAGGTATAAGGGGGGCGCAGCAGGTTTTCCAGTTCCTGTAGCGAAACTGCTGGTCGAAGCGAAGCTTCAACCGGTAGATAAAGACGTGAAGCCATCTTTCCATAGGGCACTCCCTGCCGGGACCGGATCTGCTGATCCGAAACGGCCAGCAGACCACATGGCCTCCGGCTCTGATTTGATTCAGGAATCAAATACAGCTTGAGCGACATCTGGGCGACTTCCCATTGGCTGATCTCATCGAGCCATACTTCGGGACGGTTACCCGGCAGAAACCAGGCTGTCGTGTCTCTAACAGGTTTTGGATGATATTGTAACTGGAGGGTAGCCGTGTTCATGTCAGGTGCTCCCCGAATTTCTTGATCGCTGCATCAAAGATCGGTTGGGGACTGCTACATTCGTTTTCACCACAGAAATATGCATCGCCCCAGAAACGTCCATCATTGCACCAGCCTGATGTTTTACCCTCTACCAGACAGATAGATACTTCAGGAATTTTGATGTCTGCACTTTTGAGATGCAGCATGCCTCGAGAATCCAGGAAAGCCTGTGAACCATCATCCCAGGTAGCGACAGATAAATGACATCCCAGATCCCGGTTATGTTTGACCTGTTTAAAGGTTTTCAGTCGTCGTTGATCACTGGATGAGATTCGCGAACCCTGCAGCATGATATACTTCAAATCCGGTTGATACGAAATCCGTAATGTTGACTGTTTTGTCGTTTTCAAAACCAGCTCACCTGATTCCGTCACCAGGATTCCCATAAACTTTTTGCGGATGTTTCGGCCGGAATTTTTCCAGTGCGCCGGCTGATCTATCCATTTCTGAATGTCTGGCCGCGCAGGTTTCAATTCGGCCTGCATGCTATATAGATTGAGGACACATCTGTCCCAGCTGAAAGTGTTGTCCAGTTTGATCGCAACAATCTGCCCATCGGTGGAGATATCCTCGCTTGAGATTGATTCGACTTTTACAGAATCCATGACCGGAATGGTTTTCAGTTCTTCTCTGGCGGGAAAATAGATTTTACCTCCCTTCCACAGGATACAGACTGGTCCAATGTCAGGGTCACGTTCGAAAATGGTGACTACATCGTTGGGATTCACTGTTCCCAGGCTGAAATCGGTCATCACGGGCTGTCCCCGAGATATATCAAAGGAGAGTGCGAGCCACTGGCTCCGATCCAATGTGCGGAAAAAACGGTCACAGGCCAGAATCAAGTCAGACGAATAATGTGAGGAACCAACGCGTTCGCCCGTAGCAGGATCGATGGCGATAATGGTATTGAATGTTTCATTGATCAGAAACAGGAAGCCGTGATGGGCGCAGATCGCGGTGAATTCCATCTGCTTCAGCTCAATGGGAATATGTGTGACACTCTTCTGTTCCAGGTCTATGTGTAGCAGTTGAAGTTCGGAATTCTGAAGGTCGCCTGTGAGCAGCGATATTCTTCCCTGATCAGGAATCCCTGTTTTCCAGCAGATATTCCTGCCTTTTAACTGGGGAATACCGAATGCCAGCAACTGAGCTCCCGTATGTGATTTGGGCCAGTACAACAGAAGACCGGAATCTGTAACACCAATCTGTCCATAGCCGGGAACCCACCAGGTGACCTGTTTGTTCTGCTGGAATGAGTACGCGAGATTCAAAGGAAAGGGATGAGCGGCAAAGATGGCCGGTAAACCTTCAAAACCCTCCTGTCTTACGAGGGGGGCAATCGTTGAAGAAGCCGTATCAAACAGGCTTTCCAGATCCAGTTCCAGATTACATACGATTTTATTACCCCGTAAGCTTTTCTCGATCAACTGGAAGTGACCATCGCGTTTGACAGTAGCGATGTGCAGAATATCAAGTTCTACAGTTCGTAGTGCAGTCTGAAATTCCGGGTCATGCCAGACGTCCTCAGTGATTAATAGCACTGGTTCCGGATCGGATTCTACTTCATCGAGCTGTTTGAGAAAATCAGGTAAAGCGAACGCCGGATGCAGATGACTGTCCAGGGCCTGCAGCAACTCTTCAAGACCTTCGCGAGATGCCAGATCTACAGTTTCGAGTTGTTTCTGAAATGCCCGGAACGCTCTGAATTCAGTCTGATGATCGGTAGAAGCAGCCAGGGCCATAGCGACTGCAGCCAGATAGACACGCGGAATGCCCCAGGTACGAATTCCACAGTCGATGAGCAAAGTCCTGCACCGTTGTGGTGGATGTGGTGATGCTTCTCTGCGCAGATAGAGGGCTTCATTCACTGCGATCCGCACAGTTAAAGTTAAGTCATCATTAGCAAGTTCACTGAGCAGTAAGCGATCAAGGGGACCACGATTACAGATATCAGAAACACCACCATGTGCCAGGTCTTCCGGCTCGGCAACTGGTCGCGGAATGGATACTGCCGCCAAGAGGTTCTGAGCCAGCCTGGCCAGGCCACTGTGTTCCCGATCTTCTTTCAATTCCGCGATGAGTTGTCGAACCTGATCCGCAAAGGGGATGTCCAGTGCATCCGGGAGAGGCAATTCATCCAGCCCGGTAGTCTCGCGCAGCCTTAATTTTTCCGCATCAAGCTGTTCCAGTCCATTGAGGAAATGACTGACTTCCTTGAGCGTCAATCGCTGGGAGAGTTTGACTTGAATACTCTCAAATATCGGGTCAAAGATGACCTCCTCCAGTCCTGAGGAAACTTCATCGACGATAGCTCGTGCCAGTTCAGGAGACGTCCTTTGACTTGAGAAATCAAATACGCATTCTGCAATCAGCGCTTTACCCTGTGTCCGGGAACGCAGTTCACCAGGCAACTGCTGAACTTTTTTCAGTCCTGATTCCAGGATTCCCTGTGTGGATGAGAGCGCTTCCGTTCTGGAAACGACAGGGGAAAGCGAGGCGAAATCTTTGACCTGTGCTTCAAGCCGTTCCAGGTCATGAATCGGATCTCGCATCCCCGCCAACAGAATTAATAACAGGTCTAATGGAGGCAGCCCCTGCGGAGCAAGGTGCGAAAGAATTTCCTCCAGTTCCTGTCGAAACAGGATTGTACTTCCATCCTGCCAGGCAATCACTTCTCCTGCATCAGTCCACTTCCAGAATGCGTCCCGGGAAGGGCTCAGGTATTTGCGAATATCTTTGCTGAGGTCACTCATGAAGATAATTATTCCCTCTCATACTGGATCAGAGGACGAAGTGTTATCAAACCGCTGAAGTGTCAATCTGACAGAGGAGCGTGTTAATGGAGTGAACTGGTCCGCGCGAATGAACTCGCGTGATTGATCCGCGTGAAGTAAAACAACATCACCCGGATTTAGCTTGAACAGTGACTGCAGAACATCGACATCTACCTGAGGAGACCATACCCAGCCTGCTGCGACAGCGATCCCCTTTTGTTCACAGAAAAAAGATCCTTCAACTGAGGGCAGGGGAGTACCTCGAATAATGGTCCGTTGCTGACTGTCGACCGCGTATTGCAATGGTTTCAAACGGATCTGGGAATCGCAATCAACGAGTTTTTTTAAATTGACAAGCGTTGTCAGCAATACGTTCGCCTTCAAATTCTGTTGACTGCGCACCAGCTCAAACGAGATACGGTCGTCTGTCTTTCCAGCCAGGGCGGGAGCCTGCAGTTGTACGGTTAACCATTCCGGAAGTGGCAGCCATTCCGTTTCAGGCAGATAACCCAGGGGGACATGGCGACCGGTGGGAATGAGTTGCGCGTCTTTTTCCAGATTAAAAAGTTCACTGTCGGGAATTGATCGCAGTGTTCGTGTGAGGTTCTCATCCAGCGTTGAACCACGGAGCCAGATTTCCTGGTCCAGGGCGCTAGCCTGAATCTGTTTCTCCAGGCGGAGTGAGCTCAGCGATTTCAATTGCTCTGCAGGGAGACGCAGTACCCACTGTGTTGTCATTGATCTGTCCGGAATGAACTATTTTGATCTAATCGCCGACTTAATCTGAGAGCGAATGCAGTCGTTCACGCAGTTTATTTATTTTTTCAGTAAGAAACGTTTTCTGTTGATCCGATTCTACCCACTGACAACGCGACGCAAGAAGGGTAACCTGATCCTGTAACTGAGCTCGTTCGATCTCTGTGAGACTTTCGTCATCACAGCGTTGTTCCAGTTGCTCGATATCGCGAACCAGTAATTCGGGGTCGGGGACGTCTGCGGAACGTGAACGGGGATGTCCTGACTGTTTTTCCGTTTCATCTGCCTGGTCAATGGCATCATTTACCAGCGAGGCCAGTATTTCAATCTGCTCTTCCGTGTGCCAGATGGAACGGAGAATCCAGAAATCGGTACGGTTAACTTTCAATCTACCGGATAGAATTGCACTGGCAGCCAGCAGACGCTGCAGTTTCACAGCGCGGCGGTCCGAGACATCAATTCCTGCTTTTCGCATACGATGAATCAACGCGACATAATCAGACTGCACCTGACTGAAGTCTGCCTGCGCGAGACTGTTTTGCAAGCTGCGAATCTCATCAATGGACATGGTCCCCTGTGTCTGTTCACGCTTGACATCCATTTTCCAGCCAGCCGTCAATACCTGTGACAACTGATCGGGTTCGACATTATCACAACGCACGCGGACCAGAAAGCGGTCAAACAACGCGCCCAGTGCACTATCCTCGGGCAGGTGATTACTGGCTCCGACTACCATCAGGGTCGGCAGTGCCCTCGTTTCACGTCCCCTGCGGAAGATACGTTCATTGAGTACCATCAACAGGCTGTTCAGAATCGCGCTATTGGCATTGAGCAGTTCATCCAGGAATACAAAAGTGGCCTCCGGTAACATCCCCTCAGTATTCGTGATCAGTTCACCTTCACGGAGTTTGCGAATATCGAAAGGTCCGAAAATCTCATTGGGTTCGGTAAATCGAGTGAGGAGGTAGTCAAAGATATTGCCTTCAATGCGTCGAGATAAATCCTGCACCAGCGCACTTTTGGCAGTTCCGGGGGGGCCCAGCAAAAAGAGGTTCTCACGAGCTACCAGGCAGATGCCGAGCAGATCAATGATTTCATCTTTACCCACAAATGTCTGTTTCATGGGGGATAGAATCGTATCTTTCAGCTTTAGGCTGAGTGCCAACTCTTGAGTCTGCGGCTCAGTTGTCTGGTCCATCTTGCTGTTTTATTTCATGTTGGATGTGTTTGTGGATATTGGGCGCAAGTTCAGGATACATTCCCCAGGATGCCTCGACAAGTGTTCTGACGCGAGGATCATCCAGGCGAGAGACATCGTTTCTTGCCAGGATGCGGTCGCAATAAAGGCGGAGTAGTCCCGGACAATCTACGAAACCCTCAATCGGGAACGGCACATCAATCTCTTTAATGCCGACAGACGATAAAGGCCAGCGGTTCGCCCAGTCATGCAGATGTTTCAGTAGCGGGTCATTTTCCATCATTGATTTTGAAAGGCGAAACAGATCAGGCAGGAATCGGAATACCAGATCGACTGCATAATGAGACTCGGGCGTATCAGGGAAATTTTGTATCTCGTTTAATTCTTCATCGAGTTGCTGAGGGGGCGCATTGCGCAGAACGACAAATTGACAGGCACGATAAAATAAAACTGCGGCTCGTTCAGCCAGGGTGATATCGAGGGAGGGAATCTCTCGAGGCAATTCCAGTCGATATAGCTTCTCAAAATTGCTGATGACGTATCTCGCATCCAGGAGTTCCTCTTCCTGAAGTGTTTCGATTTCTGGAACCAGGACATGTCCATCATCAAACAGTGATTCGAGAAATGTCGGAAAGGAAGACATAAGAGAAGATCTGCCTGTCATCAGGATGCGATATCAGTATACCGGATTGAAAATGTAAGATTCATCTTAAAATAGACAATGCAGAGATGGATGTATAGTGAGAAGTCCGAGGAATCATTTACGAACCGAATCAGACACGTTACTCGCTCTGAATTGTGATATTTGAACTTTGCTGATACAGATTCCACTCTGGTTTTCTATAATAACTGGACACCAGCTAAACTAATCAGGATCAGACTTATCTTGACAGAATAACAAGGTTTAACGAAGATCCACCTCATTGAAATACTATTAAAATAGTAGTAATTTTATATTCATGAAGACTCACACGGAACCGCGATTGTAAGCGCGTCAGAAATTCAGAGGGATTATGAATTTACAGATTCGACAACGCGAGCCGGAATTGATGGATCAGCCGGGCCTCAGTGATGCTGAGCATGGTAGTGCACTTACAGGCTTGAGTCGCGTGAACTGGTTCAGCCGCAGTAGTTCCATCTTCTGGGGGCCTCTGTCAAAGCTGGCTCAGACGATTGATCAGAGACCTGTGAAGATCCTGGATATTGCCAGCGGAGGGGGCGATGTCAGTATCGATCTGGCGATGCGCGCCCGGCAGACGGGACTGGACATCGAAATCTCCGGATGTGACATCAGTGAATATGCCGTCAGACACGCGACCGAAAAGGCTCAACAGAAAGGGTTGGAGAAGATTCATTTTTTCCAGAGTGATATTTTCCAGGAACCTGCAGAACGTAAATACGATCTTGTGATGTGTTCGCTATTTCTGCATCATCTCGATGAACCCCAGGCGGTACAACTGATGCAATGGATGTCAGAATCAACCAGACATTTATTGCTGATAAATGATCTGCGCAGGACCCGACTGGGGTACTGGCTGGCCTGGTGTGGCTGCCGTTTATTAACGCGATCGCCAATTGTACACACGGATGGTCCTATTTCCGTCGCGGCGGCATTTTCAATTGACGAGACAGAACAGTTGGCCCGACAGGCGGGCTTAAACCAGGTTCAAATTTCCCGACACTGGCCTCAAAGATTTCTGCTGGAGTGGAGTCGGGTATGACTGCGCTTAAGTCAATCAGTATCGCGGATGCGAGCCGGCAAGAGTGGGATATACTTGTCATTGGTGCCGGACCTGCGGGTACTGTAGCGGCTCATCAGGCAGCCAGGGCAGGACTCAAAACACTTCTCGTCGAAAAAAAAGTGTTTCCACGTTACAAAGTCTGTGGCGGTTGTCTCAATCAGAGAGCTGTGAATGCGTTGCAGGAAGCAGGTTTGGCAGCAGCCCTCGATGAACTCGATGCCGTTCCCTTAGATCAGTTTGAAATGCGTTACCAGGGGCGGGCATTAAAGATTCCCCTGCCCGGAGGACTGGCAGTCTCCCGTTCTGCATTGGACCTTCAGCTGGTTCGAATGGCTCAGCAGTCAGGAGTGAGTTTTCTTGCTGAGACGAAGGCACTGGTATGCAACGAAGCAATTTCTGGTTTCACTCGCAAAATAGATTTATTTCAGCAGGGAGCATTATGTGGAGTGGCCCGAGCGCGAGTTGTATTAGCAGCAGATGGTCTTGGTCATCCCAGCCTGAAACAATGTGGAGAGTTCGAAAGTAAAATTTCTCACGATTCTCGAATTGGTGCAGGAGTCATCTTGCCCGGTGATCAAATCTCAGATTATCCTGCGGGCACGATTCATATGGCAATTCACAGGCACGGCTATGTGGGGTTGGCACGTGTCGAGTCGAATCAACTGAACGTGGCTTCTGCCATCGATCGTGAATTTATTAAACATCAGCAGAGTCCAACTGCCGCAGTGATGAGCATCATGGAAGAATCAGGGTTTCCTGTTCCTCCGGTGATGAGAAGTATGAATCTCAAAGGGACGATCCCATTGACCAGGAAAACGGTGAGGCCTGCCTCCCATCGGCTGTTACTGGTGGGGGATGCAGCCGGATATCTGGAGCCATTTACCGGTGAAGGGATGTCAAATTCGATATCGGAAGGGGTTGCTGCTGTAGGTATCGCGTCGAACGGATTGCAGGACTGGGATGAATCTCTCGAACAGCAGTGGTTGCACACGCATCAGACTTTGACAGAGGGACGCTCACACTGGTGCCGCTATCTGTCTCAGCTTTTACGCTCTCCAACAGCAATCAACGTTGGACTGCGGTTGTTTCGCTGGTTTCCCAATGTGGCTCGGCCCATCGTTGCCAGCTTAAATCATTAAATCGCAATTGTAGCGAGATCGAGTATTACAGATGAGTTTTGAAATTCTTGGAATCGGAACAGTCAATCCAGTGCATTCAATCGAGCAGATTGAAGCCGCCACACATGCGGAGGCACTCAGCTGTTCGGCGGAATCAACAGAACAGCAGAGACGGTTACTGCCAGTTCTGTATCGAAGAGCCGGTGTTAAAACACGACACAGTGTCGTGCTGGAGAGCAGCACCAATGGTGAGATGGCACGACAGAGTTTCTATCCTCCTGCAGAATCAGAGTCTGATCAGGGGCCAACAACATCACAGCGGATGCAGGCATATGAATCGAATGCAGCTTCCCTGGCCGTTTCGGCAGTTGAAGCTGCACTACAGAATAGTCAGGTAGCCCCTGGTGAGATTACCCAGCTGATCACGGTTTCGTGCAGTGGATTCAGCGCTCCCGGTTTTGATATTGCTCTGGTCAGAGAACTGGGCCTGCCAGCAGATGTGGCCCGTACACACGTCGGATTTATGGGCTGTCATGGTGCCTTAAACGGGTTGCGGATTGCCAAGGCATTTACAGACAATGCCCCCCAGGCAAGAGTTCTGGTCTGTGCGGTTGAATTGTGCAGCCTGCATCAGCAGTACGGCTGGTGTCCGGATAAAATTGTAGCGAATGCGTTGTTTGCGGATGGTGCTGCGGCCGTTGTGGGAAAACAGGCTTCTGGAGAGCCTGCTGATCATTGGCAGCTGATCGCATCCGGATCAACGATCGTACCGGACTCCGAAGAGATGATGAGCTGGCGCATCGGCGACAATGGTTTTGAGATGACACTCTCCCCCCGCATCCCGGATCTGATCCATCAAAATCTGCGTCCCTGGCTCAAGCAATGGCTACTGCAACAGGGAATGAACATTGAAGATGTCGGTAGTTGGGCGATTCATCCCGGCGGCCCTCGCATTCTGAGTGCGGTTGCTGAAACAGTTGGTTTTGAGGAATCTCTGCTCAGTCCTTCCCGGGAAGTTCTGGCACGTTATGGAAACATGTCTTCTCCAACGGTGCTGTTTATTCTCAAGAAACTAAAGGCAGAACAGGCACACTTACCCTGTGTCATGCTGGGCTTTGGTCCTGGGCTGACTATTGAAGCCGCTTTGATTAATGATTGTGATCTGTCTCAGGCTTAAGCTCAAAGCAGCGTCCCAGAGGGCTTAAAAGCAGAGCTGGCAGGACGATCAGATCACCCAGCAGGGCCATCATTAACAGTCCCGCCATCATCCAGGCAAATCGGGATGTAGGTACAAAACTGCTCAGAGCAAACACAAGCAGGCCGAGGCCACAGATCAGTGATGTCTGAATCATCGCCTTTCCGCAATGTCGATAAGCATAGAGCACTGATTCTCGGGACGAATGCCCCGCATCCAAATGGCGGCGGAAGAAGGTCAGATAGTGCAGGGTATCATCGACGGCGATACCGAGTGCCACACTGGCTGTCATTACAGATCCGATATCGACAGCGATGGACAGCCAGCCCAGAAGTCCAAAGATCATCAACGGTGGAAACACGTTGGAGACCATGGAAACTAAGCCCGCTGAAAGCCCGCCTTGAACGATTGTCATGACAACCGCAATGATCAAAAAGGCAAACAGAAAGCTTTTAAACAGATCCTGCATTAACTGCCGTTGAATTTCGTGGACCAGAGGCATGATTCCCGTCTGTTGTGTTGTTACGCCTGCAGGAATCGTCTCAAATTTATTCATCAGAGCTGATTCTACATGTGTCCCGATCTGCTCCAGGCACGCATTATAGTCCACATCGTTGAGTGCGCTGACATACGCGGTAATTCGAAACAGATGCTTGCCGTCAATTTCTTTCAGATATCCTGCGTTCATAAACTGCGGTTTGAAACGCGTCAGTGCTTCATTTAGCTGGTATTGAAATAATTCGTCCGAAAGATTCTCTGGGCGAGGAAATCGGGGGGCAAATGACATGGTCGAAATCGTATGATTTACCATGCTGGTCTTACGCAGGCTGCGTTCGATATCCCAGACCATCAGTAACTGTTCACGAAACGTCAGGTCCACATCAGGTGAGCAGGTCAAAACCACTTCGATCGGGACGAGTGAGCCGACATGATCTTCCAGCCAGCCATAATCATTCAGTATTTTGCTGTTCTCAGAAAACAGTGTTTCGATGCGTACGGATGCAGAGATTCGAGAAATTCCCAGACCGGCTCCCAGCATCGCGAGCAGAGCCAGACAGACAATCACGGTATGGTTTCTTTTTAAAATTGTTGTCAGAAAGTACCAGATGTCGTGTCGATCTTCCTCGAAGTCTTCTGTTTCATTTGTCGATTTCAAAGGCCGTTTGAGAGGCCAGACAGTGAAGACTCCCGGAATCAGGCTTAGCAGCAGTCCTGTGGTAATCAGCCCACCGCAGGCGGCGTAACCGCCGAACAGTCGAATCGGTGTCAGTCCACTGACAAGTAGAGAAGCCAGTCCAATTGCAGTCGTTCCTGCAGAGAGCAGACAGGGCAGCCAGCCAACCTGAAAAGCGTACGCAGCAGGACTGGCAATCTGCGGGTCTTTAACTGCATCAAAGTAATAGTTGACCAGATGAATTCCACCCGCGACCGCGAGTACCTGAATCAACGGTGGTAGCACGATCAACAGGGCCGTGATACTTTCTCCACTGTAATGAATCAATGCCAGTGTAATACCCTGGGCCAGAAGCGACAGACCAAAGACGAGCAGAGCCGCGCGGAGCGAACGCAGGCAGATCCAGCAGATTGACAGAACCATCAAGGTTGAGGGGAGGACGAATCTGTCCATGGAATCTTTGCTGGCCAGGTCAATTTCCAGTCCATCTATGATGGGACCTGCCAGATAACATTCTTCCGCTGAAACCTGACAATGAGTTTCCAGGGCAGATTGGATTTCGCTCACCAGCTCTTTTCGTTTGAGCAGGCCGGCGGGCGTGAAACTCACAACAATACAGGTTGTTTCATGGTCTTTTCCGATGAAAGTCCCATCCAGTCGATGGTGGACTTCCCGGTCATTCAGACGCATGGCAGGAGAACTTAGAGAGAGATAAAACTCTCTGCCGGAGATCACGCGTTCAAAATACCATTGTCCAGAATCATCCTTAAAAACGGTATCTGTGCGCAGCGCGGAAACAAACTGGTCCAGATCCGGATTGTCCAGCTTACAATCTTTCCAGCTGACGATTACGGTATCTGCATTGCCGAACTGTTCCCGGAAACGATCATAGACTGCCCGGGCAGGGAAAGTTCCATCGACCCAGTCCAGTGGGGAATTGACTTTGGTCTGAAGTGCCTGGAAAGCCCCGTAGCCGACGAAAGGCAGTAGTATCAGCAGGTAGATCACCAGCAACCAGAATCGTTTACGATGAATCGACATGACGCTGATGCTTTAAGAATGGGAAAATGAGAAGCAGAGGAGTCGAAGAAGAATCGATTGCTCAGGTTGTCTGGAGGGGAGTTTTTTCAAGTGGTTTTACAGGTGCAACTTTCGTCTTCCGTTTTCCCAGGGGACCAAAAAAGATGAAGGGATAGCCGGGAACTCTGGATTGATAGTCCCGATAGGGTTTTCCAATATAGAAACTGAGACGTTCATCTTTCAGGTAACTTCCGATGAATATATAGGCCGTCCAGATTCCAGTCAGAACTGCGCGATCCAGTGTCATCAAAGGTGTGAACCAGAGTAAGCCCATGAAGCTCAGGTAAACCGGATGCCGCAGGCAGCAGTAGAGACTCCGTGGTTGAAAATCCCTTCTGGGGAGCGGCTGTTTTCTCAGCCAGTACCACCATTGAGTGAGACCGGTCTGATAGCCCAGACCGGTCAGGTTGAGACTGTAGAGCAGAGAAAGCCACGATCCATAAAAGCCGGCTGTCATCAGCCAGCCTCCCCAACCTGACAGATTCCAGATTTCTACGGGGCTGCTACGCCAACAGAATGCTGTTAACAGAATTCCCACACAGGTTTGCACGCAGAACAGACTACCATAGAACTGCGAAGGAAGCCTGCGTGTGATAGCAGTGCGTATGCTGGGGTAAAGCAACAGACTGTGTCCGACCGCGAACTGGATTGCCAGCAGTGCATCAATTGCCAGAGACCCAATTGCGTGGTGGCTGAAGTCTTCTTTCAGAAACCAGAACAGGTACCAGACTGTGATCAGGAACAGCAACTGTGTTGCGATCCCGAATATAATACCAACGAAACGTCGCATCCTTGCTTCCTCGAGGTCGTTATTTGATTATTTCATTTCTGGTTTGCTGGCAATGAAGCATCCATACTGCATTGCACCAGTCTCGTATGCCTTGAGAATGGTTTCGAACCGATCCAGAAACATAACTGTATTTTGATCGATGAGTTTCGCCAGCCAGCGAACTTTTGTTTTTTTGACCCGTTGATGACAGATTTCCCAGGTCTGGCTGACGCGATTGGTCCAGTTGTGGAAATCATGAAATTCCAGACCAGACTGCTCCATCCAGGCTTGATAATCAGCGGCGGTCCCCAGTGAAGGGCAGAAGAAACCTTCACAGACATCGTAGACGTTTTGTTTAGCATCATCGGTATCAAGTTGATCGCCGGCCAGCCAGGCACAGATAATCATTCGTCCTCCAGGCCTAAGCCAGGAAGCTGCTTTCTGGAAAAAGGCTGGTTTATCAAACAAGTGTTCTGTGCACTCGATGCTCCAGATGACATCAAAAGATTCCGCTGGAAATTCAGCTGTCTCAGCATCCTGACAGAGGAAGCGGGTGCGACTGGACTGTCCGCGAAAAAATGCCTCCAGGCTGGCCCAACGTCTTTGAACTGGGCTGAGTGTGATCCCCGTGACGTTACACTTGAATGCCTGAGACAGAAACATGGATGAGCCTCCCATGCCACAACCGACATCAAGCAGGTCCTGACCATCCTGAATCTGTATCAGCTTAGCCATCGTTTCCGTCAACTGTTGTTGTGCCTTGGCAGGTGCGCGATATCTGTCTTGAAGATTCTCCGAATTCGCAAGTTCTTCATCCCATAGTCCGTGATGAATATGGCGTCCCCAGAGCAGACGATAGAACAATGTTGACAAGTTGTAGTGACTGCGAATCACTTCCTTTTCTACCGTGGGGCAACTAATCATTCTGTCTTACCGTATTAATTGTGTTGTCGCGAAAGAAAATTGAGAATTAATGTTATCTGGCCACGTCAATTTCACCATATATTTTTAATTGATCTGTAACGCCGACTGCCCCAAAAGCCTTACTGAAGGGAGTGATTCCATAGTGCGACTGTAAGATGGAGAAGTTGCCTCGCAGGTGATAGGAGTCTTTTTTCTCTGTCACTTCTGCGACAATGTTCATTTTTCGTGCCACTCCGTGCAATGTGAACTTACCGCTTAGCTGGTAGAGCGGTTTGCCGGAACTTGATTTCTGCTGCAGCGGAAGTGCCGAATTGACTTCGAATGTGGCTGTCGGATATTTCTGCACATTAAGCACTGCACTTCCCAGCATATTGGCATTCACATCTTTCTGGGTCGATGCAGATGTGGTACCGCTTAAGCCGATATATTGCCTTGCTTGAGCAGTATCTGCCCGCCAGGTTGTCATATCGAAAATAATTTCACCCGCATTGCTGCGGACTCCGAGGTTCAAGGAACCCGATTTAATTTTACCTTCCACAGCATGCTCATGGCCAAAACCGGTTTTCCCCACATATGTGTAAACTCGGCTGGAAGAGGTATCGATACTACCTGTTGGAAGCGGGGACTGCGAAACTGAGTTTCGTGACAGGTGGTGGATTACCCCTGTCAGGACTTCTCCCTGAGAACTGCGAGCGGAAATAATCCAGATCAGGCAAGTGCTCAAGCAGATGGAAATAAACCACTTCTGTTTTTTATCGAGAATTGTCATCAGTCAATCCTTGTTTGTGAACTTATGTCAGTAGTGCAGAGAGGCGGATGTCTTACCAAAGCCTCCAATTTTGCGGCGAAAAGTAACAACTATTGTTATAGTAGTAAAGGTCGGTTTGGAAAATTCATAAAGACCCTCGCTGAAATTCTCTGATTTATGTTTGGGTGGGGAGCCGGAAGACTGGTTTTAACTGAGGTTTAGAGTCGTTAAACTCTGTACAGAAAATAAACTGACTTTCTTCTGTATTGGGTTTATCTGTGAAAGATTATCGGCTGACGCCTTATGAACTGGAACTTATGGATGTGATCTGGGACCTCGGAGAGGCCAGCGTCCAGGATGTTTGTGATGCATTACCACGGGATCTGGCCTATACAACCGTGATGACGACCCTCAGTCTTCTGGTACAAAAAAAGAAAGTCTTGAAAAGAGTCAAAGACGGCCGTGCTTATATCTATCAACCCGTGGTCTCGCGAGAAGAAGTCTCGCGGTCGATGCTCGGCCAGATCAAGCAGGTGTTGCTGAAAGACTCGCTGCCGAGCCTCATGTTAAATCTTCTGGAAGAAGAGAATATTTCAGAAGACGATATCAATGCTCTCAAAGAGGCAATCAGGAAACTGGAAAATCAGTAGCCTGCCCCCTGCTGATGATATCTCATCAACAGGTTGATAAAGCTGACTCCCTGACTTAACAGGAGTGGGGCTGCACAGAGAGAGAAAAATAATCCGTCTCTGTGACAGCCAGACCGGGCGTACTATCTACGGCTTTTCTCTTGCTATCTCATTCATTCCACCAATTAACTCTTAAATGGTTAAACGGACAACCTGGATATCGCATGACCTGGCAATGATGTCGGTTCTTGAAAATATATGCACGATATTGCGTCTGAACTGCAAAGAGTTGCATGGAATCGTTGTCTCAAATTGCTCACCTCCGAACTCTTTGGCTGGAAGAATCGCGATCAGCAAAATGAATTTGTATGTTTTTATTGCTGATATTTCAGGCTCTCACTGAATCTTTCCATCTTCAGTGAAAGAATTTTTGCTGCGCCGGTATGCCTCTTGCAAGTAGAGGTAGTTAATGTCAGATCAAGCTGACTGACACACTTTAGATTTTCAATTATCGGTATCAAATACAAATAGATAGATCTGAATCGGGTAGTCTCTCGATGGTGTGCCCTGACCATCTGGGAGCGTTTGTAAACAGGGGATGTGTAAGGCGAAGCAGCTACCCGTTTTCAGGAGATTAATAAAATGGATTCCACATCATTGTCAAATACATGTCAGTGCGTCAAAGAATCACTGAACCATGGAAATATGGAATTTGTGGAAACACTGCGCTGCGAGCAACAGCTGATGGAGGAAGCTTTGAGTAGGGGCGACACTCCTGCCACTACAAGCCCTGTAGAATTCAAACAGAGTTATATCGAGCAGCTTGGGGCTTTGGGTGAAATTCCACCACAAACTCCTCGTGCTGCTGTATTAGCCTGTTCTGATGCTAGAGTGCCCGTTCTGGATATTTTTAATCAACGTCCTAATGAGGTTTATGAAATCCAGTTAGCAGGAAATGTGGCTTCTGCGGAATGTCTGGGGAGTCTGGCACACGCAGTTGAAAATCTACCGACGCTTGAGGGAGTTGTTGTGCTGGGACACACTGGTTGCGATGCAGTATCTGTAGCCGTAGATCAGTTTCTTTCTCCGCGACCGGAAATTACTGCAGCAGACAGTTCAATCCGATCCCTAGTTAATTCCATCATGCCTTCCATCGAAATTGCTGCATCAGCTCTGGGAAAGAAGACGCGATTCCTTTCTGGAAGTGTGCCCCGCTTCACGCTTGACCGAAATAAGCTGATCAAAACCGTCGTGTTTGTGAATGCTGCGGCGATGGCTTGGAAAATTCAGGAATTTGTCAACAGGCTGCAACGTGTTGTCCCGGTCTGGTATGGCATCTACGATCTGGCATCCTGTCGTATTCTGCATGTGGACCTGGAACGTCGCGATGGCTCCCTGCTGTTCGGACTGGGAAATGCTCCCGGTGTGATTGACCTCGACGATGTCGCCAGCAGTATGGCTCAGTATCTCTCAAAAATGGATAACTTTGATGCTGCCAGATTCTCGACAAAATCACTCGGGCCGCAGGAAAAATCTACCTGGGATACCCTTTCGATGAGGGAGCGAACTGCAAAAACATAAAACGATGTAATGTTAGAATACGGCTGAAAAACTTCACCAATGAATGAGTGGACTGTAAGCCGGACGACTCTCCATTTCGTTCATTTATGCCTCATCCACTCATTCATTTAAAACCAAGTTGTTGTAAAGACCATTGAGTAAAAAAGAAGAATCAGTGACTGATTCTGGTTCGATTATGTTTCTACTTGCGGAGTAAAACAGTTGGAAGATTATGGTCGTCGAAAAACTGTTTTGTTTCGCAAGATAAGAGGAGTCGTGTTCCGTCGTGCTGGTTCCTGAGTTAATCAGTTGCGCATTACCAATGCCCACGCAAGTGGGGGGTTCAGTCTTGTTCCTCGACTGGATATTTCGTAGTTTGCCGGTCACCTTCATGTGCTTACTTTGGCGGGTAGCTAGCATGATGGGTGGCTGGCGACTACGTGCTTAATCCGGGAGTCTGAACTTCGCGGCGGACACGTTCCTGTTATCTCAAAAAAGCAGCTCTGTAGATTAATTGCAGGGCTGCTTTTTCTATTTCTGCAGATGTTTTTGAATTCTGCTCTGAGGCCAGATAAGAATAGCCAGACCTTGTCCACTCTTTTTAAATCAGACCGAGAGGAAGGGGCTTCCCCAGTACCGTGAATTCAATACGACAGCTAGAAATACGCTTACATTTACCAGTGGATCGTTCTCGGGATGCAGTGTTAGTCCAGGGCATTAGCTTGTGAGCAAGCGAAATCATTGTGTTCGAAGAAATGAATCGCTCATGAGCCTCAGACATCATAGGCAGAATTTGTTCAAGCGATATGAATCAGTAAAAGAGCTGGTTCAAAATAAACCAGCTTGAGAAGAAATGCTCTGTGTGAGTGAACCAGGTCTTAGTTATTCAGGCTATGGTTGTGATACTTTGGACAACCAGGAATAATCAGAAATCAACCTGTGCACGAAGAGCAAAGATATCTGCATTCGAATTATTCACGACAGGTCCGTAAACGGCTGGACTGCTGTGAAGGAATGAATGAATATAGTTAAATTGAAATTTTGTGAACTGATTCAGATACCAGTTCAGTCCAAATGTTAAATCGGTCATTCGACCACCCTGGATTGATTTGTCATTCAAGTCAATATACGACCAGCGTCCTGCAATTTCCCACGCGCCACAGCCTCCATCGCGATTGAAGGGATCGAGTGGTTTGACGCGTCCAAAAACACCCCCCTTGCGATTATAGGCCCGGGTTTCTCCGGTCAGGAAATAGCCGAAATGAGCGTACGCTCCAGAAAAAGTGTCGACCTCGCCATTTCTCTGTTGCACGATGGAATACAGGACTTCTGATTGTGCATAAAATGACCCGATTGCATATGCAAGTTCAGCATCGAACAGGTGATAGTCTTGTGCTGAAATCAACCCCGTGTCTACAAAGGGAGGCACGGCACTCGGAACTCCAACCGGAACATTGGATCCGCCAGCCTCTGTCACGAAGACTTCGGGCTGGTTGCGGTATTGAATCAGGTTGTTGGCTGGGTTGGCGTAACTGTAGTCTGCCCCGATATGAACCAGCCCGTTTCCATCCCCATTATCAACGAGTAGATGAGTCAGTCGAGTGGCGAGTCCATAACCGCCGCTGTCACCGATATTCCCACCATAAGGGCCCGTGGGATAACGGAATCCTGAAATGGCGTAGGTTGACCGTTCGTCTTCTGTATTTCCGAAGTACATGGCACCAATCTGTCGGAATGGGAGAAAAGCGAAGGGGAGTGCGCGTTCCAGGAATGTCAGCTCTTTTACACTGGTTAATGCATCCATACCTATCGGTTGACGGTATTGTCCGACGCGTACCGTATTTCCCCCCAGGACGTCTCGCACTTCCAGCCAGACGTCCATGAATGAAGGGCGACCGGGAAAGGCAAAGTCCATTTCGAGCATGTAGCCTATATTTTCCCAGGCATCCCCAGTCGCAGCCAGACGGGCACGACGAAAATCAGCTCCGTTTTGAACATCTCCCACAGCCTGTATGTTCTTACTGTCCTGGCTGAACCAGACAGCATCTGCCTGGAAGAAGCCAGTGAGTCTGACTGTCGGGAAATCCTGAGGAGTATTCGAGTCTCCGAACATGTAGGGAGGCAGATCAGAATCGTATTCATCTGGGGCCTCCATCATGGGGTCGATTGCGGGCGGGGCGATATTCTGAACTGTCATGATCTGCTGCGACTTTAACTCATCGATCTGTCGCTGAAGATCTTGAAGCTGAGATGTGAGGTTTTCGTTTGTCTCGTGTACCTCAGGCAACTCGGCTTGAGTAGGGGAGACAAAAAAAACAAACAGGCCAGCTATCGCGACGATCCAATTTGAGAGGCAACGGAAGATGTGCGAAGGTTGCTTGACCGCGATTTTTAACGCTGGATAAGAGGATTCTGTCCCTGAATTGTGATTCCTGATCATGGCTGAGATTCCAATAAGGGCCATTCGAATTGGTGGATAATTTACCGCCTGGCATCAATCAGGACGGTTCACTATCTGATTTGGATTGCGATTTGCATTCCATTGATTTTAAAGACGGCAGGATATGTAAACTTTTCCTTTTTCATCGGTTTGGCCCTGATAGCGGCTGAGTTTTTCCTGCAAAATTTCGATTCTGCAGTTTTTGATTAAAGACATGCTGCAATGTCCTGCAGGGTGTCTGCAATAAGCTGCACATGAAAGGGTGGGTTAAGGCGAGGGATGAATTTAATTGAGAAATATCATAAACTGAATATAATGTCTTGTGAGCAAATTGATTGCGTTAAATCCATCGAGCAACAAATGCTTCTGCCTTCCTTCCTCGGTGCACCTATGAGTATGACCAGTCTTGTTTCAGTCCATTCCGGACGCTTTAGTCTGGATTTTTAGCCGGGGGCCGGAGTTCAACGGATGTTTCATGTTTACGAAACGCGGGTCAGCCGCGGTTTTCAACTGGCAATCGGGGGGCTGGCTTTACTGAGCCTTACCGGTCTGGTGGTGACGCTGTGGATTCTGGTCGATTTCCATCACGAGCAGGAAATCGTTGCCAAAATCATTCGTCACCTGCCCGACAGCGATCTGGCAGTTGCCCGGGAACTGGCGGGGGAACTGCGATTTCAGTCGCAATTATCGATTCTGTTGTTTCTCAACATTATTGTGACCGCGATTGCTCTAGTCCTGCTGGTGCGAGCTTATCTCAACAGTGAGCGCTCTCTCCGTGAAGTCAAAGTGATGGCCAGTGATGTTCTGGCAAGTATGGATCAGGGAGTACTGACGACGGACCGAGATGAGATCATCACAAGTATCAATCCCCGCGGACGCGAATTATTGAGCCTGGAAGAACCTGTCATTGGTCGCCCGCTCTCTGATGTGGGGGTCGAACATACGCTGTTATGCGTGATCTGCAGCCATGTGAATGCACATCATTCGCCCGTGCGGGACTGTGATTATACGATCAATCGTGATGGTCATGAACAGACTCTCAGGGCGGGTTGTAGTCTGTTGCGGAATGAACGCCAGGAAGAGCTGGGCACTGTACTCCACGTTCGTGACGTGACGGAACGCGCTTTAATGGAACAACGCCTGCGTCGCATGGAGCGCTATGCAGGTCTGGGTTCTCTCGCAACCGGGCTGCAGCATGAAATCAAAAATCCACTGAGTGCACTCTCTCTCCATGTGCAACTTCTTGAAGAGGCACTGGAGTCCCAGAATCGCTCTGACGAAATCGATGAAATGCTGGAAGTCATTCAAACCGAAGTCAAGCGACTGACTTCAGTACTCGAAGGGTTTCGTGATTATGCTTCGATGTCTGAACCAGGACGATCCCGTGTTGATTTAACCGCATTAATCAATAAACTGGTCCGCTTCATCAGACCACAGGCTGAGCAGCAGAAAGTGAAAGTAGAGGTGAAGCTGCCGCAGGAAAAGCCTCCAGAGATCATGGCTGATTCCGTTCACATCGATCAGGTACTTTTGAATCTGGCACTCAATGCTATACAGGCGATGCCGGGAGGCGGGGTAATGACGATCGGTCTGAATCAGGAGGGAGACTGGTTGAGAATCAGCATTACCGATACCGGGAAAGGAATCCCTGCCGAACTGCGAGAGCGAATATTCGACCCTTACTTCACGACGCGGCACGAAGGGACCGGCATGGGACTTGCACTATGTGAGAAGATTGTACGACAACACGATGGAACAATCGATTTCAACACGGGGCCGAGTGGTACCTCGTTCTCAGTTTTATTGCCAGCAAGTGGGACAGCATGAATACAGACGGTTTCGGAATTTTAATCATTGATGATGAGCCCAACATTCGCTCCGGGCTTGCCAAGGGCTTGGCGAAAGAGGCGGATGTTCTGGAGACAGCCCAGGATGCTGAGGATGGGCTCGCTAAATTTCGTGAAGGAACTTATCAACTGGTCATCGCCGATGTGCGCTTACCGGGTGAAATGGATGGGCTGGAATTGATTGAACAGATCCTCCGCAGCAGTCCCCAGACAACAACCATCGTGATCACCGCCCATGGTACCGTGGAGACGGCAGTCAAATCGATGCGGCTTGGGGCATTTGATTTTATTACCAAACCGCTGGATCTCGATTTGATTCGACATCAGGTCCGTAAGGCCCGCGAACATTACCGGCTGCAGATTGAAAACCGCGAATTGCGTAATCGTCTGGTTAACGCTGGAGAAGTTTCCAATATCATTGGTAACTGTGCGGCCATGCATGATGTATTCCAGCAGATTCGCCAGGTGGCTGCCACGGATGCTACGATTCTGATTCAGGGAGAAAGTGGTACTGGAAAAGAGTTGATTGCCAGGGCCGTCCATGATTTGAGTAATCGGAGTAGTGGCCCATTCGTGGCAGTCAATCTGGGAGCAATGCCGGAAACACTGCTGGAGAGTGAACTCTTCGGTCATGAAAAAGGATCCTTCAGCGGAGCGACGCGACAGAAGCCCGGATGTTTTGAACAGGCACAGGGCGGTTCCCTGTTCCTGGATGAAGTGACAGAAATGCCTGCCAAAAGTCAGGTCGATCTGCTCCGTGTGCTGGAAACTCAACAATATATGAGAGTTGGTGGAGAAGAGGTTCTCACCAGTGATGCACGCATTATTTCAGCCACGAACAAAGCTGTCGAGCCTTTGATCGAAGATGGAACCTTCCGTGAGGATCTGTTTTATCGCCTGAACGTCATTCCCATTCATATCCCCGCACTGCGTGAGCGTCGCGATGATATTCCTTTGTTGATCGAACATTTTCTGACACATTTCTGCCAGCGGCATAATCGACCGTTGAAGACTGTTTCACCCGAGGCCATGCGAATCTTTGTGACTGCCCGCTGGCCCGGTAATGTGCGCCAGTTACGAAACGTTATCGAACGGCTGGTAGTTACACTACCGGCAGATTTGATTGAGGCCCCAGATCTGCCAGTGGAGTTGAGTCCAACTCCTGCCTCTGATTCCGCGCACGTGAAGACACTGGCAGAGGTAACTGAGGACGCTGAAAAAGAAGCGATCACGACAGCACTCGCAGCCTGCGATTATCACCGTGAAAAGACGGCCAAGCTGCTGGGGGTCAGTGTGCGTACGCTGCACTACAAAATGAGTCGTTACGGGCTACATTAAGAGTGCGTTTATCAAGTCCCTTGCTTAAGCTGTATCCCCGGTTGGGGGCCAGTCTCTGTCAGGTATCAGGCCAAAATCTCTGTGATAACTCGGGGTTCGTTACCGACACCTGTCAGGCGTTCTTTGAGTCCATTGCGTTCGATGAAAAGCTCTTCGTGATTCAGGCCAAGCAGGTGCAGCATCGTGGCGTGCCAGTCGGGAACACTGACCCGGTTTTCCACGGCGGCGAATCCCAGTTCATCGGTTTCACCTAGAACCAGGCCCCGTTTCACACCGCCGCCTGCCATCCAGGTGCAGAGCGCGTTTTTATTATGATCGCGGCCTGATTTGCGTGCATCTTTATCGGGTGACAGCTGAGCTATGGGGAGCCGACCCATTTCTCCCCCCCACATCACCAGGGTCTCATCCAGGAGTCCGCGCTGCTTGAGATCCTGCAGAAGTGCTGCAACTGGTTTATCTGTTCTCCGGCAGGCTGATTTCAAGCTGGAGGCGATCGCATTATGTGAGTCCCAGATCTGACTATTAATAAACAACTGAATAAAACGAACGCCACGCTCGATAAGCCGACGTGCAATCAGGCAGCGACGCCCGTAGGATTCCGTAACCGGCTCATCAATCCCATACATTCTCTGTGTCTCAGCCGTTTCCTGGGAAAGATCAAGTGCATCGGAGGCGGCAATCTGCATGCGGGCCGCCAAGGCATAGGTTGAAAGTCGTGCTTCAAGTTGATGCTGGTGCTGGTGTCGACGCTGGTGAATCTGGTCCAGTCGTGAAATCAGATTCCGTTCCAATTCTGAAACTGCCGGTGGACGCTCAAATTCCGGTTTCAGATTCAAGACAGGTGAACCAGTTGCACGAAAACGGGTTCCCTGGTGTTGTGCAGGCAGGAAACCCGCCTGCCAGTTTTCGATACCGTTAACGGGCAGTCCCAGTGGATCATCCAGTACAACATAAGCGGGCAGGTTCTGGTTCTCACTTCCCAGTCCATAGGAGACCCAGGCACCCAGGGCGGGGTGACCAGTGAATTCGCTGCCTGACTGAATTTTATAAAGTGCTGGTTCATGAGTCAGATTAGTCGTATACATCGAACGAATCATCGTGATTTCATCGACCTGTTTCGCCAGGTGAGGCATGACATCAGAGACCCACATTCCCGATTCACCGTGCTGGGCGAATTGGAATGGACTCTTCATTAAGGCTCCCGCACGTTCCGGAAATTCGACTTCGCCTGCGATCTGTTTGAAGTGTTCTTTGCCGTGCAGTTTGTCGAGCATCGGTTTGGGGTCAAACAGGTCCATCTGGCTGGGACCGCCGTTCATAAATAGATGAATGACAGATTTGGCCCGGGGCCTGTGGTGAGGACCGGATAAAAATTGATGTTTTTTCGTTTCAGGAGCTGTAGACTCGGCATACAGGTCCTGCTGCAGGAGCCAGGTTAATGCAGCGCCTTGGAGTCCCGTTGCGACTTGCTCAAAAAAACTGCGTCTGTTTACATGATTTTCGCTCAGTTGTTCCTGTTTCATGTCTGACATTCGTTCTCTGAAATATTCAGTTTGAGGTTTTCTGATTCAATCGATGTATTGGAATTCAGCCAGATTGAATATCGCGTGACAGTAACTGCTTAATGCTTTTTCTACGCTGGTTGAGGATGTCTGCTTATCTTTCCGTTGAGTACTCCACTTTTCTTCCAGCAACTGAAGCGTTTCCAGGCCGATTCTGGTTTCCTCAGGATCTGGTGCTCGGCCCAGTGCTCTCAGGTAGATCTGCTGGATCTGTTGCTCTCTGTCTTCACCGACTGTGTGTTGAATATGTTCAGCAAAGTAGACCGCAAGCTGGTGGATCATCTTGTTATTCATGAGATGCAAAGCCTGAGGAGCCACCAGGGATTCCCCACGCTGAATACAGTTAGGTCCCATTTGAGGGAAATCAAAGTTTTCCAGTAGGGTGGGAATTTTGGTGCGACGCTGTAAAACGTAGATACTTCTGCGCCATCCAGCTTTACCCCGCCGGGATGTCACCAGACCATCGGCGCGTGCCTCAACAGGATCTGCCGGTCCGAACGGGGTTTCGTCCAACTGACCGCAGATTAACAGAAGAGAATCGCGGAGAACCTCCGCTTCCATTCGTTTGAGAGGCATTCGGGACAGGAGGCTTCCCGTAGGGTCGAGTCGGGCTGCTTCGTCGGAAATGTCAGAAGACTGTCGATAAGTACTGGAGGTGACGATCAGCTTGTGGAGGGCCTTCATACTCCAGTTCTGTTGAACAAATTCGGTTGCCAGCCAGTCAAGGAGTTCCGGGTGTGTCGGGCGCTCTCCTGCACGGCCAAAGTTTCCAGGTGTATTGACAATGCCCCGTCCAAAATGATGTAACCAGATTCGATTGACCATCACCCGTGCTGTCAGTGGGTGATTGGATTGAGTCAGCCAGCGGGCGAAGAGCAGTCGACGTCCGACGGGCTTTCCATTAGCGGATACTTGATCAAATTTAATTGATTTATTCGCACTGGTTAAGACAGCAGGCACACCTGGTTCGACCGGTCGACCCGGTGTGAGATAGTTTCCTCGTTTATAGATATAGGTGGGCGATGGGGACTCTCGGGACCAGAGGGCGCGAATCCGAGGGGCTGGCCAGTGTTGGTCCTTGAGGTCGGCGATCTGTTTTTTAACTTCTGTACTTTTCTGTTGATAGTCCGGTTTAGTCGTATCCAACTGGGTAAGTTCTTTTTGTAGTAGCCCCTGTTGTCGAGACAGTTGGCGTTCGTGTTCCTGATATTTCTGATGTTCTTCCTGACTGACATGAGACAGGGTACGAGGGCCCTGTGATTTTAACCAGTCATGTTCATCAAAGGCCGCCTTGAAAATAGCTGTCAGGCGGTAATAGTCGCTTTGCGGAATCGGGTCAAATTTATGCGAGTGGCAGCGGGCGCATTTGATGGTCAACCCCATGACGGCTGAACCCAGGATCTGAATTTCATCTGAGATGACTTCAAGCCGATCCGGGACGAAATTGGTAATGTTGGCGAAGGTTCTGTCGGGAGCTGTTCGCAAAAAACCGGTGGCGACCAGGCAGTCATAGACTTCGGATGTGATATTTCCGGACTGGTAATCGACAAGTTCGTCGCCGGCGATCTGTTCCTGCAGGAATCGTGAATAGGGTTTATCCTCATTCAATGCGCGGATCACGTAGTCACGATAGCGATACATATGAGGACGCAGCTTATCTTCATTTTGCGCACCTTCCGAATCTGCATAACCGACAGCATCCAGCCAGTGTCTGGCCCAGCGCTCACCATAACGAGGGGAAGCCAGCAGGCGGTCCACCAGGTTTGCATAAGACTGGGGATCATCATCGTTTAAAAACTTGTCGATTTCTTCCGGAGTGGGGGGCAGCCCTGTTAAATCAATCGACAGTCGGCGGATCAGCGTGCGTTTGTCTGCTGGAGGAGCTAATGTAAGCCCCTTGTCTTCGAGCTTTTTGATAATGAATGCATCAATGGGATTCTGCACTCGGTGCTGCTGTTTCACATGAGGAGGTTCAACTCGAACTGGAGGCTGAAAAGACCAGAATTGGCGATCCTCTTCGCTGACGAGAGTCTCTGATTCCGTCATCTCAGAATGATTAACCTCGGGGAGCCCCAACTGAATCCACTGGGAGAGTCGTTCCAGCTCATTCGCCTCCATCGGTTTGACACTGACAGAGACCAGTTTCCGCCTGGGAGGCATCTCGGCAGCTTTAATGCGTTGAATCAGCAGGCTCGCTTCTGGATTCCCTGAAACGACTACCGGGCCGGATTTGCCTCCCTGCATAATGGACTGTCTGGTTCTCAGGTCCAGGCCCGCCTCCTGGCGGCGGCCTCCATGGCAGGCAACACAGCGGAGATGGAGCAGAGGAAAGATATCATGTTGCGTTACCGCTGGTATGGTTTTGACGGATTCCCTGAAATGAGCACCTGTCTGAATCCATACGCGGATTGTCTCGCGCTCTGTTGCGCTGAGATGGTCTTTTTCGTCTGGAGGCATTTCATCAGCCTCGATCATCTGGAATAACAGGCTTTCATCAACAGCGCCTCCTTGCAGGATACGTCCAGATTCGCTGCCTTTAAGAATTCCCCGGGGAGTGCTTAGATCCAGCCCTGCTTTTTTTTCGCTGGGACCGTGACAGCGCACGCATTTATTATCCAGAATGGTACGAACACGGTTTTCGTAGAGGATCGGGGAATCAGGTTCTGCTGCATGGGAGAGACTGTGAGCACTAACCAGAAACAGCAACATCAATCCTGTTGAGATGGCTGTTGGTCTAAGAGGCATGCAGGATATTTTGATCAGCGGCAGAGAGGGCATGTCGAGATGCTCCAAAAATCTTTGAACGCTGCTGTTGGACTATAGTGTAGTTTTGCTCATTTAAGAGACAAATACAAGTCCCAGATGAACGCAGCAGACAGACTGCCATAGCAGATAGCACAGACAATCAGGGCAGCACGTCGCCAGATGGGGGGCCGAAGTTGTTGTGGCAGTAGTTTTGTGTTGATAATCAGGATCTGAACCGCCGCAACAGCCAGGACAGGACCTGCTACAGCGCCCAGGATTTTAAACAGGGAAATTGCGTGTCCCCAGTGTACGGCAAACAGACCCCAGACTGTGGCTATCATCAGGAATAGATAATAGAGCCGACTGACACTCATCTTACGACGTTCCCGCAACTGGGGGCTGGCTACCCAGACGATATCCGTTACCGTTCGAATGAGCACATCGGTGTTACTGAGGTGAGTTGACATCAACACCCAGAATCCGTTCAACAGGGCCAACCACCAGAAACCAGTCCAGAGTTGTTCTGCCATGAAACGTGCCTGAAATGCTCCCGCAGCCAGATGCTCCATATTAGTGTTTTCCGGAATGACTGCGGTTGCGAGATTCACATTCAGAAACATGCCGACCAGGCAACCCAGCCCCCAGAGCCAGACCTGGTCTGCGGAGACGTATTTCCACCAGGAACGCCAGTGATTCAGGTTTTCCTCAGTGAGGGGAAACACTTTTCCGACTGGTGAGAGCTGCATTTCACTGTGGCTGAAAGCACTGGTAATCGATCCGACTTTGGCGCCCATGCCGAAGCCTTTATCGCGATACCAGTTGGTTATTACCAGATTACCGATGCCCCCGGAGCCAGCTGTTGCTGCAAACGTGGCTAAAAGAAGCGGATCCAGATTGGCAGGGAGCGAGCCAAACTGGACAAATCCAGAGAGTGTTTTTAACCAGTGTGAGAAGGGAACAAACAGCAGGTTGACGGTAATCAGAAAGGAAAAGATGAAGGTAATCATCACCCAGGAAAAGTACTCCAGCATTCGCTCAATTGTTTTTCCAGAGAGTAGAATAGCTACCGTAATTGCAATTACCAGGTATGTCAGCAGATGAAGTGCCGTCGCATCTCCGTCACCGGCAATCCGACCGGCAAAGGTTGCGAAGAGGACTGAGGCGCATCCGGCTGCCAGAGCCGGCACTCCCAGTTGCGCTACGGTAGCAAAGATGTAACCACTCGCCCAGAACTTAGATCCGGGACGCAAACGCATAATACCTACCAGAATGGGTTCTCCGGTATAGAGTGTGTAACGAATTGCCTCCAGATTAAATAAAAGCTGAAGAGCAATCGCGACTGTCGCAATCCAGAGAATACTCATACCGTATTTGACAGTTATCGTAGGACCAATCAGCCACTCGCCACCACCAATGGAACCAGCGAGCAGGATGGCCCCCGGGCCGATCGTACGAAACAGATTGCGAATTGAAAAAGGAGGTGGGGCTGGCAGATCCTCTTCGCTCCAGGGAGCGAGATCGCCAGTGATCCTTGCAGATTGAGGACTATTGTTGTTGCTCATTTCAGTCTCGCTGATACCCTCAGTGCTTTGTTTCCGTGTTTTCAATATGGCATGACTCTAACAGATTGTTAAACATCAGCAAGGTTTTATTTGATTCCTGGGCGGCACGGAGTCTCAATGTGAAGTTCGCGCCTGGTTGTCGGTCTTGTGATTTGCCATAATGATCACAGGCAAAGAATTGTCTTTTGAGTCATTCAATAAAACAGGGCATCAGTTTTATGAAACATTCGATTATTGTTGCAGGTGTTTGCGGGCTCTTGTTCGGTGCGGGACTCTTTGCAGCCGAACCCCAAACGAAGTCGGTAAATCAAATCGAGCGTATGGAAAAGATTGCCGATCTGGCGCTGATTCCTCCTGCTCTGAATACGTCTCCACTACCTGAATATGGCTACGATAAGCTCGATTACGGCATGACAATTGGGATTGAACGTACCCCGGGAGGGCGTCTCTGGGCCTGCTGGGTAGCTGGTGGCGATAGTCCTAAGGCGTTTTTTGTGCTGGCCACAAGTGATGATGATGGAGAGACCTGGTCACAACCCCGTTTGGTCCTCGATTCACATTCAGCTGATTTGCCCATGGATCGCAGTATTCTAGTAGGAAATCTCTGGACCGATCCGGAAGGACGTTTGTGGCTTATATTTGATCAGTCAATGCACATGTTTGACGGGAGAGCTGGGGTTTGGGCCACCGTTTGTAGTAACCCCGATGCTGACGTACCGGTCTGGTCTGAGCCGCGTCGTATCTGGCATGGGGTCACACTGAATAAACCAACGGTACTCTCCAATGGAGAATGGATGCTACCGATTTCCCTCGATCAGCGGGAAGGTTTCGGTCCTTTCAAGGGATGTTTTAAAGAACTGGATCCTGTACGAGGCGCAAATGTGTTTGTATCCACTGATAAAGGGGCAACCTGGAATCGCAGGGGGGCCGCGCGGTTTCCCAATCCGGACTGGCACGAACACATGATCGTCGAACGTAAAGACGGTACTCTCTGGATGCTGGCCCGGACCAGTAAAGGTATTATGCAGACAACATCCCGGGATGGTGGACTAACCTGGGCGAAGCCTTCATTACCTCCCCAGATCAAACAGCCCAATGCCCGCTTTCACATCCGCCGGTTAGCCTCGGGTCGACTGCTATTAATCAAGCATGGTGACAAAATTGATGCGCACAAGGGTCGGGTTCAATTGAGTGCCTGGTTATCAGAGGATGACGGCATGACCTGGCAAGGAGGACTGGTGCTGGATGAACGGAAGGGAATTTCCTATCCCGATGGATTTCAGGCACCGGATGGAACAATTTATATTTCGTATGATCGGAACCGTTCCACAGACGGAGAAATCCTGCTGGCCCGCTTTACTGAGCAGGATATCATGGCTCGCAAACTGAACGGGCCGAAATCCCGACTCAAGATTCTGATCAGCCGGGCGACGCCTTCTGACAAGTCAAAAGATGACTAACCCTGTTGGCTGGTCGTTGCAAACTCTAAATTCTTGAGCCGCTCCAGTCTGTATTTGAAAATCCGTTCGACATCGCCTTGCACGAAAAGGCGATTGATGAGAGCACCTCCATAAACGGAATATGTCACATGGTCCCTGGCCAGCGTACCATCGGTCTGTTCTTCAAATGTGTGTAGATGCCTCCACAAGCGATAGGGGCCCTTGAGTTGTGTATCGACAAACCGGACTCCGGGGACCCATTCAGTGATTTCTGTCCTCCAGCGAAGCGGGATTCCGTGCAGCTTGAGTTGATAGTCAATTAAGGCACCAGCCTGCATCTCAATCGGTCCCGGGGTGATGATTTTGAAATTCAGCCAGGGGGGAGTAATGGTTTCGAGATTCTCAGGTTGCGCAAAGAAGTCGAAAACCTCCTTAATGGGGCAGGGGATGAAGATCTCAGTTTCCAGTTCATAATTCCCCGAGGGATTTCTTCTAATATTCAGCATGTCTGTTGCGATCCTGCCAGGCTTGTCGATGTGAAGGCAAAAAATGATGTTTCAGGGATTGAAATACGCCATCAGCCGACTATCAAACTGACAGTAAAATACCCATGCAAACTAAGGGATTATTGTCCTGAGTGGTGAAAAAAGTAGGGTTTTATTATCAGATTTGTTGAATCCCCCATCTGGAAATGCTCAACTCACACAATTTTCCTGACGAATTGTGATTTAATAATTGGAACAAGGTATGTCTGTTACTGTTGGCGATGCACAAAACTATGTGATACTGGGATCAACTGGATCCGTAGGATCTGAACTCAGCCAACGACTGGTTAAAGCCGGACAGAAAGTGATGCTGGGGGGGCGTGATCAGGAGAAACTGAACCGATTATCCACGGAACTGGACTCTCCTACATGCAGAATTGAAGCCACTCAGCCGCAGACCATTGATGAATGCCTGAAACAGGCAGAAGCGAATCTTGGAAGTGTCGACGGCGTTGTGAACTGTATTGGTTCTGTGTTGTTGAAACCCGCTCACCTGACCTCAGATGAGGAATGGGCTCAAACGCTTTCCGTGAATCTGACATCCGCTTTCATAACAGTTCGGAGTGCTGCTCAGGTCATGCGTAAGAATGGTGGCTCGGTTGTTTTGATCTCATCCGCTGCAGCCCGAGCTGGAATCGCAAACCATGAAGCCATTGCTGCTGCCAAGGCTGGGATAGCCGGTTTAACCCTGTCAGCAGCCGCTACCTATGCCAGCCGAGGGATTCGAGTCAATGCCGTGGCTCCCGGTCTGGTCAAATCGAATATGACTCGTCATTTGTGGGAGTCAGAAGCAGCGGAAGCGACTTCGATTTCGATGCATGCCCTGGATCGACTGGGGGAGCCAGCTGATGTCGCTTCGCTGATAGAATGGCTGGTGAACCCGGAGAACAGTTGGATGACGGGTCAGATTCTGGGAATCGATGGTGGGTTGGCTTCTGTGATTCCACGACCGAGACAGAAGAGTGGTTGAAAAAATGCCTGGCAAGAATTTCGGTCCCTGTCAGGCATTTTATATTTTTAGAGTTTGTCAATAGACTTAAGGAGCCAGCTGATGTTCGCCATCTGCAAAATCCTGGTGGCAGGCGTTGCAGTTTTTCAGCATGGCCTCGTAATGCTTGCGAGCAACTTTGAAGTCTCTGGCTTTCGCTGCTTTATAAAGCAGTCCACCTTCCTTACGAACATTCACGCTGTGTGTATTCCAACTGGTGCCGTTATCTTTCAACTCATGCAGAAGCAATAAATTCCCACCTTCAGCCAGGATCAGGGCATCTGATTTGATGGATTTCCAGGCCTTGCGGTTTTCAGGTTCTGTCGCGATGGACTGCTTAAGCCGTTTGTAGGTCGGCTGGAAGACATATTCCATGAATTCGTGCATATCGGGTTCAACGGGCACACCCGCTTCAGATTTCTTCGAATCTGGTCCAGCGAGAGTCTGTGTTGACTGTGACCATACCAGGGCGGTTCCCAACCCCAATAGAACAATAGTTCCGAACAATGATTTTCGATTAATTCTCTGCATTTGATTCTCTCTAAATTTAAATGAAACGAAATTTCAGATTGGATATTACATTTCCTGCAGACTTAATCTCCCAGGATGAAAAAATAACAGCTAACTCTGAGTAAGGCGATGTTAGATTAATTGAACATTCAGTTGCATAAAGAGGGGACAGCCGATTTCTGAAAGATGCTGAATCGGGATTGATGTAGTCTGACTTGCTGAATTGCCATCTACGTTACAAAGAATTCGCCTCAGACTACCCGATTCGAATTGATTTTGCTGATTGAGTCGTTTCTTACAAGCGTCACCACTTTCTCCCACTACAGGAAATGCATTAATGAAACCTGAAACGGGTAGCGGCAGGGGGGAATGGGAGTGCCAACTTCTGAGAAGAAGGGGAGAGTGGTCGCATGCATGGTAAAGTCGTAGATGGGTGGCGAGTTCAGTTTCAGCCATTCCCTGGTGTGAATGTCCACCCGGGAGAGGAAAACAAATGGAAAGCAGAATCAATGCAATTCTCAAAAATCTGCTGGGGACGTAGGTCATACAAATCGCCTGATGGGTCTCGGTAAATCGTTCGAGTATATTTCTCAGATGACATCTTTGCCAGGTTAAATCTTAATTATCCCTGGTGCTGATCACAACTGATTCCCGTCTGCACTTCGTGATATTCAATTAGTCAAGACGGGGCTGACAGGTTCCTTCTGCCGTTCTTTGCTCAGTATAGACTGGTGTACTTTGTTGAAGGCATGGTAAAATCAGGATGTTTTGGTAGGATTAGAGTAATGTTTAATTCGACCTTTGGAGAATATTGATTTTCTTAAGAACAGCATCAGGAGGCAGATCAATGGCAGGCAACGAAAGTCAACTCACAGACTGGATTTCTCAGCTCGACAGCTCTGATGGAGAGATCAGACAGTCAGCGCGTCATCAATTAGTTCAAGCAGGATCAGATGCGGTCCCGGCTTTGATCAATGCGCTGCATCATTCTTCCGAAACAATGCGCTGGGAGGCAGCCAAGGCGCTGGGGGAAATCAGAGACCCTGCTGCAGTCGAACCATTGATCGAGATCCTGGCAGACGACGACAGTGTGAGGTTTGTTGCTGCTTCTGCTTTAATTGGAATGAATAACGATTCTGTGCCTGCCCTCTTACGTGCGCTGATTAATGAACCAGCCCGGTTCCGGGACGGTGGTTGTTTTGTGTTGCATCATCTGGCATCAGATGACGAAAAACTACGTGAGCCGTTGACCCCTGTGGTTGAAGCGCTGATGTCGCTTGATTCGTCTCTGCTGGTTCCGGTTGAATCCGAAAAGGCTCTTTCAAAGCTGAAGTAGCCTGTTCGATTTATCAATTCCCGCACCTTCATTTCAGCAGGTCTGCCTGTGAAATGTTCTTTGTGCAGAAAGAAACGGTCAGAACAGGATCTGCTAACCATCAGGATGCAGATCCTGGGGGCGGTTTTGTTTCTGTTTTTCTTTATTACGACACGAGGTCAGGCGAGCGATCCTAATCCCTTTTTACCCTCTGGTGTGGAAGATCGTGGATGGCCTGATGTTCGGGGCGCTGATTTTGATGCGCATTCTCCGGAAATAAATCTGGCGGACAACTGGTCTGAAGAGGGACCTCCAGTTCTGTGGGTTAAAGAACTGGGGCAGGGATATTCTGCTTTCGTCGCCCAGGGGAATCGCGTCTATACCCAGGCCCAGACTTTACAGGGACAATACGTGTATTGTCTGGAGGCCAAAACGGGAAAAACGATCTGGCAATACCGTTATGACTGGCCTTATGAACTGGCGGGCGTTTATCCCGGACCAAGGGCAACCCCCACGCTGGCTGATGGAAAGGTTATTTTTGCGGCACCCAGTGGACTTATCGGCTGTCTGGATGCGAATCGGGGGAAACTGATCTGGTCCAGAAATGTATTGGAAGAGTTTCACGGTACGGGGGGAGACGGATTTGGTTATGCCTGTTCGCCGACAGTCGTGGACCAATTGGTCATCTTACCAGTGGGCGGTCCAGACGCCAGCCTGGTTGCTCTGAATCTCAACGATGGGAAGACCGTCTGGCAGGCAGGCAATCGACCTGCCAGTTACTGTCCAGCATTTCCGATTGAACGTAAGGGGCAAAAACTGGTGGTGGGTTATCTGGAGAACGCCCTGGTTATCCATGATTTGCAGACAGGAGAGCTGCTGCTCGAGCATGAGTTATCCGAAGGGTATGACGAGCACTCCGCCTGGCCCCTTTATCGAGAACCGTACCTCTGGCTCGCTGCTCCATTTCGTTCTGGCTCTCAGTTACTAAAACTGCCGGATCAGTTTCCACACTCAGAACCGTTGAAAACAGTCTGGCGTTCTCGTGTGATGTCCAATGATGTGTTATCGAGTGTGCTGGTGGATGGGAGGATATACGGTTTTGATATTTTTGATCAACAGTCAAAAACACAACGTCCTTCTCGAGGTAAGTTTCGTTGTATTGATTTTTTGACAGGTGAAGAATTATGGGAGCAGGGATCTGGACGCCCCGAACGATCGAATAATGACATCTCTGATGAACTGGGACAATCCGGCATCATTGTCGCTGATGGAAAACTGATTCTACTGAATGAACGAGGCGAGTTGATCCTGCTTCGTCAGAATTCCGAGCAATGTGATATTATGGCTCGATGTTCGGTTCTTTCTGGGGAATTAACCTGGACGCCCCCCGTGCTGTACCGTGGTTGTGTATTTATTCGAAACCAATCCCGCGCTGCCTGTGTTTATATCGGGAATCCTGATCTGTTACCAACCGATCAGGCTACATTGAATCTGGCTGACATTCCGCAGGAAGCTTACTACGACTGGGCGGGACAGATTCTGTCCGTGGAGCCGGAGTACGCTTTTGATTTGCCTTCGACGGAATGGCTTATCAGCTGGTACTGCTGGTCTCTCGGGTTACTGATCATCAGCCTGATGCTGGCCGCGGTCCCACTCTGGTGGATACCAGCTCAGCATCGAAGGCGAGTGTGGATCCGTTCATACCGCTTCATTGCATTTCTAGCTGGTGCACTGGGAACCACCTGGATCAGTCTCTGGTATCAGGATTTTATTTTCACGTGGCCGTTGTGTCTCTATATTGCGACCGAGCCTGTGCTGGAGTCTGTCCAGTTTCGCAGGGAAGGGCAACGGGCTGCTTTCTGGCGAGATTATGGGCCACTGATCGGTTTACTTGGGGTATTTACTTTCTACTTTTTAATCTGTCGTCGGCTGAGCCTCGTCTTCGAATGGGCGTTCCTGGCGGGACCCATCGGGGCGTTACCTGCAGGTTGCTCGGAATGGTATTTGAAACCTCAGACACCGCTACAGGTGTGCTTCGCTTTGCTATTGAAGCTGATTACATTTACCTGTTTTTATGCTAGTGGAGTTTTCGTCCTCTGGCTGCGTTATTGATCTCTAAAAGGAGATTCATATTACTGCACTCCATTTAGAATAGGGCTTTTATCAGCAGACAGGCGAACGGCTTATTCTCAATACGGAAATCTGATGAATTCCTGTAAGTGTCGATTTTTAAAATGCTTACGCCCAAAGGGGGATGGGATGCGATTGGTTGGTCGCTGTCTCACCCGGGGCGAAGTGGTGTGACAGAATCCATTGGAGATGAGCGGGGTAATATTCCGTCAGACAGCCTGTTTTCAAAACAAAGGTTGTTGCCTACAATATACTTAGGCCGATACAGTAAGCAATCAGCTTAGGCATTGCCATCAGGCAAGAGCCTCTGTTTTCAGGTTGGGGAAGCGGTTAAAACTTTCTCAGCATGGCAGAGCTGTATCGGGGGAGAGGAAGGGCAGTTACATGTACGCTTCCGAACAACAGATTCCCGTCCCACCGCCAGACGATCAGCGTTCGTTCACAGCTGAGCCACCTTCTTTCTGGCGATCATTGCTCTTAAAGAATACCCTGTTTGTGGCCATCGTTGTGGTGCTCACTGCCGGTATTCTGGGGCATCTCGCTTATATTTTTGCCCGCGATATTCTGCACGACAATATTCGCGTCCGCCTGCAACTGGTCGTCAGTGATCGGGCTGCATTATTCGAAGGTTATGTACGACAGCAGTTGGATCGGGCTGCGTTGATTACCAGTCGGACTCACCTGAGGGAGCTGATTCAAGACTTCGAACAGGGAACTCTCGATGAGGATGCTTTCCAGTCTGAATCAAAGCGGATACTGGAAGATACTATTTCGGGGAGTACCTCCGAGTTTCGAGATCTCTGGATAGTGAATCCGGAAGGGACTGTGATCACTGCGACGAGTGACAATTATCTCAATCAGACATTTGCCGATGATCCTGGATTTCTGAAAGCGAAAGAACATCCCCAGTTGGATTATCCACAGAAAGTAGATGGTAAGTATGTGACTTACCTCATGGCTCCCATGAAGAGTGAAGCGGGGGATCTGATCGGCGTTTTAATGGTCTGGCTCGATGTCACTCCTCTGGAGCGGATCCTGACGAATCGGACGGGGTTGCAGGACACGGGAGCACTTCTGGTCGCGACCAGAGAGGGAGACCGGGTACGATATTTATTGACCCCGGAAGACAGCACGCAAAGATCCGTGCAACTCAAAGAAGTACCTGCAATGGAGAAAGCGCTGAATGGGGAAAGCGGATCCGAGGTTATGCATTACAGTGGCGATGAAGTGCTTGTCTCTTACCGTCCTGTAGATTATCAGCCCAATAGCGATGATGCTCCCTGGGGAATGGTAGCCAAAATTGATCTCACAGAGGCCTACGCTCCCGTAACACATTTACGTCATCTGTTACTGGGACTGCAGTTTGGGCTCGTTTTTTTCGGAATGGTGGTCTCTTTTCTGGTTGCCCGGAGAGTGACCCGGCCGGTATTGGGACTGGCCGATACTGCATCGAAAATCGCTCGTGGAAATCTGGATGTCCGGGTGCCGATCACTTCGACAGATGAAGTGGGGATGCTGGGGGCTGCGTTTAATCATATGACCTCGGAACTGGCAGCCTCACGGGATCAACTGGAGGAACGGATTGAACAGCGAACTGCGGAGTTGAACGCGTCACAAAAGAAATTGCGTCGCCAGACTCAAATCCTGCAGT
This sequence comes from Gimesia chilikensis, assembly GCF_008329715.1. Lineage (GTDB taxonomy): Bacteria > Planctomycetota > Planctomycetia > Planctomycetales > Planctomycetaceae > Gimesia > Gimesia chilikensis. The sequence continues at coordinate 359,162 of NZ_VTSR01000001.1, read as the reverse complement.
CAATTCTGGACAGCATGGGAGATGGAGTAATCGTTGCGGATCAGGATGGGAATTCCGTCTTCTGGAACCCGGCTGCAGAGCAGATTGTTGGTATCGGACCGCAGAATGTAGATCCTTCCAAGTGGTCACAGATCTATGGCTGTTACCTTGCAGACGGAGTTTCGATGTGTCCTTCCGAGGATCTGCCTCTGGCGCGGGCCATGCGGGGAGAGTCACTCGATGATTCGATTCTCTTTCTCAAAAATCCCGATATTCCTGACGGAACCTGGATCAGTGTGACTGCACGTCCTTTGAAAAATGATCGTGGTGATCTGCGTGGTGGCGTGATCGTGATGCACGATATTACGGAAGCGAAAGCCACACAGGAAGAACTGGAATCACGCGATAAGAAAAATCGGGCCATTCTGGCGACGACGCATGAAGCATTCGTCGGTATCGATGAGAACAGTCGAATTTGTGACTGGAATGAACAGGCGGAAGCGACTTTTGGATGGACTCAACAGGAGGTGATTGGACGGTCGCTGGTGGAAACCATCATTCCGGAACGCTATCGATTGCAACATATGCAGGGGGTCGAAAAATTTCTTTCATCAGGTGAAGGCCCTGTTCTTAACAAGCGTCTGGAGCTCTCAGCTCTGCATCAGGACGGCCACGAATTTCCTGTGGAACTGACGATCACTCCCGTGCGACAGGGGGACAATTTCCTGTTTGCTGCCTTTGTGCATGATATCACGGAAGTCAAGCGGGCCGAGGAAGAACTCAAACGGGCTAAAGAAGCTGCCGAGGCAGCCAGCCAGGCAAAAAGTGCTTTTCTGGCAACGATGAGTCACGAAATCCGAACTCCCATGAATGCCGTGATTGGGATGACCGAATTACTGCTCGATACCGATCTGAACCCCACCCAGCGGGAATACATGACCATGGTGCAGGAATCGGGGGAATCTCTACTGGCAGTGATCAATGACATTCTGGATTTCTCCAAAATTGAAGCAGGCCGATTCGATCTGGATCAGGCCGCATTCCACCTGAGGGAAAATCTGGGGGATACCATGAAATCGCTGGCTGTTCGGGCGCATCACAAACGCCTGGAACTGGCATTTCATCTGGCGCCGGAAGTTCCTGATACCATCGTTGGTGACCGTTACCGCTTACGACAGATCATTGTCAATCTCGTCGGAAATGCCATCAAATTTACGGATGAGGGAGAAGTGGTCGTAGATGTGAATGTCGAATCTCAATCAGAGAGAGACGTTCTGTTGCACTTCGTCGTGCGTGATACGGGGATCGGAATTCCCAAAAGCAAACAGAAACAAATCTTTCAGGCCTTTGAGCAGGTTGATGAATCGATGGCCCGTCGGTTCAGCGGTACTGGACTCGGCCTGGCGATTGCTTCCCGCCTGATCAATTTAATGGGGGGGCGAATCTGGGTCATCAGTGAAGTCGATCAGGGGAGTGCATTTCATTTTACAGCTCATTTTGAACTGACACAGGAAGAAGTCCCCGCCAGTGAACCATTGGTCAAAGCTGACCTGGATGGCCTGCGCGTGCTGGTTGTTGATGATAACCTCACCAACTGTCAGATTCTGGAAGAAATGCTCTCTAACTGGAAGATGCAACCCCAAACCGTCACGCGTGGGAAAGATGCTCTGGAAGCGATGCATGCCCGCGTGAGGGCGGGGGAACCTTTCGATCTCGTACTGGTGGACGCGAATATGCCGACGATGGATGGGTTCTCGCTGGCGAAAGCGATCAAACAGGATAAGGAACTGGGAAGTGCCGTCATTATGATGATTACTTCCAGTGACCGAAGAGGAGAGATCTCCCGCTGCAAGAAACTCGGAATTGCAGCGCACCTGATCAAGCCTCTCAAGCAGTCGGAACTGTTTAACTCGATCGCAGAGACATTGGGAATTAACGGGGTAGATCATCATTCGACGCGATTGAAAACGGCTGAACTGGGTAAGCGTATTCCGCCTTTAAAAATACTGCTGGCAGAAGACAGTATCGTGAATCAGAAACTGGCGCTGGCCCTGCTGCAACCTCATGGCCACGAAATTACTGTCGTGACCAACGGGAAAGAGGCGGTCGAACAGAGAAAAACAGCCCATTTTGATCTCATTCTAATGGATGTCCAGATGCCTGAGATGGATGGCCTGGAAGCGACTCGTGAAATTCGAAACTACGAGCAGACAAGCGGGGAACATATTCCAATCATTGCGATGACTGCACATGCGATGAAGGGAGACCGGGAACGCTGTCTTGAGGCCGGGATGGACGGCTATGTTTCTAAACCGGTTCGTGTGCGGGAACTGTACCAGATGATTGAAGAAACACTGCAAATGAATGCCCAACTCGCAGCTGAAAAAAATGAGTCCACATCAGAGGAGTCAGAACAGCAGGCGGATTCGATTCAGATGGAATACGAGTCAGCCCAAGGTGAAGAATCGGGAGAGGAGTTAATCATGAACCAGTCTGAAGAACAGGGGCACAATGATGATGTATTGAACTGGGAACAGGCGATGGAGAAATCAGAAATACCTGCTGAAGCCTTGAGCGAACTGGGTCAACTGTTTCTGCAGGAAGCCCCTAAACTGCTGAACGAAATCCGGGATGCAATACAACAGCGGGATGCTTCGTCACTAAGGCGAGCCGCTCATACACTAAAAAGTTCAGCTGCCGTTTTTGAAGCACACCATGCTGCCGATGCCGCGTTGAAGCTGGAGTTACTTGGAAAAGAGGAAAAGCTGACGGAAGCGCGCGAAGCTCTGCCTGCCCTGGAACAGGAAGTCGACCGATTACTGCCAGCTGTTTCTGCTCACATTGATTCTACCGCTCTGGAAGGAAATAAATAATGAATGTCGCATCAGGAAGTGGCGTCAAAGTATTGTTCATTGAAGATAACCCGATTCATGTAGGACTGGTGAAAACCCTGCTGGGGGAATCCCGGGCACCCGTATTTCAATTACAGCATGCAGGATCTCTCCAGGATGGTTTGAAACTGCTCGAGGCAGTCCCGGTCGACATTATTCTGCTGGACTTGACACTGCCTGACAGCGAGGACCTGGATACGTTCATCCGGGTCCGTTCGTTTGCCCCCGCGATCCCAATCGTAATTGTCACGAGCCTGGATGATGTGAAACTGGCTGCGAAGGCGGTTGAGGCGGGGGCCCAGGATTATCTGGTTAAGACACAGCTGAGCCGAACTTCGCTAACACGTTCTTTACGTTATGCGATTGAGCGGACACGTGTGCGGGATGCCGAATGGGATTCGCCGATGTTCAGGCTGGCGCAGCGACAGTTCCTCAAGGCGGCTCAATATATGGGGCTGGACGATAATATTCGCCAGCGATTATTGTTTCCGCAACGAACGCTGGTCGTGACGCTGCCATTTCGTCGAGATCATTATACCGAAGTCGAAACGGTATTCGGCTATCGAGTACAGCACATTCTGACTATGGGACCTACCAAAGGGGGGATTCGCTATCATCAGGATGTCAGCCTCGGAGAAGTTTCAGCACTGGCGATGTGGATGAGCTGGAAGTGTGCCCTGGTGCACCTACCCTTTGGTGGAGCCAAAGGGGGCGTCCGCATCGATCCCACGGGGTTAACCGGTCATGAACTGCAGCGACTCACCCGACGATTTGCGACCGAAATTAGTCCGATCATTGGTCCTGAGAAAGATATTCCTGCTCCCGATATGGGAACCAACGAACGAGTGATGGCTTGGATTATGGATACGTACAGCCAACAGGTAGGTTACTCTGTACCGGCAGTCGTGACAGGTAAGCCGGTCGTCCTCGGGGGAGCTCGGGGACGTAATGAAGCGACAGGGAGAGGCGTCGTCTATCTGATTGAAGAAGCGGCCCGGCATCTGAAGATGAATCTCAGTGAGTCTACGGCGGTGATTCAGGGGTTTGGAAATGTGGGCAGTCATGCTGCCCAGTTTTTGAGTGATCTGGGCGTGAAAATCATCGGTGTCAGCGATGCAACCACGGGCATCTATAACCGTAATGGGCTTTCGATGTCCTCACTACTTGAGTATGTAAGTAAGAACCGTTTTCTGGAAGGTTATTCCCAAGGAGATGAAATCACGAACCAGGAACTGCTGGAACTGGAGTGTGATATTCTAGTACCTGCTGCATTGCAAAATCAGATCACAGCAGAAAATGCAGATCGCATTAATTGCCGTCTACTGGCGGAAGGTGCTAACGGGCCTACTACTCTGGAAGCTGATGAGGTACTCAATGAAAAAGGGGTTTTCATACTCCCTGATATTCTGGCAAACGCAGGTGGGGTGACTGTTTCTTACTTCGAATGGGTGCAGGATACGCAGAACTATATGTGGAGCCTGGATGAAGTCAATCAACGATTGAAACGCATTCTGCAAGATGCGTTTCAGCGTACTTTGAACCGTGCGGAGAAGAACAATGTCGACATGCGGACGGCGGCACTAATGGAAGGGATTGAACGCGTCGCGCAGGCCAAGCTGGCGCGTGGCCTGTTCCCATAAGCGAAAGTGCAAATTCAGCGGGAAACGAACAGTCGGATAATAGATAAACTTATTTCTTCTTTGCCGGTTCGACGACATTAACTGTGATCAGTTTCGACCAGGCTGCGAATTTCGTATTGGCAGGAGCTGACTTTGCTTCTGCGGATTTTGCTGATCGGGCTGCTTGTTCTACGAGTTTCTCAGCGCGAGCCAGTTTGTCAGAGGCTGCTTTGGCTTTGTCTGCTTGCCCTTTGCTGGACTCAACATCGGCCTTGAGCTGCGCGACCAGTTTTTCAAGTCGCTCCAGTTCGGCTTTCGCAGCCTGACTGGCTGGCAGATTCTGGCGATACTGTGTTACACCCACACCCAGCAGTGCAAACTGATATCGTCCCGGCTCTGCTTTGAAATTCCCGTTGGGCCTGAAATCGATGACCAGCTTGCCTTCTGTGTCTTTCTCTCCGATATTTACGGTAGGAGGATTGCGCTGGATCCCAAACAGTTCGTGCGGCTCTATCGTCAGGTTACCCGTTCGATTTCCGTTACCGGTCAGCTTGATGGGAATCTCCAGTTTCTGATTCAATTCAACAGTCCACTCTTTATCCTCTGCTGGGGAAATGATGACGGGCGCCGTCTCATGTTCATTCACTGCCAGAGGCATGCTTGTGGTGAGTCGGGAGCGAACACGAATCGCATCGGCAAAGATGTGGCCCCAGATCAGGGACGCAAACTGTGCTTCTTTCACCACTGGTTGGCCATTGATCTGGGCAGTTCCTTTAATCTGGATTTCACCAGCCCATGTCTTGGCTGATTCATCTGCAGAGAGGATCAGAATTCCATGGTCGGTCTTTCCACTGAGCGTCAGAGGCTGAGCAGTGACACCGTTGGGAAGGTTCTCCGCCGTTACAACGATATCTCCTGTAAAGCCATCCTGACGGGGAGCGACAATCCGCACTCCCCAGTTGGCCCCTCGTCGGAGCAGGGGGGTGACAGAGTAACCCGTACGATTGGTCGGCAGCGGGCGTTCTGTGGTCGCGATCAGATGAAAGTCAGGCTTGGGTTCTCGAATCGCCAGACGATAAAGATCTTTTGCGCTGCCTCCTCCAAACTGATTGACGATCGTCACCATGTACTCCCCATCCTGTTCTGCGACGAACGAGACCGCTGCGTCATTTGTGTCGAGGTTAATCGCATTTTTATTGTGGGGGCTGAAATAGGAAGCCAGGTCGTCATTTTCGGTCACTGTCTTCACGCTGACTTCACCAGCAGGGGAGCGGGTCAATTGTTGCACGATCAGTAACGGATCTACCTGAGATGCCATCCGGTCTGCAATCGCTTCAATCCAATAGGTTTTCCCTTTCTCTGCACGAAAGACAAACTGATCTTCGTCATTCGGCTGATCGAATCGTCCAGCGATTTCTGTCGGGATGGAAACATTCTGCCGATCCAGATGGGCTTGCTCCTGAGTTATTGGGGCTGTCGCATAACCGACCTTGACTCTGTTAGAATTCTCCAGCTGAAAATCAAAACCATCCAGCAGCCCCTGGCGTGGTTTACCCGGTTGAAAACTACCAGCGGGGCCTGCTACATCAGGGAGTGTGAATTCCAACTCCACCGATTCCAGCTTGTGACCGTTGAGCTCCGCAGATTTTCCGTAACTGCCTCCGGGAAGGTTGCGACCATATACGGTGTAAGTCTGTGTGGAACCCGGCTCACCGGCGGGCGGATAAATGAAATCAATGTGAGGGCGATTAGAAATCTTCAGACGATAAAAATGTTCTGAGCCCCCACGGTAGAGAATGTCAGAAATCGCCAAATAGTAAGTGGCATCCTGTTTGGGCTGGATTTCGACAAACGAATCCCGGCCGAACCAGTCGCGGTTGCGGGTGATTTCGCGACCTTCAGAATCGTAAACAATGATCTGGCCATCCAGGCGTGAGTCGATACGCTGTGCCAGCAGTTCTACCAGAATCTGCTCTCCCGCTTTTATCTTCAGCTGATACCAGTCGATTCCGCGGGAGGGGACATCACCAGAGATCACGGAATTGACATTCACCGGCATGGCTGATTCGCGGGTTGCATGATTTCCTGTTTCCGCAACTTCTCGGCTATCAGCCTCAGCCACTACAAATGGGCGCGCTGTCGAAAGACCAAAATAAGAAACGACGCGTGCCTCGTAGATACCAGGAGGAACTTCAGCGGATACGGAAACTGCAAAGCGGGATCCCTGCGGCCGAGGGGCCGGATGAAATTCATCAGCAGGCAGCATTACCGGTTTCGCTGTGATACCTGGATGGGAGAATCGCAGTTCGGATGCGTCATCCAGGTTGGAACCAATGATGCTGACTTCGATGGTCTTCCCTGCTGGGGCTGCAAAGGGACGCAACTGCCTCAGGTCTGCCGTGGGTAGCTGGGCTTCCACATATTGCGAGTGCAGACTACTCAACAGCAGGAAGAGCAACGGACAAAGTGCAGGAATGAACCTGGTGCTGGTTTTCATATTTGCTTCACAGTAACTGTTAATGGTTGAACAGGAACTCTTTGGTATTGATGATCACCCAGATAATATCTTCATAAGCCTGTTTCTCAGCCTGTTCGAGAGATAATTTGTTGGGATCTGCCTTCGACTGATTCCGTTTTTTCTGCAGATGAGCCAGCCCAGTCTCAAGTTCATTTTCATTGGGAGATCGCGAAAGAGCATGCAGATACAGCTCTTTGATGCGTGTCTGATCGTCCCTGTTTTTGTCACGGGCCAACTGGACTGCCTGGCCGTCAGAGGCGGAAAGAATCTGTTGGATCGTATCGGAGTTGATCAGATGCAGGCTTTGTGCCAGATCCGCATTGGCGGTGCGCTCACATTCACAGGCCGTGTCCATCTGCGGCCGACCGAAGACCCGCAAGAAAAATGACTCGACGTTGGCTGAATCATCGGGTAAGGCGACTGCCCGAACTCCGACCGGCTGGTGATTGAAATTGTTCTTCGCCCCCGCGACATCATTCATCGCATCCAGCATCATCTCTGCTGGGAGCCGTCGAGGATAGTAGCGCGCGTAATTCTGCTCATCATTTTGATTGTACTGATTCGGAAAAGAGCTGAGTTGATAAGTTCGGCTGTTACAGATGGTACGGCAGATCGCTTTCAGGTCATAATTCGATTTGACGAATGTGTCTGCCAGCTCATTCAACAGTTCAGGGTGCGTAGCTGGATTTGTGATCCGAATGTCATCTTCCGGTTCAACCAGACCTCGACCAAAAAAATGTTTCCAGTAACGGTTCACCAGCATTTTGGCAAAGAAGGGGTTTTCGGGATCTGTGACCCAGTTAGCCAGATCGATACGCGGATCCCGTTCAGCAGGGATGTCCAGGGCTGCTCCATCCAGGGGCGTTGGTTTGAGTTCCCGATTGGTATTCGGGTTTTTGGCAACCGCGACGATTCGTTTGTGGTAAACGATGTCGTCTTCCGGCAGCTTATATACTTCTTTGCGTCCCAGTGTATTGAAGAAGGCCTGAAACCCGTAGAAATCGTCCTGACTCCATTTTTCATAGGGGTGATGGTGGCACTGAGCACATTGAATGCGGACTCCCAGGAAAACCTGGGCAATGTCTGACATCTGATCTTTGGGATCTTTGACGGCTCGGTACCAGGAGACGGCAGGATTGGTCCCTGGCTTGCCTCGGGCTGTAATCAGCTCTGTCACGAATTCGTCATAAGGCTTATTCATGGCCAGACTGGTGCGGATCCAGGCATGAAAGCCGAAAGTCTCCCGGGCGACCTGTTCCAGATTTCCGCCAGCCTTGTTACGTAATACGCCGGCCCATTTAGACGCGAACAGATCTGCGTAGCCGGAACTGTCCAAGAGTTCGTTAATCTTACGCGCCCGTTTATCGGGACCCTGATCAACCAGAAAAGATTGTGTCTGCTCCAAAGTGGGAATCCGACCGGTGATATCCAGAGTCACCCTGCGGAGAAAGGTGGAATCATCGCATCGTTCTGAAGGGGGAAGCCCCAGCACTTTCAGCTTCGCAAAAACATGCTGGTCGATAAAGTTCTCAGGTGTCGGCAAGTCAGGCGTGGGCTGGCCAAGAGGAATGGTCGTCATGAAAACGGCGACCTGTTCCTGAAAACGGATCATGACCGATGTTGTGCCGGTCTGGTCCTTTAATGTCACCAGTCCATGCTCGTCGGTTGCTGCCATCTTAGGCTGGTTTGGTTTGAATTCCGCCAGACGTGTAATGTCCCGTTTCGTCCCATCGGAGAAATAAGCAGTGACGACCAGTTGCTGGGTAGCCTGTTTGGGCAGGACGCGGACTTGAGGAAATATTTCGATGTGCGTCACCTTCGCTTCTTTTTCCGGATCATACCGCATCCCTTCGCGGATCCAGCGGGCGATCAGTCTGATTTCTGCTCCATCCGCCTTGAACCGACTTCCTCCACCGTGGGGTACTGTTCCAGCTGCTTTTTGTAACAAGAGACTGGTTTCTGGTGCTGCCGGGTTAATCCGGCGTCCGAGAGATTCTTTCGTGATGTACTCGAAGTCATTGCCCGGTTCAAAACCCAGTAATGACAAATGGAAGTTGTTTTTCCCGGAAGGTGTGCCATGACAGGCGCCACTGTTACAACCACCCCGCGTGAGTTGAGGGATGACATCATTGTAGAAGCTGACCGGACGACGCTGTTCGAACGAAGAAACGCGTACCGGGATTTTGAGGGAACGTTTCGAATCCAGAGAGGCGGTAATGGTAGCAGACCCGTTGGACAGGGGGCTGACATATCCGGTGGGGCTGACCACTACGATTCCCTGTGGTTCAACCTGATATTTCACACTCCGCGTGACATCGCTTATGGAACCCGACTGGTCTTTGTGTGTGATTATTAATTGCTGTCGGGCATCGGGATCTGATAATTCAATCCCCTGGTCCTGATTCGGCAAATAGACTTCCAATTCAGCCGCATGGGAAGATTTCTCCAGCCTCCCTAAGAGGATGCCTGCGAATAAAACAATCAGCAGTGTATATTGCCTCAATTTCATCGATTTTCCCAAGATATCTGGAATCTGGAGTTTCACCCGGACTGACTCTGTGAATAGCTCTTTAACTGGTCTGCCAATCAGTATTTAGGGGATGACAGTCAGTTTTAGAATGAATTCCGGGAGAATCTGAAATTAAATTGAACTTGAATTTCTATTCTAAACGATGCAATATACATTACAATACGTTGATGCGTACTTGTTAAGAAAATGCTCAGACGGCAATATTTCGATCGGGATGATGAATTCATGAGTGCCAAATCCAGAAATCAGCGTTGTGCAGGACCGATGAAACGTCGCACCTTCCTGGAAATCGGTGGGGCAGGTATGCTTGGTCTGGGTATGACGGATTTGCTCCGTCAGCAGGCGCTTGCCAGTTCTGCAGGAAACGCAACTGATGATACGGCCGTGATTTTCGTCTGGTTGCCGGGGGGCCCCCCTCATATGGAAACATATGATATGAAGCCGGGGGCACCAGTTGAGTACCGTGGGGAATATTCACCAATTCATACTAATGTTCCCGGTCTCGACGTCTGCCAGATGCTACCACAGCATGCGAAAATTGCAGACAAGTTTACGTTGATCCGCTCGATTCATCATGAGTTCGCCGATCATGGTGGCGGTCATAAACGTCTCATGACCGGCCGAATTCCCGCAACTCCAGTGGGAACTATTAATGACGCCCCAGCTGTAAATACAATTGTGAAGAAAATGCTGGAGCAACCGGGGAATGAAATGCCGGTCTGTGTGACTGAGGTTGACTCTTCCCGTGCGTCCATTGATACCTTTGCCATGGGGCCCGCTTATCTGGGACCATCTTCAACTCCATTTATGGTAGCCGGCAACCCCAGCGATCCCGATTTCAAAGTACAGAATATCGGCGTGAAATCAGCGATGGAAACGCGTCTCGACGACCGAATTGCCATGCTGAAGGGGATCGATAATTTCCGCCGTGATGTTGACAAAAGTGGTTCGATGGAAGCCATGGACAGTTTTAACCGTCAGGCTATCGATATGTTGACCAGTGAAAAAGTCCGTCGGGCTTTTGACCTTTCACAAGAACCCAAAGAGGTCCGTGATCGATATGGCTGGAATGCGTACGGTCAACGGGCTGTCTTAGGTCGGCGTCTGGTCGAGTCAGGCGTCAGGTTTGTCACCATGGTCTGGGAACATCCTTTCCCGGGGAGTAAGACTCCCAAGACGGCAGCATATAACTGGGACTCCCATGCTGTGAATGCACATCTCTTCAAGGACTGCGAATGGCGACTGCCACCCTATGACCAGGCCGTTTCTGCTCTGATCGAAGACCTCTATCAACGGGGACTCGACCGACGAGTTCTGCTGGTAGTGACGGGCGAGTTTGGGCGGACTCCAAAGCTTTCAGTTCAGCGGGGAACTCAGACTGGTGTCATGCAACCCGGTCGAGATCACTGGCCAAAAGCGATGTCAGTACTGGTTTCCGGAGGTGGGATGCAGACCGGTCAGGTGATCGGCGCAACCAACCCGAAAGGGGAATATCCGGTGGAACGCCGACTGACTCCGAACGATCTCTGGGCCACCGTTTATCGGCACCTGGGTATCGATCATGAGCATATCCTGCACGATCTGCAGGGGCGTCCGGTTCCCATTCTGCCCTTCGGAAAGCCGATACGCGAACTGCAGCCAGTCTCTGCCTGAGCAGCCAGTGAGCGTTCTGTTGCACTTATGTATTTAAATCAGAGGGAAGGTGCGCCCTTCCACTGACCCTGTTGCTAGATTGCGACCCTGAGAGCTCACTGCTATCGTAGTTATTCAAAAACTCTCGAAGGGATAGTACGTGATGTCGCAGTCGTCTGATTCAATTACGCAAACATGGGAGATTCCGCTCCGCGAGACAGTCGATGTGGCTGTGATCGGTGGTGGCTCGGCTGGTGTGGCTGCAGCGACTGCCGCTGCCCGGAATGGAGCGTCCACTGTGCTGGTCGAACGCTATGGTTTCCTGGGAGGTACATCGACGGCGGGTATGGTCGGTCCCTTCATGACCTCATACACGCCTGATGGGAAGCGGCAACTGGTGGCCGGTATCTTTCAGGAAGTCATCGATAAAATGGTCCAGATGGGCGGGGCCGTCGATCCCTCTACGACAGAAGCCGGTTCTGCCTGGGCTTCTTTTATTGATCTCGGACATGCCAATGTGACTCCCTTTAGTGTCGAAGCACTGAAAATGGCGGCCCTGGAAATGGTCTGTGAGGCAGGGGCACGGATCCGGTTTCATACCTCGTTTGTCGATGTGGTAATGCGAGATCAGCAGATTGACGGAATCGTGATTCTCGATAAGGCCGGCCTGGGACTTTTGCGGGCGCGAACTGTGATTGATACCTCCGGCGATGGCGATATTGCTGCCAAAGCCGGAGCCCCCTTTGAAGTGGGGCGAAAGGCGGACGGCAAAATGATGCCGGTGACGCTGTTTCTGACGATTGGCAATGTCGATGACGAACGCGTGATTGCCTGGATGAAGGAGCATGAAGTTCTGCATCCCGGGGAGCGGCTGTTTGAATGTATTGTCAAACAAGCCCGGGAAAGCGGTGACTGGACGCTGGAACGCGAGTTTCTGAATATTTATCGTGAGCCGACTCCGGGGCAATGGCGGGTCAACACAACCCGCGTCCAGAACGTGGACGGAACGAACCCCGATGACCTGTCCCGGGCGGAAATTGAGAGTCGGCGTCAGGCGTGGGAACTGATTCGATTTTTCCGATCCCATTGTCCCGGCCTGGAAAATGCACAATTACTGGCCACGGGAACTCAAGTGGGGGTGAGGGAAACACGTCACATTCTGGGTGACTATGTGCTGAATGGGGCAGATGTGCTCGAAGGGCGGAAGTTCGAGGATTCCATCGCGCAGTGTTCCTATCCAATTGACATTCACGATCCCCAGGGCCCCCGGGGAAGGCTGGAGGGGATTCACGCCGATCATTATGAAATTCCCTATCGCTGCCTGGTGCCGCGCAATGTGGAGAACCTGCTGGTGGCCGGCCGTCCGATATCTGCGGATCACGAAGGGGCTGCATCTGCGAGAGTGATTCCTCCCTGTTATGCAACCGGTCAGGCCGCGGGAACCGCTGCGAGCCTGGCAATCAAGCAGGGAGTGGCCCCGCGCGACGTGGATATCGATCAGTTAAGAACGACATTAAGCGAGCAGGGAGCCATCGTCTGAGTTCGGCCACAGGACAACCGAATGCCACTGAGTGTGACTTTTGAATCAACAGTAAAACCAGGAAGCGAGGTAACCCGTGAGTCAGTCAAAGGCGGTTCGATGGGGCGTGATAGGACTGGGATGGTTTGGTGAAGTTCATGCCGATAATCTGGCAGAGATGCCGGATATTGAATTGGCCGCACTCTGCACTCGCAGGCCAGATCGCTTGAAGGAAGTGGCTGACCGGCTGAACGTCTCGAAGCGCTACACGGACTATCACGAATTGCTGGCCGATCCTGATATCGATGTGGTGAGTATTACCACCCACATTCATGATCACCGTGAAATCGCTATTGATGCCTTGCGGAGTGGTAAGCATGTATTGCTCGAAAAACCGATGGCACCAACACTGGCGGACTGCGAGTTGATTCTGGAAGCAGCCGCTCAGTCAGACGGATTATTCATGGTGGGGCACATCTGCCGGTTTGATCCCCGGGTAACAATCGCGAAGCAGGCAATTGAAGAGGGACGGATTGGAAATATTATTTCGATGCACGCCCGGCGCAATCTGTCGAAGGCCATTGGTGAAACGGTGCTCGATGATATTTCGGCATTGATGGGAGACGGAATCCATGACGCGGATCTGATGCTCTGGTTCGGTCAGGCAAATGTCTCCACGGTCTATGCTCAGGAAGTCCATCCCGGCAAGAACAAATATCCGGATGCAGGCTGGTCGATTGCCCGGCTGGACAGTGGTGCGGTCGCTGTCGTTGAGTCAGTCTGGCATTTGCCGGAATCCACACCGTTTACGATTGATGCCCGCATGGAAATCATCGGCACGGAGGGGGCACTCTACATCAACTGTGGTGAGGCGGGCCTGGCGATACACGATGCGCAGGGGGTGAAACTGCCTGATACCATGTACTGGCCCCGTCCCCTGGGGAATTATTTTGGAGTGTTAAAGGAAGAGTTGCGCTATTTTGCCAACTGCGTCCGCAAGGGAGAACCACCTCAACGGATTACACCCGCTGAATCTGCTGCCGCTGTCGCCTGGATGGAAGCGGCAACGGAGTCTGCACGGACAGGGACGGTCATTACATTTTGATCTGCCACGACCCTGACGGACAGGTATTGGGGTCATACCGGTTATGCACTTCGCGTTACCTGATCGGGTTCAGATCGAAACAAACATCCAGATATGAGCCCAAAAAAGCGGGGCAGGTCGTCTCTCTGGCAAGATTCTACTGGATTTTTCGCAAATATCTTAGTATTATATATTAAATGCTCGTTAATCTGACTTTGATTTTATCTCACTGAGTGAGATACGAGTTTTCTCGCCTGAATTCTCTCCTGATGTGTAAGTTTTAAATACTTGCAGCCTCAAATTTAACACACACATTTTCACTGTGATTTTTCTGGTTCTTTCCAGTTAGAACACCGATGGTAATTGTATGATTGATATGAATAGACGAATTCTCAGTTTGCTGGTTCTCATATCAGCTGTCACGCTGGCAGCACCGGCCCAGGCCAACCCGGCTAATCGGCAGGCATTTGTCCGCTACTTTGGCAAGTACCTGGCACAGGGGCTGAATTCCTGTGGTACCTGTCATGTGCGTGATCATGCAGAAGGTGCTGAATCCCTGGAAGATTTTCCGCACAATCCCTTCGGGAATCAGCTGCGTGAAACGGCAGACAAACTGCTGGAGCAAAATCAAGACACTGATCTGGCTCTGCGACTGAAACTGATCGCCGATCAGGATGCCGACGGTGATGGCTTCACAAATCTTCAGGAAGTACTCAGCGGTACCGCGCCTGGTGATAAAACGAAATTCCCGGCTGCCGACTCGAAGAAAAAACTGGAACAACTGACGGCAGAGTTTAACGAATTCCAGAACCGCTATGCCTGGAAGCCCTTTAAACCCGTTCATCGTCCAGAAGTTCCGGTGGTAGCCGACCTAAACTGGTCCCGGAATCCTATCGATCATTTCATTGCTGCCGGCCACGAGCAGAAAGGTCTGAAACGTGCTGCGGAAGCCAGTCCAGAAGTTTTACTGCGGCGGGTTTATCTCGACTTGATTGGCTTGAATCCGACACCTGAGGAAATCCGCGCGTTTCTGGATGAGGCTAAGACGAACGACAAGGCCTATGAAGCGGTCGTTGATCACCTGTTGAATCACCCCGCTTACGGCGAGCGTTGGGGGCGGCACTGGATGGACGTCTGGCGTTATAGTGACTGGGCCGGTTACAAGGATGCCCTGCGTGTGAGCCAGCGACATATCTGGCACTGGCGGGACTGGATTATTGAATCGCTCAATGCCGACAAATCTTACGATCAGATGCTGACCGAGATGCTGGCAGCAGACGAACTGAAGCCGGATGACTGGGATGCACTCCGGGCAACCGGTTTCCTGGCACGCAATTACCACGCGGAACGTGACCAGTGGATGGATGACGTCGTGAAACATACGTCGCAGGCATTCCTGGGAATTACCGTCGGTTGTGCGAAATGCCACGATCACATGTATGATCCGATCAAACAGACTGAATACTATCAGATGCGGGCTATTTTCGAACCGTATCACGTTCGTACGGACCGTGTGGAAGGTGTACTGGATGTCTCTAAAAACGGGATTCCTCGCGCCTACGATCGTTCCTTGACGTCGAAGACCTGGTTTCTGGAAGCCGGTGACGAGCGACGTCCGGTAAAAGACAAAAGTATTCCGCCGGGAGTCCCTGAATTCCTGGGAGGGAAATATGAAGTCGAGCCGGTCTCACTGCCGCTGGTGGCCAGTCAGCCTGCCCGGCGCGAGTTCGTCAAGCAAGATCTGCTCGATCAGGCCAAAGGGACTATGGAGCAGGCCAAAGCACCGGAACAGCGGGCTGCTGCTGAAAGTGCACTAGCAGTCCTGGAAGCCCAGTTTGCCATCGAAGCGATGGAAGTCGCCGGTGATAAAAAATCGGATGCCTGGAAAACGGCAGCACAGAATCTGGTGAAGTTGCAGCGTGAGGCTGCCGTTGAAGAGGCACAATGGGTATTAACCTCTGCTATCAAGCAACAGGAGCAGGCCGCTGCGGCGCTCAAGAAAGCTGAGAAAGGAAAGAAAAAATCGAGTATCAGCAAAGCGAAGCAGCAGTTGAAAAAAGCGGAACAGGCTCACAAGGCAGCAGAAACTCAACTCAAAAAAGCAGAGGATGCAACCAAAGAAAAGCTGACAACGAAATATACACCGCGTAAACAGTCCAAGTATCCGGAAAGCAGCACCGGGCGTCGTCTGGCGTTTGCCCGCTGGTTGACCGAACGTCAAAATCCGTTAACGGCCCGTGTGGCGATGAATCATATCTGGTTGCGGCATTTTGGTCAGCCGATTGTGCCAACCGTCAATGAGTACGGCGGAAACGGTCGTGAACCGACTCATCCTGCGTTACTGGACTGGCTGGCAGCGGAATTCATGGACCGGGAGTGGAGCATGAAGGAGATGCACCGGTTGATCGTTACCAGTTCAACTTATCGGATGGCAGGGACTGGTGCCCCCGAGAACCATGCGATCGACCCCGATAATCTTTTCCTCTGGAAAAAATCAGCACGCCGGATGGAAGGGGAAATCGTGCGGGATAACCTGCTCTACATTCCCGGTCGACTCGACGCTGAGATGGGGGGGGCGGACATTGATAACCACCAGGCCCAGGATTCTCGTCGCAAGAGTATTTACCTCCGGCACGCACATGAAAAGCTGGTTGAGTTCGTACAGATCTTTGATGGTCCCAGTGTTTCTGAGTGTTATATGCGGGAGACGAGTGTGCAACCGCATCAGGCACTGGCGCTGGCCAACAGTAAGCTGACTTTCCTGGCAAGTGAAGCCCTGGCGTCTCAGATTGAAGAGACGACCACCGGAGACATGGACGCATTTATCGAGGAGGCTTACCTGCGAATTCTCTCGCGTCGGCCGGATGAAGTTGAACATCAGCTCTGTCGGGATTTTCTGATGGCGTCTGTCAAAGCAGAGGGTAGTCAGCCGACCAGAGAGCAGTATCAAAAACTGATTACCGTATTATTCAACCATAATGATTTTGTCACGATTCGCTGATGAATCCTGACCGGAATGGGATTGGAAAGTAATAGAATGTTTAATTCACCCCAGATGAACCGTCGCACGTTTTTAAACGACACCGGCATGGGAATGACGGGCATGGCGCTCTCTTCGCTTCTGTTTCAGGAAGGCGAACTGCAGGCTGCAGAAGCGGGACTGGTTCCGCACATGGTGCCGCGCGCCAAGTCGGTGATCTGGATCTTTCTGATTGGTGGTCTCAGTCACCTGGAAAGTTTCGATCCGAAACCAGCTCTCAATAAATACGCCGGGAAGTCGATCGATGAAACTCCCTATGCAGAATCTGTGTTGAATAAGGACAAGATCAATAAGATCCTGCTTGACCCGTCCAAGCAGAAGCGTGAAGTGTTCAAAGCCATTATGCCTTTGCAGACAGGCTTTAAAAAATATGGCGAAAGTGGTCTGGAAATCAGCGACTGGTTCCCGCATCTGGGGACCTGCGCGGACGACCTGACCTTAGTCCGTTCCATGTGGACGATCGACAATAACCATGGTGCTCAGCTGACTTATCATACCGGCCGCAAAATTACGGAAGGTGCTTTTCCGACCGTGGGCTCCTGGGTCAGTTACGGTCTGGGAACGGCTAACCAGAATCTGCCGCATTATGTCGTGCTGGGGAACCCAAGTGCTGACTGTTGTGGTGCCGCCTGGACACACGGATCCTCTTATTTAGGGCCGGAACATGCGGGTGTTCGGATGGAAGTGGATCCGAAAGATCCGCTCTCGTTTGTGCGGTCTGCCGATGATTCAATGACTCCTTCGGAACAACAGGAAATGTTCGGCCTGCTGGGGAAACTGAACCGACACGCCGGAATTCAATACCCGGATGACAAAAACCTGAAAGCACGGATCAAATCATACGAACTGGCATTCCAGATGCAGTCCGCTGTTCCCGAAGTCATGGCTTTTGAAGAAGAATCACAGCATGTGCAGGAACTGTATGGTCTGAATCAGTCAACCACCAAAAGCTTCGGTGAGAAATGTCTGGCGGCCCGGCGTCTGACCGAACGTGGCGTGCGGTTTATTCAACTGTTCCATGGCTACCGTGGTAATGCTGGTGCCTGGGATTCTCATCGCGATATTAAACGCCTGCATTCGCAGCTTTCGGCCCAGGTCGATCAGCCAATTGCCGGTCTGATTAAAGACCTCAAACAGCGTGGCCTGCTGGATGAGACCATGATTGTGATCGGCTCTGAATTCGGACGAACCCCTGGTGCAGAACACCGTAATGGGAACAGCACTGTCCAGGGAACAGGCCGCGATCATCACCCGCATGGATTCAGCGTGGCGATGGCCGGTGGTGGAATTAAAGGCGGGCACATTCATGGTTCGACAGATGAACTTGGGTTCCACGCTGTTGAAGACAGGCACTATGTGACCGACCTGCATGCCACGGTATTACATCAGATGGGCCTGGATACGACCCGGCTCAACTATCCCGGCAGACAGCGTCTGGAACGGGATTATGGTGAAGTAATCCACGACATTATCAGTTAAGACGAGCCCCGTTCCTGGTTACGCTTGCTTCCCGAGAGAGCATACGTCGCCAGATTGACGAGATCTGCTTGCAGGTGGTCTGAGCACAACCTACACTATAGGTTTAATGCTGTTTCGTTTGTTTTACTAATGTCCAGATCAGCATCCTTGCCTGCCTGAATTCCTTTAGTCAGCTGTAACTTCTGCAGACTCATGCCCTCCTGATTTCTACCGGAAAGAATGAGCTCAGAATCCTCAAGCACGAGTTACAGCTGAGAGAGCAGCCCAGGGTGTTCGTCCTGTGTGGGAGAGGTAATCAATGAGACTCGGGCTCGCGTCTGTTTTCTGTTTCTGCCTGATCATCAGGCCCGTCTGGGGGGAGATCCCGATACAGTTCAATCGGGATATCAGACCGATACTTTCGGACAAATGCTTTGCCTGCCATGGCCCGGATGAGAAAACACGGGAAGCCGATCTGCGTCTGGATGATCGTGATTCTGCACTGCGTGACCTGGGAGGAACGCGGGCGATAGTCGCCGGTAAGGCCGATGAGAGCGAACTGATCCACCGTATCACTGCCAGCGATGAAAGTCTGGTGATGCCCCCGGCTGAGCATGGCAAGCCACTGAGTAAGGCTGAAATTGAGCTGCTGCGGAAGTGGATCAATCAGGGGGCAGCCTACCAGCGGCACTGGTCCCTGACACCCCTGGTAAAGCCTGCAGTGCCTGAGCTGAAAGAGAAGCAGAATCTGCATCCGATTGACGCTTTCATCCAGCAACAACTCAAGGACAATGGGTTTGCTCCTTCGCCTGAGGCGGAGCCGAGAACACTGGTCCGCCGCCTCTCTTTTGATCTAACCGGACTGCCTCCCGATCCGTCGGTGGTAGCAGCCTATCCTGCGCATCCAGGAGACGTGGCGTACGAAAAACTTGTGAATGACTATCTGGATTCTCCCCATTATGGTGAGCGACTGGCACTCTACTGGCTGGATCTGGTCCGTTATGCAGATACGCTGGGTTACCACGGCGATCAGGTGAGAAGCGTGTCCCCGTATCGGGATTATGTCATCAACGCATTCAACAGTAATAAACCCTTCGATCAATTTACGATTGAGCAACTGGCAGGGGACCTGCTGCCTGAAGCTGACCTCTGGCAGAAGGTGGCTTCGACGTATAACCGGTTGAATCGCGCTTCTGGAGAAGGGGGAGTGCAACCTAAGGAATACCTGGCGAAATATTCTGCCGATCGAGTCCGTACGACGGGCTCCGTCTGGCTCGGTTCTACGGTCGGGTGTGCGGAATGCCACGATCACAAATTTGACCCTTTTACGACGAAAGACTTTTATCGCTTCGCTGCTTTTTTTGCGGACATTAAAGAGCAGGGGATTGTCCGTGGTGCCCGGCACATCGAACAATTGCCGGTACCGACTGAGGAACAGGCTCGCCTCTCAAAAGAGTTAGAGGCTGCAATCAAACAGGCAGAACAGAATTATAATCGGGAAACCACCGAATTAACCGCCGCCCGACAGGAGTGGGAACAACAGGTCCAGGCCGATTTTGATCGCTGGACACTGCTCAAGCCTCAGGAAGTAAGCTCAACAGGTGGGGCGAAACTAAAAGTGCTCGAAGATGGCTCGATTTTGGCCAGTGGCAAGAATCCGGATAAGGATGAATATGTGCTGGAAATCAAAGACAGCCTGATTCCTGTCACAGGTCCCGTGGCACTGAAACTGGAGCTGTTGCCTGATCCTTCTCTTCCTCGCAAGGGGCCGGGACGTGCTGGGAATGGGAACCTCGTGGTCAACGCAGTGCAATTGATGGTGGGGAAGCAGAATGTCAAATGGAAGAAAGCGGTAGCTGCTCATTCACAAAATGGTCACACGCCCCAGAATGTCGCTGATGAATCTGGAACCGGCTGGGCTATTCTACCGCAAATTGGAAAACGCAATCACCTGCTACTGTCAGGGAAGGTTGCCGATTCCAGTGAGAAACAACCGGGAGAAGGGACTCCTTCCTGTCAGATTCGTATTATTCAGCGACATGGGAACGGGCATAACCTGGGGCGGTTTCGATTGTTTATTTCCTCTGATCCGAGTGTGATTCAATCAGGATTCGCATTGTCTGATGAGATCCAGAAAGTACTGAAAGTCAAAACTGAAGCGCGTTCTGCCGAACAGCAAAAACAACTGGATACCGCGTTTCGTGAATCAACGCCGCTGTTAAAAGAGAGCCGTGAACAACTGGCTCGATTAAGACAGCAGCAGGAGCAGTTGAAGAATCAGATCGTCACGACACTGGCGACAACAGCTACAACGCCGCGTACCATGCGGGTTCTGCCACGCGGGAACTGGATGGATGATTCCGGCGAAGTTGTGGATCCCGGAGTACCGCACTTTTTAGCTCCGCTTGATTTACCCGAGAATCAGCGGGCGACCCGCCTGGATCTGGCACGTTGGATGACGTCGCGCGAGAATCCGCTGGTAGCGCGCACGTTTGTGAATCGATTGTGGATGCTCCTGTTCGGACAGGGGCTGGCTCGTACGGTCGATGATCTGGGTTCACAGGGAGAGATGCCGACCCATCCTGAACTGCTCGACTGGCTTGCCTGTGAATTTATTGACAGCGGCTGGGATGTCAAGCACATGGTGCGACTGATGGTGACCTCGCATACCTATCGTCAGTCTTCTGCCTGGACAGCCGCATTACGAGAGCGTGATCCGTATAATCGCATGTATGCACGTCAGTCACGCTGGCGTCTGGAAGCGGAAATGATTCGCGATAATGCTCTGCAGGTCAGTGGACTGCTGAATCTGCAAATCGGAGGTGAAAGTGCCAAACCTTATCAACCAGCCGGATACTGGGCACAATTGAATTTTCCCAAGCGGACCTATCAGTCGGACAAGGGAGATCAGCAATATCGCCGGGGTTTATATACGCACTGGCAACGTACGTTTCTGCATCCCAGTCTGCTCGCTTTCGATGCGCCGGCTCGTGAAGAATGTACGGCGCAGCGTTCCCGATCCAATACGCCTCTGCAGTCCCTGGTGTTATTAAATGATCCGACTTTTGTGGAAGCGGCCCGGGTACTGGCGACGCGCGTGATTCAGGAATACCCTGAGAAACAGTTTGACTCACAGTTGAAGTGGCTGATGCAACAGGCCTTAATGCGGGAACCACGGCAGGATGAAATCAAGCTGCTGAAGAGACTGTATGAGGAAGATCTGCAGGCATATCGTCAGTCGCCGAAGGCGGCAGTAGAGATTCTGTCTGTCGGTTTAAATCCAACCCCTGAGAAAATCGATCAGGCGGAACTGGCTGCCTGGACGAGTGTGTCGCGCGCTGTTTTGAACCTGCATGAAATGATCACACGTTATTAAACTGAGGAATTCTCCATGTCAAATCTGAATGTTACGCGACGGAGTTTTCTGCGTCAGTCTGCGCTCGGAATCGGGCCGGCGGCTTTACTGTCGTTGTTATCACGGGATGCCCAGTCCAGTGATCTGGGGCAGGGGGTGATCGGGAAACCGCATTTCCCGCCGCGGATTAAACGGGTTATTCATCTCTGTATGGCGGGAGGACCGTCTCATCTCGAAACATTTGACGACAAGCCGACGTTACGCGAGATGCACGGCAAACCGATGCCGGAATCTCTGACGAAGGGGCAGCAGGTTGCTCAGTTGCAGGGACGCGAACTCAAATGCTTTGCTCCGCAATTCGAATTTAAAAGTTTTGGCGAAAGTGGCCAGCGGATCTGTAGTCAGTTCCCCCAGATTGGATCTGTGGCGGACAATCTATGTATTATCCGGTCGATGTATACGGATCAGATCAACCATGACCCTGCTCATACGCTATTTAACACCGGTTCCTCGCAGGCAGGACGCCCCAGCATGGGGTCATGGCTGTTGTATGGCCTGGGACAGGAATGTGATGACCTGCCCGGTTATGTTGTGCTGACCAGCGTCGGGAAGGGGGGACAGGCACAGCCGATTGCCGCCCGTCAATGGCACAGTGGGTTTCTACCTTCACGCTTCCAGGGGGTTCAGTTTCAGTCGACGGGGGCACCAGTACTTTACCTGAACCGACCTGATGGTGTGTCGATGCAGCAGCAGAAGCGGCTCGTACAGACGGTCAACCAGTTGAATCACAGCTTCGATGACCTGGTGCATGATTCTGAAATCGCCACCCGGATCGGGCAGTACGAAATGGCATTTCGGATGCAGACCAGTGTGCCGGGGCTGATGGATCTGGCGAGTGAAACCAAAGAGACGTTATCAGCTTACGGGACAGAAGGAGGCGATGGAACCTATGCATCCAACTGCCTGCTCGCACGACGACTGCTCGAACGTGGCGTGCGTTTCGTGCAGTTATACCACCGTGCGTGGGACCACCATGGCGGGATCAAACGTTCGATTGAGATTACCGCGAAAGAAGTCGACCAGGCGACCGCGGCTCTGATTCGCGATTTGAAACAACGAGGACTTTATGATGACACGCTGATTGTCTGGGGTGGTGAATTCGGCAGAACCCCGATGGCCCAGGGATCCGGGCGAGATCACCACATCAAAGGGTTTTCTCTGGTACTGGGCGGGGGAGCCATTCAGGGCGGTAAGAGCTATGGCACGACGGATGAATTCGGATACGCGGCGGCAGAAAATCCCGTGCACGTCCGGGATTTTCATGCGACCTTACTACACTTGTTCGGCATTGACCACAGGCGGTTTAGTTACCGGTTTCAGGGACTCGATTTCCGTTTGACTGGTGTGGAAGAGGCGCATGTGATCAAGGACATCGTCTCCTGAGGCATGAGGCTTCCTGAAACTGTTCGCTGGACAGGTTCAGGGTAGCATGCAGCGTCCGCCGCTAATGACCACGGTCTGGCCGGTGGTAAAGCTGCTTTCTTCAGAGAGCAGAAAAGAGACCATTGAGGCGACCTCCGAGGCCTTACCCATGCGTGGGATAGGGGTGGCCTGAATGATTTTTTCGAGATCATCCTGATTGACACCAGAGAGGATTTCAGTGTCAATCAGTCCTGGGGCGATGGCATTGACGCGAATGTTATCGCCTGCCCAGGCGACGGCGGTGCTCTGGGTGAAGGAGACGACGCCTGCTTTACTGACTGCATACGCGATCGACATGGGGCGGGGCATCAGTCCGGAGAGGGAACTCATGTTGACGATCCGTCCGAATTTTTGGTGCAGCATGCCCTCCCTGACACGCCAGGTGACCAGGAAAGTCCCTGTCAGGTTCACTTCCAGCATCTGCCGCCATGCCTCTTCGGTTAACTCGGTATGCGGCTCGTAACTGAAGATGCCGGAGTTATTGACCAGCAGTTCCACCTGCCCCCATTCCGCTTCGATCTCGCTGACCATCCGGTCGACCTGTTCGCTCGAAGAGACGTCGGCCTGAACGAGCATGCCAGTCCCTCCAACGGTCCGAATCTGCTGCAGCGTCTCTTCTGCATCTTCCTTTCCCTGGCGATAGTTAATGGCAACGCGGGCCCCTTCTTCCGCCAGACGCAGGCAGCAGGCCCGCCCGATTCCCCGTGAGCCGCCTGTTACCAGGGCGATACGATTCTCAAATCTTTGTGGGTGGGTGGTGGACGCTGACATGGTTACCTCTGGAATGATTGACTTTTTTTTGAGGATAGAAGGAGCCCTGAATGATTGCGCGGGAATCTCAATCGTCCAGCAGGGCCGGCATCAATGGCTTTCCCTGAGCCGTCGGAAGTTCAACTCCCAGCAGGCGGGCCATTGTAGGGGCGACATCCAGACTCTGAATTTTGCCCAGGTTGGTTCCGGGTTTAATGCCATAACCTGAGATCACCAGAGTAGCCAGCATGTCTGGCTGGTCCGGGAGGTACCCGTGTGTTCCGCCAGGTGTTTTCCGTGGAACGACGGTTTCATCGCCAGAATCACTGTTGGTGAATGAGTAACCGGATTTTGCCGCCAGCCACAGATCGGGGGCGTGCGAGTCTTCAGCGGGAGTCGGCTGACCCAGTTTTGTGTATTCCTCTTTACCGAGTACTGCCTGGACCCCTTCCAGCTTAGCAAGTTTCTTGCGCAGTTTTTCGATTGTTTCTTCGCGATGCTTGTCATCCAGTACATAGACCATACAGCCGCCGCCCTGAGACAGACAGTAAGCCTGCTTTTTATCTTTAGAAATCAGGCCTTCCTGTTTGAGGAGCACATTCGGGCGGATGTCTTTTGAGATTGGGAAGAACCCGTGATCGCTGGCCACAACGAGTGTAGTTTTATCTGCGTGTGGGGAAAGTTTGATGGCTTCAACAATATCACGCAGGCGATCGTCGGCGTAGCTCACAGACCAGTAGGCTTCGGTGCTGCGGGGGCCATGTTTGTGTTCCACGTGGTCGACTTCAACCAGGTGAATGACCAGCAGGTTAGGCGGATGTTTCTGGAACAGATGTCGGGCCATCCGGGTATAGAGCCAGTCGCGTTTGACACCTCCGCCGCTTTCACCAGTCCAGGCACCATGTTCGTCAACAGGGAGACCGTCCTGACGCAGTTCTTCCAGCCAGATCTGGGTGCCGTACTTAGGCCAGGCTTCTTTGCCAAACATGTCGGGTACGGTCCAGTCCAGCGTCCGGGCATTGCGGGACGCTGGCCAGATGATGCCGGCGGTGACCAGTCCAGCCCGGTGGGCTACGTCGTAGATGGTAGGAACTTTGACAATCTGATCTTTGTCGAACAATGGATCTGGAATGAAGGGGACGGGAGTCGCACTTTTGCGATCGAGGTAATTGTTGCCGATCACACCGTGTTTAGCCGGTGTTGTACCAGTGACCAGGGTCGTATGGTTAGGCCAGGTGACAGTGGGAAAGGAGCAGACCATACCCTGAGCACGAGCTCCTTCTCGGGCGAGCTTGCGTAAAGTTGGCATGTCTGCTTTGGGATCGTCCAGATAAAAATTTGCCAGGCCATCCACACTGACCAGGACCACACAGCGATCCGAATGCGGTTCTGCCGCAGCGCAGGTTTGTGGCAGATAAGACAGTATCGTGCCAGTCAGAATGAAAGCAAAAAGCATCACGCGCATGATGAGAACTCCAGTTCGAATAATGAGATTGCCCGGCTTGTCAGGATGGAAAGGAAACAGGCAGGCGGAGGCAGATTTTTATTTATTGTGTTATCCCCATCACAGCAATGCAACCGTGTTGGTATTAAACGGAGTCGTGATCTAGATGGGGCTCTACATCACGTTGAGTCTGCCATCTCAGATTGAACATTTGAAACGGTATTGTTCGATAATGACCCGCTTGAACTGGATCAGCACCTTGACTAAGCATGGCCCTGTCGCATAAACTAACGTTTATGGAATGTTTGTTCCAGAGATAGAAATACTCGCGCCAGTTAGGCTGAAACCAATTCTTTCATATCTCAGCGGCGGATATGTGAAGATGCTTCAGAAATCTAAGGGAAGAGCGTATCGTGAAACGACCGGGTCGAGTCAGTCTGTTTGCGCTCATATTCCTGATTCAGGTGCTCGTATCATCTGTTTTGACCGCGGCCACGCCTCCCATTCTGAATTCCGTTTTTCCTTGCGGAGGGCAACAGGGGAGCAGCCTGGAACTCAAGGTCGCTGGCACCGGGTTAGATGAAGTTTCCCGTCTGATTTGCAGTCATCCGGATATCTCTGCAGAGAAAATCAGTAAGGATCAGTTTCGGGTTTCGATCCCTGCCAGTGTCCCGGTTGGCACCTATGATCTGCGTGTTCTCTGTCGCATCGGTTTAAGTTCTCCCCGGGCTTTTATTGTGGGGAATCGGTCTGAAGTACTCGAAACGGAACCGAATGAAAAGCTGAAATCAGCACAAGCTGTTTCACTGGATGTGTCGATCAATGGCTGCGTCAGCCAAAAAGGGGACGTGGATGTTTATCATTTTCAGGCCAGTCAGGGGCAACGGGTCGTCCTGGAGTGCCGGGCAGAACGCATCGATTCAAGCCTGCGTCCCATTCTGGAAGTCTTTGATTCCCAGGGGAGGCGTCTGGCGGTCAATCGCGGGTTCTTTGGCAATGATCCTCTGATTTCGTTTCGAGTCCCTGCAGATGGCAGTTATGCAGTCAAAGTCTTTGATCTGATTTATTCCGGTAGCCCGAATCATTTTTATCGACTGGATATCGATACCGGGCCACGGATGCTGTTTACCGTACCTGCAGTCGTGCAATATGGGGAGACCGCTCCGGTTTCAATCTACGGCTGGAACCTGAACCGACTGAAAAACAAATCTGAGCAGCAACTCGCTCAGGACGCAGCTTTAGAAGCAACAAGGCGGTCGCTTGAGCTGGGGGATGCAAGTAGTAATGAACAGCCACTGTTAAATCAGAGTAGACCCACCGTGGGTAATGCCCTTGAGCGGCTGGATCTGACGATCAAAGCTCCAGCAGACAATGATCACACTCTTGTTCCCATGCGCAGGGGGAGCGAACAGACTGATCTGGAAAGCTTTGCGTTTCAGTTAGAAGAAGGTCACGCACCACAGTCAATCAGCCTGACCGATTTACCGGTCGTGCTCGAGCAGGAAACGCATCAGACTGCGCAAACGGCTCAACAGCTTGCTTATCCCACCGAAGTCAGTGGTCAGCTGATAGCCGGTGACGAACAGGACTGGTATGCCTTCCAGGCCCGGCGGGGGGAAGTACTCTGGTTCGAGGCCTGGGGACAGCGGATCCATTCTCCCGTGGATCTTGATATCAGCCTGCTGGATGGAGCGGGGCAGAAGGTCCTGGCACGATTTACGGATCACATCAGTAACAGCGGGAGCAGGCAGTTTTCGCTGAGTCATCTCGACCCTGTCGGTAAATGGGTGGTGCCGGAAGATGGACGCTATCTGATCATGGTCCGCAATCTGCGCGGTAGTCTGGATGATGACCCGCGTCGTGTGTACCGATTCAGTCTCAGACGGCAGGAACCGGAGTTCCACCTGGCGGTCGTCCCACACCATCAAAAGCAGGCCTCTCTTAATATTGAGCGTGGAGGTCGCGCTTTACTGGATGTGTATGCCATCAGAAAACGGGGGATGACCGAATCCATACGAGTAAGTGCTGTTAATCTTCCCCCGGGAATTGAGTGTCCGGATGTCTGGCTGGGACCCCATACAGAACGGGCACTGCTGACCGTCAGTGCTTCCGAGTCTGCACCTGCTTTTGTTGAAAATCTGCAGCTGAAAGTCAGTTCTGCACAGGGCGCGGGCGGGAGAATCAGCGGTGGAACTCTGGTCAGAACGGACTTACCGAACGCCACTAGTCGGCTGACGACAGGCATTCCCCTGGCTGTTACTGACACAGCGCCGGTAAAGATTACCGCCAACCCCCAGTTAACCCGTAAGCACGATCTGTTTGGTGAGATGAAACTGCGACATGCACCCGGCTCGGTACTGGATGTGGCGGTCCAGGTTGATCGGCGCGATCTGAGTGATCAGGCGGAGGTAAAGCTGCAGGGCATAGGGCTCCCGCAAATGATTCAAAATCAGAGTGCCGTGATTCCTGCAGGAGTAAATAAGGGCTATCTCAGTTTTTACCTGCCACCTTATTTGCCGGAGGGGCAGTACACGCTGACGATTCAGGCAGAGACGAAGGTGACGAACCCCGAATCCAAAAAGAAAACGTCGGTCACGCTGTTCAGCAATCCTGTCAGTTTCGAGGTGAAACCGGCTGCGTTCGTGGTCGCCGTGGATACAGACGCTCCCAGGCAAATCCGCCGCGGTGAAACGATTCAGGTGAAATATTCGGCCCGGCGGATTAATGGCTTCATCAGTAAAATTCATACCGAAGTGGAAGCCCCTGCTCTCAAGGTAGACGGGCTGCGTGTGCGGGGCGTGACGTTCGTCGGACAGACCGAAGAGGGGACACTGCAGATCATTGCCAATGAGGATGCCCCTCTAGGGAAACAGCCTTTCATACGTCTGTCTGCGGTCGGTGTTGTGGAAGACCAGGCGGTCTATCATGGAAGCTGTTTCCTGAATCTGGAAATCACCAATTCAACTGAATAAGAGCGAAGTGAGATTTCATGTTCCGTCTCCTATCTGAGCAGAATTCAAAAACACGAAGTTATCGGCTGATCTGGATGATCGTCTGCCTGTTGGTATCAGGACAGGGCATGCTGGTCGCTGCTGAGAAAATGCCTTTGGCTGATGACTCAGCGAAGCGGAAGGTTTATTTCACTACAGATGTGGTGCCCCTGTTGACCAGGTTGAACTGCAACAGTGGGGGCTGTCATGGAAAATCGACGGGGCAGAACGGGTTTAAGATCTCGCTGCTCGGTTTTGATCCTGCCATGGATTATACTGCAATTGCGCGGGAATCACGGGGGAGGCGAATCTTTCCCGGTGATCCTGACCGGAGCCTGCTGCTGCTCAAGGCGACGGGGCTGGTGCCCCATGGTGGAGGGCGGTTACTGGAAGCAGATTCCGCGGACTATGCGTTGCTGTATGACTGGATCGAACAGGGAGCCATCGGCCCACATCCGGATGATCCTGAAATTAACAAAATTGAACTGTCGCCCGGTAACCGTGTTTTTCAGCAGCGCTCCAGCCTGAAGCTGCAGGTGACAGCTCACTTTTCAGATGGGACTCAGCGAGACGTCACGCACCAGTCTATTTACGAATCAAACTATCCGGAAATCGGCAAGGTTGATCAGGAAGGTCTGATTACCACTCAATCGCGTGGCGGAGTCTTTGCCGTGATGGCCCGCTTTGGAGAGAAGATTACTGTTTTCCAGGGAGTGGTTCCCTATCATTCCACGGGGCAGCAAAATTTCGCAGGGTATCCTTCGGAAGAGAAACTCTCGAAGATCGATCTGCACCTGGTAGCCCAATGGAAAAAACTGGGGATTCTACCCTCGAAACCAGTAGATGATGCGACCTTCATCCGCCGGGTCACTCTGGATATTTGTGGTACCTTGCCTACGGTTGACGAAGTCAGGCTGTATCTGGCGGATTCCCGACCTGACAAACGGGAGCGATTGATCGATCGACTGTTGGAACGTCCCGAGTATGCCAGTTACTTCGCTTTAAAATGGGCTGATATTTTACAGAACCGGGGGAGCGGCTATGGCACTCGCAATCAACGGGCGGGGACGATGTTGTTCTCTGCCTGGATTCGTGATTCCATCGCAGCCAACAAGCCCTATGATCGCTTTGTGACTGAGCTACTGACTGCCACTGGCAGGCAGGCTCAGAATCCGCCTGCGATCTGGTACCGTTCGGTCCGTTCGACACCTGATTACGTGGAGTCGGTGGCACAGGCGTTTTTAGGTGTCAGGGTTCAATGTGCCCAGTGTCATCATCATCCCGCAGAACGCTGGAGCGAGGACGATTACTATTCTTTCGCTGCCATCTTCAGTCGCGTGGGACGCAAGGGGGGCTTTGCTGATGCCGAGGTGCCGACCAATGAAGTGATTTATCTCAAAGATGAGGGAAAAGTGCATAACCCTCGGAGCGGGAGACTGATGCAGCCCCGTCCGCTGGGAGGTCCTGATTTTGAGGTGTCACGTTTTGACGACCCCCGCCGCAACCTGGCAAAATGGATGACCAGTCCGGAGAATCCCTTTTTCGCCAGGACGATGGTGAATCGGATGTGGGGACATTTTTTCGGTCGGGGAATTATTCACCCGATTGATGATGCCCGCAGCACGAATCCACCTACGAATCCGGTTCTACTCGATGAACTGGCCTATGATTTTGCTGCGAATGGGTATGATGTGAAGCAGCTGATTCGAGAGATCACGAATTCCTATGCGTATAGTCTCAGTGCTAATCCGAATGAAACCAATGCCGAAGATAGTCAGTGTTTTGCCCGTTATTACCCTAAGCGACTTTCAGCGGAAGTCCTGCTGGATGGGATCAGTCAGGTTTTAGATGTTCCCACTGTTTTTCCCGGGGGGCCAGGGGTATTCCCTGAAGGGATGCGGGCGGTAAATCTACCCGACGAAAATGTACGTTTCAATTTCCTGGATGTCTTTGGGCGACCTGCCCGCACATCGGCCTGTGAGTGTGAGCGGACCGTGGATCCCGCCTTGTCGCAGGCGCTCGAACTGGTGAATTCGAAGGAGATCCAGCGAAAACTGACCGATAAAAATGGTTACATCGAACTGCTGGCATCGAATCAGAAAACGCATTCAGATAATGTCCGTGAGATCTTTGTACGGACTTTGTCACGGCCCCCGAGAACATCAGAAGTCGAAACGGCTGTGAAATATCTCAATAGTGAAAAGAATCGGCATGAGGCGTATCGTTCACTGGTCTGGGCGCTCCTGGCCACGAATGAGTTTATGATGAATCATTGACAGATTGTTATTCCAGGCAAAATCCGCCTGGAACCGTTGTGGGAGACGCGTTTGATGTTATCCTTGTCAGGAAATCAATATTCCAATTGTGACGGCGTAAGTCGTCGCAATTTCCTGCAGTTGGGAGCACCCCTGTTAGGTCTGGGACTGGCTGACCTGTTTCAGGCCCGTGCCACGGCAGCAGAAACGGTGCGGCCGAAGTCCAATAAATCGTTGATCGTCTTCTGGACTCATGGTGGCATGAGCCAACAGGATACGTACGATATGAAACCGCATGCTCCGGCTGAATATCGTGGGATGTATCGACCCGTATCTACGTCCGTACCTGATATTCATGTGACAGAACGTTTTCCCCTGCAGGCGAAGGTGATGCATCACATCTCGCAGGTCAGGTCTGTGCATCATGAAAATGGGATCCATGCGCCCTCTGCACACTGGATGCAGACAGGTTATTTTGGTCCCACACTGGCGCGAAATGCTCCGCAGAAGCCTTCTTTCGGTTCTGTGATCGCACGAACCGTTGGTGCGCATTCCGAGCACATGCCCCCCTATGTTACTATCCCCAAATCGGAAGCCTTTGGTTATCAGGGTGCCGTGTACCTGGGGAAATCGTATAACCCGTTTGAAGTGGGAACGGATCCAAATTCCAAGAACTTCAAAATTCCCAACCTGGCTCTACCCGACGGTCTGACTTTAAAAAGTGTCGAATCACGGCGGGAACTGCTGAAGCAGTTTGACACTCTGAATCGCGAGGTTGATCAATCGGGAGTCATAGAGGGGTTGGATACCTTTAAACAGCAGGCCCTGGAAATGGTAACGGGCGAACGGGTTCGTAAAGCCTTTGATTTGAGCAGCGAAGACAACCGGTTGCGAGATCAGTATGGTCGGCATCAATATGGTCAAAGCGCATTACTGGCAAGAAGGCTTGTCGAGGCAGGCAGCAGTTGCGTGACCATCAATACCGGCTACTGGGATCATCACAACGACATCGAAAAAGGGCTGGAGACACATCTTCCGCCCCTGGACCAGGCAATGGCAACCCTGATCGAAGATCTGGAACACCGGGGCATGCTGGATGATGTGATGATTTTCTGTGCGGGTGAGTTTGGCCGGACGCCCATGATCAATGGCCACGCGGGGCGGGATCACTGGTCAAACTGTTTCACCGTGATGTTCGCTGGCGGCGGCATCAAAGGGGGACGCGTGGTGGGGGCCAGTGAAAAATATGGTGGTGCCGTGGTCGAACGAAAAACGACTCCCCTGGATCTGCTGGCAACAATTTATCAAAAAATGGGGATCTCTCTGGAAACTCACTTCGATGATGCCTCAGGCCGACCGACCAGCATTGTCGGGACCGGAAAACCGGTTCACGAACTTTATTAAGTAGATGAGACTCAGAAAGTCTGTCGGTCCCTGCTTCACACAAGCTTCATAAGCACACCAGTCTGTCCATCCTTTTCAAAAAAGCTTTTCAAATTTCATCTGGACACAGGGGAGGGGGACCTGTTTAAATCGAATTGTTCTGAGCCTGGATTGGTTCCAGGTAAAAAGCATTTCTAAAAATCGGACATTGCTGTTTGTTCTGGGCCGAAACAGCTTCCGCGCCAAGAGATTCGCGGGAACCTATAGAGCATGTGGCCGACTGATTCCCTTCCGGTCTTCTGCTCACGCCCGACGATAAGCAGTGTTACGATGAGTCTTGCACGTTTCAGTTTCATCTGAATCCTGAAGCCGTGCCAACTTCATTGTTTTCTCATGCTGGCCTGCTGCATGAGAGGCACTGTCCTGGCACAGACTGAAAGGGCTCTGTATTCGCAGAGCAGATGAAATGAGACGACTTTATGCGACCCTGCTGCATTGGTTCTCTACACAGCACTCTACCCCCCGGCGGTCTCGCGCCACAATTTCTCAACAGACCGAATCGCTTGAAGTACGAACGCTTCTGGCGGCGCATCCGCTGGCCGATGCGCCTGATATCCAGTTCGAAGTTGACAATGACTGGGGCTCCGGTCGAACCGCGATTCTGACTTTGAACAATGATGAATCTACGGCTTTCACGGACTGGAAACTGGAATTCAAATACAGTGGCACGATTGAGTCACTCTGGAACGCCGAGGTACAAAACCTCGGTGGAGGTCAGTACCGGATCACACCTCCCAGTTGGGATGATACTTTAGATCCTGGAGAATCACTGGCGATCGGATTTGTCGCCAGAGGAACTCACAGTGAACCCACTGATTTTGTGTTTATGGGAAATGGTGACCCAACGGATCCGAATGATCCAGGTGATCCTGATCCGGTCATCAATGCACCTAATAAACCGAGTGTCAGTGTGCTGGCGGACGCCGGTTCTGGCGGATTTCGAGTGACGATGAATCTCTGGGCCGGGGATGCGGCAGCTCACTGGAAGCTGTATGAGAACGGGACGCTGATCTATGAGGCAGACTTGTCAGGCAGTTCCACGCCTCAGACCGACAGCTTGTTGCTGACGGATCGGGATTATGGCGTATTCAGTTATCAGGTCGAAGTCAGTAATACAGCCGGAACTGCGCTGAGTGATGAAGTCGTCTATGTTGCCGGAGATGCCAGTGAAATTGGAATTCAGGGCGTGGATCTGGCAGGGCAGGCCCTGCAGGTAACGATCGATCAGGTGGCCTATGATTATACTTTGACCTCACCTAACCAGGCGGGGCAATTCAGCGTGGTGACAAATAATTCACGCGTGATCCAGGCCGAGATGGTGGATGGAGACACTTTACGAATCACCGGACTGGAGGCGGGCAGAGCATCGCTGCGCATCATGGATCTTGATTCCGGCGAAGAACGTTTTATTGGTATTCGTGTGCGGACTGTCGATGGCCAGCTTCCGGGCCTGCCGGATTATGTGACGATTGGTTCGGTGAGTGAAGATACTACTGGCGACCTCTCATTCTGGCAGGATTTTGGTGACAGTGATGCGACTAACAAATATGTAGACTCACGTTATATCTATCTCAACGGGGGACCTGTTACGGGATGGCGCAGCTGGGATCCGGACCGGGTCAGCAGTTATGTTCGTGAAAGTATGAAGTTGGGCATGATCCCCCAGTTCGTGTACTACAACATTCCAGATGGCGGAGAAAGTTATACGACTGATTTGGCGCATATCCAGAGCCTGTCGTATATGGAAAGCTATTTTCAGGATCTGAAATTTGCATTAGATACCATTCGCACCGAAGCGGGGGACGAACTGGTACAGATGATAATGGAGCCTGATTTTCTTGGTTACCTGATGCAAAACGCAGGTACCTCTGCGAGTAATATCTCCGCGATAACGAGTGCCGTTTACAGTAGTGGTGTCCTGCAATCAGGCGTAGATCCGCAATTCGATAATACGGTAACCGGGTTGATCGAAGCGATCAATTACAGCATCAGCAAGTATGCACCAAATGTGGAATTCGGCTGGCAGTTTAACCTCTGGGCATCACCGGGAATTGAGACACCGATTCCGGGTACAGGTATTGTGCACCTCACTGACACACTGGGAGTTGAAGCCGGACGAGCCGCGATCGCCCGCGAAGCGGAACTGATTGCCCAGTATTATATGGATGCCGGTATACTCAGTTACGGAGCCGGTTTTATCTCACTGGATAAGTATGGGCTGGATGCCGGGGCGCAGAATGGTGCGGCCGACGATCCGGCGGGCAGTACCTGGTTCTGGAACAGTGATCACTGGCATAATTATCTGTTGATCGTCCAGACGCTCACGCAGACAACAGAGCGTGAAATGGTACTCTGGCAACTTCCGGTCGGGCACATCAACGACAGCCTGGCCGATAACCCGTATGACGAGAATGGTGTCTTCGATCCGCTTACCAACACGACTCGTCAGTATGAAGATTCTGCCCCGACTTTTTTCCTGGGGGATACCTTTACGGCAAGTGGAGATCGTCTGGATTACTTTTCCACCAATGCATTGAATGACAGCAAACTGACGGTTAACGGTAACACGATTACCTGGGGTTCGCATGTGGAAGAGGCGCGGGCGGCGGGGGTCCGACAGATCCTGTTTGGAGCGGGGGTCGGGATCAGTACTGATTCGATTGGTAGCGAACCCACCGATAATTACTGGTGGATTACCAAAGTGCAGGAGTATTATCAGGATCCCGTCGCCTGGGATGGACTCGTAGAGCCTCCGGAAGAGGTAACGCCTGTGGTGAGTATCGCAGGCGCTACGGTTGTGGAGGGCGAAAGTGGTTCTGTGCTGGCGACTCTGGTTATCTCGTTGTCTGAGGCGGCAACACAACCTGTTACGGTTAATTATCAAACCTCCAATGGAACTGCGACTGCAGGAGAAGACTATGAAGCTTCCAGCGGACAGATCTCATTTGCTGTGGGGGAGACTTCGAAAACAATCTCGATTCGCATCTATGGTGATACTCAGGTGGAAGCGGACGAGCAGTTTTATGTGACCCTGAGCAGTCCCGTCGGTGCGGTACTGGATGGGGGGACTGCAACCGCAGCCAATACGATTACCAATGATGATGTTGTGACCAGTGAAAATGAGATATCGGTGACAACGCCCTTTGAAACATCTGTCACGATTTCAATCGGAACTTCAACTGGTGATCCAGATTTTGGCAGTCACGTTCAGCAATATGTGGATGGAACGTTGCTCCCCAGCCAGTATAGCCAGGAACAACTGGATCAGATTGTTGCCAACTACTACGACCAGTGGAAGTCGGACTGGCTGCGAGTCGATCCAGGCGGGAATGGCTATCGGGTAGTGATGGATTCACAGGGACGCACTACTTCTGAAGCGCAGGGCTATGGGATGCTGGTTCTGTCGCATATGGATGGTTACGACCCGAACGCCCAGACCATTTTTGATGGTCTGTTCCGTTATTCCCGTGCCAACCCCAGCGAGGGCAATCCGGACCTGATGGACTGGGCGCAACCGGATGCGTATGGAAACAGCAGTGCCTTCGACGGCGATGCCGATATTGCCTATGCTCTGCTGGTGGCTGACGCACAATGGGGCAGTGATGGCGAGATCAATTATCTGCAGGAGGCGATCACCATTATTAATGCGATGTACGAATCGACGATTGGTCCGCAAAGTCATCTGCCGATGCTGGGAGACTGGGTTGATCCCAACGGCGGTCAGCGGAATCAATGGTCAGTGCGTACCAGCGACTTCATGTACGGCCATTTTCGGGCTTTCGAAGCCGCGACTCAGACCGGAGCCTGGGACGCAGTTATCACCGCAACACAGGACGTAATGACGAAGCTGCAGCAGCAATCAGGGACGGGACTGGTTCCGGATTTTGTGATCGTTGATCCTCAGACTGGTGCAGTGTCACCGGCTCCTTCTGGTTTTCTTGAAGTCAACGATCAACACTACTGGTATAACGCAGGACGTGTGCCCTGGCGTTTAGGTGCGGATGCTGTTTTCAGTGGTGACTCTGTCTCTTTGGCTCAGGCACAGATGCTTTCTGAGTTCTTTCAGCAGTCATCGGGAGGGAATCCCTCTCAGATTCTGGGTGGATACCAACTGGATGGAACACCATTGAATAACTGGAGTGATCCCTTCTTCAGAGCAGCGGTCGGGGTTTCAGCCATGACCGGTTCTGATACGGCAGACCAAGCCTGGCTGAACTCGGTGTTTGACAGTGTGGCTACGACACACTCGAATTACTATGCCGATTCGGTTTCAATGCTGAGTATGCTGGTTATGTCCGGGAACAACATCAATCCCGTCAACGGGATGGGTAGTAGCGGGTTGACACTGCAGTCGTTTACTCAACCAGCGCATGGTGCAGTGGTCGACAATCAGGATGGCACGTTGACCTATACTCCGGATGCTGGCTACTCGGGGGCAGACAGTTTTGTATATACGACTGTTTCAGAGGTGGGGAGTGTTACTACTACGACTGTTTCAGTGACTGTCGAAGAGTATGTTGCTGTCGTTCCCGAGATGTTCATCAACAATGTAACAGTCACAGAAGGGGATACCGGCACCAATCAAGTCATATTTACGGTGGCGTTGAGTGAGTATGCGACAGAGACTGTGATGGTGCAGTTCAATACTCAGGACGGTACTGCGATTGCAGGCATGGACTATCAGGCTGTCAGTGGTCAGCTGATCTTTCAGCCTGGAGAAACTCAGAAAACGATCACGGTTCCGATTCTGGGGGACGTGGTGATTGAATCCAGAGAAGAATTCCAGGTGGTGCTTGATCAGGTTGTGGGAGCGACTCTGGTTACTGATACGGGGATTGGATCCATACAGGATAATGATGCTCCCGCCCCCTCTGCGGAAGTTGACTTTACCAACGTCAATGACTGGGGCAGTGGGTTCCAGGGGGCGATTGAGATTCGTAATGAAAGTGATGACATCCTGGAAGAGTGGACGCTGGAGTTCACTTTTGCAGGGGACATTACTGATATCTGGAATGCAGAAATTGTCTCGCATGTGGGAGATACCTATGTCATTCGCGGGGCCTCGTGGAATGAAGATATTTCAGCCGGCGGGATGATCTCCTTCGGTTTTATTGCTTCACCTGGGGGGCTGAATGAGCCTTTGTCGGACTTCATTCTGAATGGATCTCCGATTTGATCCCGCGATTATTCTCTCTTTGGTGAGACGTATTCTTCTCTGACTTTTTGAACTGAATCCCGTTTGAACTCTGTTTCAAGCGGGATTCAGATACGTTAACAGGCAGTGGGTTGAGAAGTTTAAGACAATCATCGCCGGCGCTCAGGGCCGTACTCTAGCATGCTCCAATGAATGACAGCCGACGCATTACACTGTATTCTATTATTCTTAAGTTAGAGGCTGTCAATGAGATTATCCAGAACTGCCAGGCTATGATGGGGATTAGTCATGTAAGATAGAGTAGATGGTGCGACTGAGATTAATATTCTGCAAGACTTTCAATTTTGAACTCTCATGCTGAGTTTTAGGATTGAGTTATTTTAGTTTTCCTTGGTGGCATCCAACTTACACACTGATGCGGTGCGAATACTACATGCCTGTGCTAGAATGCAGGGAGTAGAATCTGCGACATTGTCCTTGCAGGTCCGATACAAATAATGCGACTGATGAAAATGAACTGATGTCAGCCAGAGTGGGCACAGGTGGAAGAGTGATGAAGTTATTTGATCTAAAACAGTTTGTCTTTCTATTGATTTTAACGACTTTAGTGAGTTCTGCAGCCCGGGCGGAAATCGTGATTGAGGTTTCACCTGACGGGCCGATTCGATCTCTTGCCGCGGCTCGTGACGAAATCCGAAAGCTTCAGCCGCAAGAACCGATTAAGGTAATTGTGCAGGACGGCGTTTATCCTGTTACAGAACCTGTTCTGTTTACTCATGAAGATTCCGGTACCGAGAAAGCCCCCATAATCTATCAGGCGGCTCCGGGATCTCATCCTGTTATTTCGGGGGGAAAGCAGATTTCCGGATTCAAAGTTGATCCGGATGGGGTCTGGTCTACGACCGTCGATCCCGGTTGGAAATTCGAGCAGCTCTGGGTCAATGGACGGCGGGCTGTGCGGGCTCGGGAACCGGATGAGTTTTTCTTTTATCTCCGGAACAGCCGGGAAAAAATGGGAAAAACAGATGGCCCTCGACCTCAGAAAATCGCCCGGCAAACGCTCTACGCCGATCCTGCAGATCTGGCTTCCCTGAAACAGGTTCCGGAAGCGGAACGAAGTGGAATTCAGGCACTCTTCTTTCATAAATGGGACAATACCCGTAAATTTCTGGACGGGTATGATGTACCGTCGGGTAAGCTGCTCACTTCCGGTCGGCAGATGAAGCACTGGAATCCACTCACCCGAAATACAGCTTATTACCTCGAGAATTATCGGGCTGCACTCGATACGCCGGGCGAATGGTATCTCGCTCCCGAAGGTAAGCTGTATTATTGGCCCCGCAAGGGCGAGACTCCTGACAAGGCTGAAGCATTTGCACCCGTGGCTGAAAAACTGCTGATTATACAGGGAGACCCCGCCGCTGGTCAGTTTGTGGAACACCTGACTTTTCGAGGCCTCGCGTTTCGATATTCCGACTGGAAGACACCTCCTCAGGGGTTCGAACCTTCCCAGGCTGCTTCACCGATTGAGGCTGCAGTCATGATTGATGGCGGGCGTTCCATCGCATTCGAGGATTGTGAAATTGGACATGTCGCCACTTATGGTCTCTGGTTTCGCAAGGGGTGTAGTGAGAGCAGTGTGACACATTGTGATCTGCACGATCTGGGAGCTGGGGGGATCCGGATTGGCGAAACCCGGATTGCCTCCAAGGCAGAGGAACGCACTCAAAAGATCAAAGTAGACAATAATCTGATTCGGCACGGAGGTCGATTATTCCCCTGTGCGGTTGGAGTCTGGATTGGTCAGTCCGGTGATAATATGGTCACCCATAATGAAATTGCGGATTTCTTTTACACAGGAGTTTCAGTCGGTTGGCGATGGGGCTACACGGACAGTCTCGCTGTTCGCAACAAAATTGAATTTAACCACATTCACCATCTTGGCTGGGGCTGGTTAAGCGACATGGGGGGCATTTACACTCTTGGTCCTTCACCTGGAACCACTGTCAGTAACAACGTGATTCACGATATTCTCTCCTGGAGTTATGGTGGTTGGGGGCTTTACAACGATGAGGGCAGTACAGACATTCTGATGGAAAACAACCTCGTGTATCGTACCCGGTCCGGCGGCTATCATCAGCATTACGGTCGAGAGAACCTGATTCGAAATAATATTTTCGCCTTCTCTCGCGAGTACCAGGTAAAACGCAGTCGGGTCGAAGAGCATCTTTCCTTTACCTTCGAACGCAATCTCGTCATCTTTGATTCAGGGGAACTCTTTCATGGCAACTGGTCTGATAAGAATGTCAGGCTGAATCATAATCTCTACTGGCGCACCGATGGGAAGCCGATTGATTTTCAGGGAAAGACCTTTGCGGAATGGCAGGCCACCGGAAAAGATCAGGGTTCCATCTTTGCCAATCCCCATTTCATTGATCCCGCAGAGGGTAACTATCACCTGGCCCAGAATTCACCGGCTTTCAAGATCGGATTTAAACCGTTTGATTATGGACGGGCAGGGCTTTATGGAGATTCAGACTGGGTGAATCAGGCGAGGTCACTGAAATTTCCTGAAATGAAAGATCCCCCGCCTACGCCAGCGCTGGCGTTTGTGGAAGACTTTGAAGAGGGGGGGCTGCCTCCCGGAACTTCTGTCGGACAGGACGAAAAACGGGGGGGCGTCGACATTGTGGAAATCGCTGACGCTCCATCTGGGCAACACGCTCTGAGGCTTAAAGACACTCCCGGACAACAACGTCGTTATTACCCCATGATTACGGTTGCCCCCAAATATGCTGAGGGCAGAGGTCGCTGCGCTTTTGCGCTCAAACTTGGACCAGAGGCTGTTTTTCAGCATGAGTGGCGCGATCATGCAAATCCCTATCGAATTGGTCCTACACTCTGGATCGAGCAGGGGAAACTCCGCGCGGCAAACCGGCAGACTTTGATGGAACTGCCTGTGGGGCAGTGGGTCAACGTGGAAATCGTCGCGCCGCTGGGAGATGAGGCTGGCAAGTGGGATCTGGTCGTCACGCTTCCCGGGCAGAAACCTCGTCACTTCAAGAATCTTCCCTGTATTCATCCTGAATGGCAAACTCTCGACTGGATTGGCTTCATCAGCCAGGCTGACGCTGATGCCGAGGTCTGGATTGATGAACTCCAGCTCTCGCAATGATGTTCCATTGCTGGTTTGTGTGATAAATGGAACTGGAATGATCAGACTGGCTATGAAAAAAAACTCTCGTGTTTCCAATGGGACTCACGAGAGCTTTCTCAGTTTTATGGTCAAGTACACCCGAAGGGATTCGAACCCCTAACCCCCGGTTCCGAAGACCGGTGCTCTATCCAGTTGAGCTACGGGTGCAGATCTGATGGATTAGACCAGATAAACGCGACACAGGTTAATGACAAAAATGGAAAGTTTCTCTTTCCGGCTGTCGCATCTGTAATGATTCAGATGCAACCTGTTGTCTCAGCTTATGTTACTGAAATGTGATCTGGTTGCAACTGTCGCAGGGACGCATTCTAGCAATCCCCGCATAAAAAACAAGCCGCTGGCGCGATCACAGGTGATCGTACTCAGAATGGATCTCGACATTGTGACAGGTAATGCCTGACGCTCAAAGCAGGGCAGCAGGCTCTCCTGAATACAGATCAATTCAGCGCCGCCTGGCTCCTGCTGCTTGACTAACCTCATCGATTCCGTTGAGATAGTACTAATTACGTAAGAAAGTTAAGTTGAGCTTTCTCAGTGATTTCCTGCAATTTGATCGTGAGGATCGACGTTGTCGTTTGGGTCCTCAGTCCTGCAATCCGCTTTTCTGTTCAAGAGAGGTCCTGCCTGCCATGAAGTGTTTACAACGAACGGTACTGTTTTTGATTCTGACTTTCACACTCAGTTTTCAGCTGAGTTTCCACCCGGTTTCAGCAGGAGCGGCAGAGCCGAAACTGGCTGGTGCACGACCAGTGATCCACGCAATCAATTACTCCACAATTCAGGAAGCCATTGATGCGGTACCTTCTGAAGGGGGGATCGTGATGCTGCCTCCCGGAAAATTTGAAATTGATAAACCGCTTGTGATTACCAGTGGCGATTTTATGCTGGTCGGTGCAGGGGGAGCAACACATATCCATAACAAGAATGAAGAGGGCCTGGATGCAATTCAGATCCACCCCCCGGCTGATATGAAACTGCCTGACGGGAAAAAAGACCCGAAGCCCCGCATCTGGCGTGTGCAGTTGCAGAACTTTCGTGTGACGGGAAATGAGAAGAGCGGGCGGGGCATCAATGCCAAGTGGGTGCAGGAAATCTTTATTCATGGGGTAACCAGCAGCTATCACGGCAGTGATGGAATCTTTCTGGACTTCTGTTTTGAAGACCCCCGCGTTTCGGATTGTCTGATCACATACAACAAGGCCGTCGGACTGAATCTGATCGGCTGTCACGATATTGTGGTTTCAGCGAATCACTTTGAAGAGAACCAGGACGCCCTGCGTTGTGACGATGGATATAACCTGTGTATGAGCGGAAATAATCTGGATGACCACCTGCGACACGGCG
Source organism: Gimesia chilikensis (assembly GCF_008329715.1). Taxonomy (GTDB): domain Bacteria; phylum Planctomycetota; class Planctomycetia; order Planctomycetales; family Planctomycetaceae; genus Gimesia; species Gimesia chilikensis. Next base: position 317,457 of record NZ_VTSR01000001.1, on the reverse strand, counting down.
TGATCATTGAGAATACCTACGGCTCAATCGTCAGCGCCAACATGATTGAAGAATGTAACGGGAGTGCCATCATCCTCGACCGGGAATGCTACGGCATTACGATGTCTGCGAACGTGATCGCGCATAACGGAAAAGGGATTATTCTCAAGGACGCACATGGCTGTGCTGTGAGTGCGAATACATTCACACTGCTCGCAGAAGATGCATTGTGGATTGGTCCTCAGTCCGGCCGGATTACAGTGACTGGCAATAACTTCTCCAACAGTTACATTGGAAAAGGAATGGTCAAACGCCGCACCAACGACCTCAAAGCCGCCGGTCTGACACTGGATAAGACTCGGGGGATTACTGTCTCCGGCAACCTGTTCTCTTCAGTGCGTCCCAAGGCAGTGGAAGTGATCGAACCGACGACCCATGTGATCTTCGGGAATAACCTGCTGATCGATGTCGAATCAGACCACAAACTGCTGAAAGAATCGATTGTGGAACATGTTCTTGAAGCGGCTGCAGAGCCGGTGAAGCCGGAATCCAAGTAGTCGTCTGTATTAATGGCAAATGTAATCTGTGAGAAACTTCTATAGAAAGGCGGATCAGAAATGCTGCGGTTAAGTGGATGGATGATGTGTCTGTGGGGATGTCTCTCCGGATTACAGGCGGCAGAACAGCAGTCTGAGACAGAACAGGCTGCTCCCGTTTATCGGGAGCACCTGGATCTGTCTTACTATCTGGATCAGAATAATGAGAAACAGTCGGTCAAAAACTGGAACGACTGGCAAACTCGGAGACAGCACATCCTGTCTAATATGCAGACGGTGATGGGCGAAGTGCCTCAGCCGAAGCAACCTGTGCCCCTGGAGATGAAAGTGCTGGAAGAGACCGATCTGGGCAAGGTGAAGCGACTGAAAATCTCGTATCACACAGACGATCTACAACAGCGGGTCAAAGCATATCTGTTTGTTCCTCAAGGCGCCTCTGCCGACCATCGAGTGCCTGCCATTCTCTGCCTGCATCAGACGAATTCGCAAATCGGAAAAGAGGAACCGGCGGGAATCCGGGGACTGCCCAATCTGAAGTATGCGATCGAACTGGCAGAGCGGGGCTATGTTACACTCGCGCCCGATTATCCTTCGTTCGGCGAGTATCCGTATGACTTCAAGGAGCATCCCGAATACCGTAGTGGGACCATGAAGGCGATCTACGACAATATGCGGTCCATCGATCTGTTGCAGTCACTGGATTATGTCGACGCGGATCAGATCGGTTGTGTGGGCCATTCGCTGGGGGGACATAATACGATGTTTACCGCGGCCTTTGATACTCGCATCAAGGCCCTGGTATCAAGCTGTGGCTTCACCCGTTTCCATAAGTACTACGGCGGAAAGCTGAAAGGCTGGACCAGTGATCGCTATATGCCGGTGATCAACAGCAAATACCAGAACGATCCGAATCAGGTTCCATTTGATTTCACCGAGATCGTGGCCAGCTTTGCGCCACGGGCATTTCTGGCGTGTGCTCCTGTGAGCGACAGTAATTTTGAGGTCTCGGGGGTGAAAGATGTGATTCGGATCGCGCAGCCGGTCTATCAGTTATCTGGACACCCAGAGAATCTGCAGGCCACATATCCTGAGGCACAGCACGATTTCCCACCCGCGACACGTGAAACAGCTTACCAGTTTTTTGATCGGCACCTCAAAAAATAGAGGTGTACCGAAGCGATTCAATCTTCTCGAAACTGATCTTTTTCAGGCCAGTTTTCGATCTGGTTGATCCAGCGATGCATAGGGGCATCGATCAGATTTGATAGTCGTTTCTGGTCGGCACCCTGGTGGGTATTGAATAGGATGGCCCAGTTGATTCGATCCAGTCGTCTGACGAGCAGGGTTGAAGTGCCATCCAGGGCTCCCATATGCCAGTGGTTTGCATTGCCCGCTGTGTCGATTGGCCGCACCATCCAACCACAGGCATAGTAGGCAACTTTGGGGACGCCATCCTCTGTGAAGCCGGCACTCCCTTCAGGACGGGCAAACATCTGAGAGAGTGCAGGAGCCTGCAGGATCGGGCATTCATCCGGCAGGTTGAACGCAGTCGCGAAGCGTACCAGGTCCGGGGCAGATGAAATCCAGCCTCCGTGTGAGTCCATTGCTTCCAGGTACCAGGCACCATATGGGCGCGGCACTTCGGAGAGCGTATTATTCGAATAGACGGTACTACCAACATCGCCGCTGTAGTATTTGACCTCATTGGGGCGTCGGTTGATGAGCAGCGTCCTGCCGAGTTCTGTGTGTTTCATACCCAGGGGCTGGCAGATCGTCTGCTGTACATAGTCTGCGTAAGGCTGTCCCGTTAGTTCTTCGATCACTCGCCCCAGCAGGCAGTAGCCAAAATTGGAGTAGGCATACTTTTCACCAGGGGCAAAATCGAGTGGTTTCTGTACCATGATGCGAATCACATCGTCCGCTTCAGCGGGAGGCTGCTTGCCGAGTTGTCTGGCGAAAGCAACCGAACGAAACATGGGGTCAAAGGAGGCATCCCGGTCCCAGCCTCCAGTATGATTCAGCAGGTTTTGAATCGTGATTTCTTTCAGGCGCGAATCGACTTCTGGAGCTGCCAGCTCCTTCTGGTAATCTTTCAATACTGAAAAGACCTTCGTGTCCAGTTGCAATTTTCCCTGTTCGATGAGCTTCATGATGGCTACGGCTGTGATGGGCTTAGAGAGGCTGGCAATCCGAAACTGGCTGTCTGGCTGGACCTTTTTCTTTTGCTCAACATCGGCGTAACCAAAACCGCGCGCATAGACGAGGCGACCGCGATAGCTGACCGCGACAGATGCACCCGGGGGATGGTATTCGAGCAGGAACTCTTTGATTGACTGGTCCAGTGAGGCGAGTTCCGGTTGTTCCAGACCGGTAACTGGAATGTCAGCGGCGGTCTGCCAGCGGATCGGTGAGGGAGTCATGCGAGGTCTCTGCTCCGGTTTTCTCCAGATGGCATTGAAAAAAGTCTTGCCGTTTACCTGGTAGCCATCCAGGTAAGCCAGTTCCAGATTCTCCGTTCTGCGTTTCTTGTCGACTTCCTCTAATTGACTGGCAGTAGAATGAAATCGTGCCTGCCAGATCGGGCCGGAAACTTTGGACCAGAGGGCATGGTAAAAGGGAGTGTTATCAATACTGAACCCGCAGAGTTCTTCCAGGCGATAGCCACGCGCGATAAACTCGTCGTAGGTTTGAGGAAACCTGTCTGCGGAGACATTACATTCTGCTTCCCAGGCGTTTGCCTGCTGTTTCACCCAGATCCCTGCATGGGAGGCTTTATTGCGGAGAGCAAATCCATCCAGGGAAAGTGGGCTATAGCCCTGTTCTTTCAGTGTCTCCAGGGTTTCCTGGAGCTCAGCATCATCGAGGGAATGTTTCAAAATGAAATCGGGAGCGGCCCCCTTTTCCCAGATGACAGCATAACGGGCTGAGCCTCTTAGTTCACATCCGCTGATATCCACGGGTTGAAAACCATCTGCAGCATATTCCTCTAATTTCTGATTCAGCTGACCGATCGTCAGCCCGTGATGTGCTTTCCAGTCTCGCTGACCAGCACGGGGGACGGCGATTGCTGCAAATTCGATGGATCGCTGTCCTGGAAAAACAGTGACTTCAGCGAGGGCCAGGTCCTGCTTCCCGAGACCTGAAACAAAACGCTGGTACTCTAACGCAGACATTTTCAGTTCAAAAGTTGTTTCGGCAGCCCGCAGTAAACTGGCTGTAAAACAAAGTAGGAGCAGCAGGAAGATTCTCAAAGGCATGAGTGTTACCATTCGAAAGCTGGCGGATAATGATGTGAACTCTTTCGATGATAAAGGGACCAGCGAAGCTGGTTCAAGCAGATTCTAATCCGGGAGGCTGATTTTAATTGAAAGGCTCTGTAAACTGGTTGTCTGGTCTCACTCAGAACCGAATGAAAACAGAATCCGGAAAGGGCGTTGCTTTGAATTATCTCATGATGGGAATTGGTTTGCTCTGTACGTTGAGCATCGTCTCTGAGGCTTTATTCGCAGGGGATCCAATCTTAATCGCGCATCGGGGACTGCTGCGCCATGCTCCCGAAAATACGCTCCCCGCGTTTTCAACGTGCCTGGATCTCGGGTTGGGCATTGAACTGGATATCCGAACGACAAAAGATGGTGAACTGGTCATCATTCACGATGACAGTCTGCAGCGTACAACTGACGGAGGCAAACGTTCCATCAGAGACATCACCTGGGCAGAGGTCCAACAGCTGGATGCTGGTAAGTGGTTTGATCCTGCTTTCGCCGGAACGCGGATTCCAACTCTGGAAGAGACTCTGAAGCTGATCAGGGATCGCAAACGGGGCGAGACTGTGATCGCACTGAACATCAAGCAGCTGAATACCGAAGGCGAACGTCAACTGATTCAACTGCTGGAACAATATGATCTGTTCGGCGACTGTTTTGGCTTTGATCAGAGTGCTGATATGAGTCAGCGTCTGAAAAAGTTGAATCCAAAGTTTCGCGTCGGACAAAATGTCAGCCGGAAGAATCTGGAAGCGCGTCTCAGTGAGGGAAAACCGGATGTTTTTCTGCTGACCTTTGTTCCTGAAAAGTCAGAAGTCGACTCTCTCAAACAGCAGGGTAAACAGGTGCTGTTTAATTTTGGTGGCGCAGGGGAGGCCCGTCGGAATCCAAAGGTCTGGAACCAGATCCGTGCGGCTGGCGTGGAAGGCATGCTGACCGATTATCCACTGGAGTGCCGTCGCATCTGGAGAGAAGCAGATCCGGGTTCCTGATTCGAATCTGCTTCAGATGCATCGATCGGTTCTATTTCTGAGCGAAGGCATGTGCGATCAGATCGTGATCGAAGACCTCCGGGACCTCTTCCTCAGCAGCATAGAGGTAGATGGCCGCGATGACGATCGAATGGCAGGCGGAGGAAACCAGGGATGCCAGCAGGATACCGAAAATGGCGACTCCGATCAGAGCTCCACCGAGGGCGACGCTCCCAGAACTGATCAAGAAGCCTCCACCCACAATCATTGCAAACAGTGGGATCATGACCAGGAACATGATCATGCCGATACCGAAGTTGGCGACTAGTGATTCGCCCCAGGTCTCGCGCAGAATACCGACAGAGCGTTTGATTGACTCGAAGGGGTTTTTCCGTTCGACTACCAGGACGGGGATCACGAAATAAGTCGTAATCGACCAGGCCATTCCGAGCAGACCGGCAACAAACTGTCCCAGTCTCTCAGAGCGGGACTCGATCATCTTGATGATGAAACCTACGGTCGCACTGACCAGGGCCCAACCGGCGATTTGCGGCAGTCGGTTGAGGGCGGAATTAAAACCATCTCCGATCCCCGGATTGCCCCCCTTCAGGCGAATGATGGCACAGGACATCAGGGCTGAATTGAAAAAGATCATCACGAAGTAATTTACGAAATAGAAGGCAAACAGGATCAGATAAGCGACCGGATCCTGCGGAGCCTGCTGATCGTTCATGATGACATCAACATATTTACTGTTCCAGAGGGGCAGGGCAAAACTGGCCAGGACCAGCAGACAGGAAATGCCACTCATGATGGGAAACAGCAGCAGTTCTTTATCCAGCATTAAGACGTGAAAACTTTGTTTTGAGAGCGCCCATCCGTTTGAGATGCGGGTAAACATGATCGTGAATCCTCCTGATGATCTGGCTGACAATTCAGTATGACGCTGTCGTAAACTGTTGCATTCATGGCAACTTCCCCAGAGTTATAACAGATTGCTGCACGCGGACATAATCGAATCTAATGATTCTCACAGATTATTCATCGGCCGGCAGAGTCAGTAGTAGTGCAACGGTGGCCCAACTGGCCGCGGTGACTGAGATGAACTGGTCTTTCCCATGCGGATAGCCGGTTTCGAAGTAAGTCTGGAATGGATTGGCACGCGATTTCACATACCAGGAGCCATCCGGTTTCTGAGTCTCGAGCAGGTATTTTATGCCGCGTTGAATGCTCAGATCATTTCCCTTCAGTTGTCCCGAACGTAAGAGGGCCACCAGGACGGTCCCTGTCGCGTAGGCGTCGCTGGTCATCTCGGGGAGTTGTGACCAGCCCCCATCGGAATTCTGCAGCTGGGCCAGTTCCCGGGCCGCCGCTTGTATGCGAGACTCTGCAACATTGAGTTCCTGGAAGGCTATTAACTGAAAGACCCGTTCTTCGGTGGAAGCCGGTTTGAGTTTCAGGAACCAGTCGCGGCTTTGATCGAGACGTTCCTGGATCCGGGATTGTTGTGCTTCGGTTCCAAAATTTCTCAGTGCCCGTATTACGAAATAACTGGTGTTGGTATCGCTGGACATGGAGGGAGGCCGGGTAGAATTACGCAGCCAATGATTGCGGGAGCGGTTGCGTTCCAGCAGATACCCTGTGACGGCTGCTGTGACTTCATCCGGTTTTCTGCCTGCCAGCTCCAGTGTCCAGAGGGAAAAACTAGCCATATCAGGACCGCCTCCCTGACCTTGTCCCGCCTGATATTTTTCCAGCCCCCGTCTGAGGGCAGCTGCTGTGTGATCGACCTGTTTCTGGAAAATGACCTGATCGATTTTGAATCCCCGCGGCTGTGCCTCACTGAATACCAGGACGGCCAGTGCCTGGTTGTGACAGGTGAAACAGGTTCGTTCGCGGGCTGAACCTGCGGCTGCTTTTTCGATGAGGGGGATGGAACGAGAAATGGCTGACCGGACCAGAGCCGGATCGGGAGTGGATTCACCGGCTGGCGATAAGAGTGCGAGATTCAGGATGAGACAGCAGACGCATGCCTGCAGAATCGAACGGTACATGTTGCTCCTTCACAGGGAACGGACTTTGATCGTGTACTGCTCGATTGTAGCAGTCATGGGGATGCCGTTTCCAGCAGATTCCCTATACAGGAGGACTTCCCTTAGAACAGGTTTATTTTACTGGCGCTTCTGCAGGGCGAGGGGCGCGGCTGGGGCATTCGATATGCTCCTGCAGTAAACCGAGTCCGATGATCTTTCCAGCTTTACGTCTGAGAATCGGGGCAAGCAGCCCGGCGATTTTTCGTAACGGCCAGGAAATTGAGATCGGTTTACCGGGGACGCTGCTACCGCCGAACAGTCGTTGGTGTGCAAAGACCTGCAGACGCTGCATATGGAGAGCCGGTGGTTCACGCCGCTGTTGTACCCGCTTCAGATCTGACAGAGTCAGGGTTCCATTATAGAGTGGGTCCGCCAGGATGTTGGCTGCTGCGACCGCATCCTGAACTGCGAGGTTGACACCAACACCCCCCACAGGGGACATCGCATGGGCCGCGTCTCCAATGAACAGCAGCCCCGGACGCGCCCAGTTGGTAATATGATTCAACTGCACGGTCAGCAGACGGACCTTATCCCACGAGTCGATGTCGTTGATGCCATCAGAGAGGGCGGGCAGAATATCGACGACCCGTTTGCGAAAGGCTTCGAGGCCTTCCTGCTTCAAGTCATCGAAGGAACCTTTGTGAATGATCATCCCGGTCTGGAAGTAGTCTCCGCGGTCGATGGTGATTAACATTCTCCCATCTCGAATGCGGGCCAGTGTGTTGTCGGTGACTTCGCCTTCCTTACTGACTCTGAACCAGAGTACGTCGATCGGAATCCCTTTTTCGACGATTTCGACACCTGCTTCGTGGCGCATGTCCGAGCCTCGGCCGTCGGCACCGACGACAAGATCGGCTCGGATTTCATATTCTCCATTCACTCCTTCCACCTTCACGCCTACAACCTGGTCTCCTTCAAAGAGCAGGCCGGTGGCTTTCGACTGCATGTGTACCTGGAAGTTGGGGAATTCAGCGGCATGCCGGGCCAGCATATTCAGGAAATCCCACTGTGGTGCAAAGGTGATGAATTTGCATTTGGTCGGCAGATGTGTGAAGTAAGGCCCTTCGACATCCTGCCCTTCAAAATTGAGTTTCAGAGATTCGAAGTGTTTGTCCGCGATGCTCAGAAATTCATCGAGCAGGCCCAGTTCATGCATCAGTTCGAGTGTGGAAGGATGAATGGTATCGCCACGAAAGTCACGCAGAAAGTCTTTGTGTTTTTCCAGTACGATGACTTCTACGCCGGCCCGCCCCAGCAGATAGCCGAGAAATAATCCCGCTGGCCCTCCGCCGACAACACAACAGCGAGTTGTAATCGAAGCACCGCTTGACGGTGGCTGAAACTCATCCATGGCCCGTAACCTCCTGTAAAAAGAATTGCATCCTGGCGGGTAATACTGAGCGCGAAGCAGATTTAAGTTGTATTTTGATCCGAATCTGAAGGCGGTTGTTCGGTCGCCTGATTCTGTGGGGGCTGTGAATCTGACACAGGTTTCCGTTTAAAGCTTCGGCGGGAGATGATCACAATGACGAAGAGAATCATCAGACTGCCGATGACTTGAGCATAACCTTCCATATTTCGTCTCATCTTTCGCAGCTGAAGAGTGATTATTTATAAGATACGCTTTTGCCTGATCAGAATCACAACCGACCGTGCCTGCACATCATAGGTTGCTGCGGAAACCGGCTTCAGGGACTCTGGTTCCAGCACATCTTCCGGGCTGGGCAGGGCCGTGTCGACCACCCGCTGCCATTCTCCGGGAGTTCCTTCATGAATTCCAAAAATGCAGGTGTTGGCGGCAGCATTGATCATAACATACAAATCGACGTCCGCTTCACTCTGACCATGCAGACAGAACGCCAGTGTTTTCGCGGCAGGCGTCAGATCGACATAGCGTGTGACTCCGTACCATTTTACATCTTCTCTCCAGAAATGGGAACGGCAGACTGTTGAGTGCCGTTTTCGGAAGGCGATCATCAGTTTGACGAAACGAAAGAAATCCTGGTGTGTCTCAAGTCGATCCCAGTCGAGCCAGGTCGTTTCGTTGTCCTGGTTGTACGGGTTGTTGTTGCCGCCCTGGGTTTGCAGGAATTCGTCACCCATACGAAACATGGGCGAGCCGTTAGAGACCATCAACAGCGCAAACAGGTTTTTGGCCTGCTGCTTTCTAAGCTGTTCGACTTCGGGAGGCGCGTCTGCCCCTTCCCAGCCGCAGTTCCAACTGTAATCGTTGGTGCCATCGGTATTGTTGTGACCGTTGGCCCAGTTCTGTTTGTTGTTATACGAGACCAGATCATACAGAGTGAAGCCGTCATGCGAAGTGATATAGTTGACGCTCTGATAAGGTCGCAGGGCGTGCAGGCAGTCATCGGGGAACAGGTCACAACTGCCGTAGATGCGCGTCATGAGGTCCGCGACTTTTCCGGCATCCCCTCGCACGAACTGTTGTACGGTATCACGGTAGGCGGCATTCCATTGCATCCAGCGATGACCGGGAAAACGGGAGCCGAGCTGAAACTCTCCCGCGGCATCCCAGGGCTCTGCGATGAAGCGGCGGTCCGTCAGGGTATTGTCTGAACCAATCTGTCCAATCGTGGTCGGGTTCGATTCATCAATGCTCCCATCCAGTCTGCGGGTGAGGATGCTGGCCAGGTCAAAACGGAACCCGTCTACATGCATCTCCTTGACCCAGTAGTGCATGCTGTCGACGATCATCTTGCGGACGGCCCGGTTGGCGGTATGCAGCGTGTTGCCCGATCCCGAATAATTGGCGAACGGATCTTGGGGATTATTGGTCAACGTGTAATAAGTAGTGTTGTCGATACCTTTGAAACTGTAGGTGGGGCCCTGTTCGTTTCCCTCGCCGGTATGGTTGTAAACCACATCCAGAATGACTTCGATGCCGGCTGTGTGCAGGGCCTTGACCATTTCACAAAATTCGATGTGGCGTTCGCAGGTGTCGTCTGATTTGCAGTACGCATCATGCGGCGCGAAGAAGCCCAGGGGCATGTATCCCCAGTAATTACCATCGTCGTCGTCGAACTGATAGACGGGCATCAGTTCAACCGCGGTCACTCCCAGTTCCAGCAGATACGGGATTTTTTCAATCACGCCTGCAAACGTTCCCCGGGCGTCAGCCGAAACTCCGGAGTTCTCACGCCTGGTAAACCCCTTGACGTGCATCTCGTAGATGACCAGGTCAGAAGTGTGATGGATATGCTGGTCGTCATCCCAGTTAAAGGCGCACTCAATCGACTGTAATACCGAGAGCGGGGCATGTCCGATGTTGGAGCCCGGCAGGCAGGCCCGCTGACGATCAAACAGTGGAGGGAAGAAGAGGTTGTGGGAGTAGGGGTCGAACAGCAGCTTATCCGGATCAAAGGCATGCCAGTCATAAATGCCATCCGGCGCGGGACCGTCGATCTGGTAAGCGTAGTATTTTGCAGATTTGATCTTCTCTTTGGGAATCCGGCAGTGCCAGATTTCAGCAGATTTATTGCGCAGATAGTCGAACGCAAATTCGAAGACCGGTTCGAACAGATTGTCCTCGGTGAAGAAGAGCAGCTTCACCTCTTCGGCGTGTTTCGAATAGATGGCGAAGTTATAAGCGTTCTCTGAGGGAACCCAGGTTTCTCCCAAATGTACGGGAGAGCCTTCTCTTTTATCCCAGTGGTCCATCGTGCGATCTCCGGATCGAATCAGTGTGGGGTTTACCAATCAAGGCAACCAGGTCTCGTAAGATCTGAGGTAGTGCCAGTCCGCCGGGCGCTGCGAGGTACTTGGGAGTCCAGACCGGATCAAATTTTTCTTTGTAGCTGCGCAAACCTTCAAAACGGTAGAAGTGATCGCCATAGCGGAAGATCAAGTTCGCCGTCCGGTTCCAGACGGGGGACAGCGGACGACTTTCGATTCCGGAAAGGGGAGCCATACCGAAATTGAACCAGGTATAACCTGCAGTCTGTCCCCAGAGCATCAGTTTCACAAACAGGTATTCCATCACACCCGGGGGCGCTGTCTGATCGTAGCGCATCAGATCGGCTGAGAGCTCTTCTTTGTCGGCGCCTTCCAGAATGTTGGTGAAGGCAATGATCGTTCCCCGTTGTTTGACGACAGCAATCGGGAACTGCGACAGATAGGTTTCGTCAAAGTAACCGAGGGAAAACCCTTTTTCCTTCGTACTCTTAGACTGCAGCCAGTCATCAGAGATCCGTTTCAGTTCCGGAAGGATGGCAGGAACCTGCTCCCTGGGGATGATGGTGAATTCACATTCTGCCTGTTCACAGTGATTGATCGCCTGACGGAGCTTTCGTCGTTTACCGCCGGAGAGTTCAAACTCGGTTAAAGGGACCCGTGCCTCTTCGCCCAGTTTGAGGATGGTCAATCCCTGGTCGAGATAAATTGAGAGGTTTTCCGGTCTGATCTGGTAGAAGACGGGCCATCCATCGTAGAGGTCCACAAGTTCGCGAAACTGCCAGACCAGTTCGGCCCGTTCCGCTTCGGGTCCGACAGGATCTCCCAGGCTGATCCAGGACCGTTTCTGAATGCCATACATAATGAACGCTGTCTGCTGTGGATTGAACAGCAGGGATTTATCTCCCAGTAATGCCAGGCGTGTGGACGTGACTGGTGAAGCTGTCACGAGTTGCCTGACCAGCGCCAGTTCGTCCGTGGTCGGCGGGTGTGCCTGGGGACGCTGTGCGGAGGTTAATTTCGCAATGGAGAAGAGCAACACCACCGAGATCGCACCGATGCTGCCCCGCATGAAACGTGAAGCGTCACCTTTGATTGTAAACGCCCACCAGAGTTCGTGGGAATATTCGATGTTCCGATAGGCAAACAGTCCAAGCCAGAGCGAACAGAGTACGATGCTCAGGATGGTGGCTGCCCAGGGAAGACTGAAGCGGTCGTGAATCAGAGTTCCTTTACGGTAGTACTGTCGGCGGCTGAGGAGCAGGGCCAGTAGAATGATGCCCAACAGAATCGCTTCTTCAAAGTCGAAGCCTTTCAGAAGAGAGACCAGGATCCCCAGGCTCAGCAGGCCGGTAATCAGCCACCAGGCCGAATCGAGTCGCCGCTGGAGTCCCCGGGCCAGGACCAGCAGGGCCGCTCCGATCAGACTCCCCAGGAAGTGTGAAATCTCGACCAGGGGCAGGGGGAGCGTCTGCTGCAGGTGACCCAGGCGGGCTGTGACGATGGGGGTGGCACCCGAAAAGAGCAGGACTGCCCCCGCCAGCAGCGTGCACCAGGAAAGAATCAGGGGGGCGATCGCCGCCGACCAGCGATTCGCCTGCTGCAGAGTACGTTGTGCCAGGCCGCGGTTGAGGGAGAGCTCATGCAGACCCATTAAAATCACGGCGAAAAACAGGGGGATCAGGTAGTAAATCACTCGGAAGACCAGTAACCCCGCCAGGATCTTAGCCGAAGAAGGGGAGGCGACGAGTGTGAGAATTACCAGTTCAAAGACGCCGACTCCTCCTGGTACATGGGAAAGTACCACCGTCACTGTTGCCATCAGGAAGATCCCCAGAAACTCGCCGTAGCCAATGGTGAGGTTATGCGCGAGCAGGATATACACGATCGCGGCGACCAGCAGCAGGTCTCCTGCCGAGACGGCTAGCTGTAATAAGGTCATCCTGGTGCTGGGCAGACGCAGTTCAATGCCTTTGACCCGGATGGGTGATTTGCGGATAAGTGTCAGCGAGGCATAAACAATCGCAACAGCCAGTAACATTCCCCCCAGTGGTTGAACACTGGAAAAGGGAAGGTGTAACGATGCGGGGATCGGGAAAGGATGGGAAAGAAAAACGACCCCGGCCAGTGCAAACACGCCAACCCAGTAAGTCGTTCCCAGCATGAGCATCAGCTGCAGAATTTCCATCGCCGTCAAACCCCAGGCGGAATAAAGACGATAGCGAACCGAGGTCCCTCCCAGCAGGGCACCGAAATTGTAGCTGGTGACAAAACCGGTAAAGGAAGCCAGCGAGATTTTCCCTAGAGAAAGTGGATGCTGAATTGCCCGCACTGCCAGATAGTCATAACCAATCAGCAAGACGTAATTGAGAACGGTCAAGCCCCCGGCTGCCCAGAGTCGCCAGGCGGGAATCTGCACTACAGCCGAGCGGATATCGTGGATGTTGTAATGTTTCAGCTCCCTGACCAGCAGCCAGATGGCTCCCACAAAGATGGTAATCACCAGCAACGGAGCGAGTTGTTTAAGGCGATGCAGCATCAAGGGGTCTTATTCACAGGGGCTGATATCACGGTCTGAACAATGTTAATTTTTGGCTTAAAGGCCTTTCGACAGAACGACAGATGAGAATATTTTTATCTATCCTGGCGTCATGGTCGTAGTGAGTCAGAGAATTACTCCGTTACAGTGAACGGCTCATGAATTTTCTCGAAGAGATCATAGATTATACGTGCATTATTGAATAGACAGGAATAGAATAAAACCAGGCGCTGTTGGTTGCTGAACAGCGGGTAAACTCTCTCACAATCTAAGCAAACGCGAACTCCTTTCTGAAAGACATCAGGATGAATCTCTCTCCGCACCTGGCCCGCTGGGGGCTCTTTTTCTCTGTGTTATCTGCCGGTCTGCTGCTGGACTGTACTGTATCGTCTGCGCAATTTCAGCGGACTCTTGTCTCTGGTGAAGCGGAGGCAGTTGAGAAAGCACCCGCTGCTGAAACCAAGTCAAAACCATCGGCGGCCGAACAGGCTATTCGCAAAGTCGCGGTGGAGTTCAAGAAAGCATTTGACGCGGGGAATGCAGAGAAAGTCGCTTCCTTCTGGGCACCCGAAGGGGAATATGTGGAAGCCAGCGGCATGCGACTGGTAGGCCGCCCGGCGATTCAGAAAGCATATGCAGCTTACTTCAAAGCGAACAAAAAGGCACAAATTCAGATCTCGGTTGATTCCGTTCGCCAGATCGGTGATGACCTGGCAATTGAAGAGGGCCGCACCATGGTGGCAGTTCCCGAAGGGACTACAGACTACAGTCAATATACCGCGACCCACGTCAGGCAGAATGGGAAGTGGAAAATGGTCAGCGTGAAGGAATCGAATCTGATTCCCCCGGCGACGCAGGTGAACCTGAAGGATCTGGAATGGCTCATCGGCAGCTGGGAAGCTGAGGATGTGGGGGTGACACTCAAGACCGTCTATCGCTGGATGCCGGGTAACAAATTTATCGAACGCACTTTTACTGCACAGACCCTGTCCGGCGATAAGCCGCAAGTGATGGGCACACAGATCATCGGCGTGGACCCGCTTACGGGGGACATCATGTCTTGGACCTTCAACACCGATGGCAGTCATGCGATTGGAATCTGGGCTCCCGTCGAGAACGGATGGGTGATTGAATCGCGGGGTGTGACTGCAGACGGCATGCTGACCAGTGCCAACAATGTCATTACCAAAATCGATAAGAACGGCTGCCGCTGGCAATCTGTGAATCGGACAGTGAATGGTGCGGAACTGCCCGATGCACTCGAGGTTGTTTCCCGACGACAATAGGCTCGATACGGCACTTTGATTTAAGATAATTAAACATTTTAGTTGAGGATAAATGGTATGAGAATTTTTATCAGTCTCATCGCAGTCACAGCCCTGAGTTTCGTGTCGGCTGATTTGTCTGTTGCCTGGGCCCGCGGATTTGGTGGCGGTGGTTTCCATGGTGGCGGTGGAGGCGGTTTTCGCGGCGGCGGAGGTGGTGGCTTCGGAGGCGGAGGCGGTTTTGGCGGAGGTGCCCGTAACTTCAGCGGCGGTAACTTCGGTGGAGGTAATTTCGGAGGCGGTGGTCGCAATTTCAATGGTGGTAACTTTGGTGGTGGCAATTTAGGTGGCGGTAATTTTGATGGCAGCCGCTTCTCGAATTACGGAAGTCGCTTCGATCAACCTGGCCGCTTCAACGATAAAACCGGCTTTGACTCTAATTTCATGAACTCGGTCCGTTCGGGTGACCGGATGAATGGCGATAACCTGAACCGCTTCAACAACGGTCAGTTCAATCGGGGCAACCTGAATCAGCTGGATGGTGGCCGTGGTCTGCGTAACGATGGTTCGCTCAATATGAGTAACATGAATTTCAACCAGCGACCGACGCGTCAGGGCCTGGATAATTTTCTGGGGCTCCCTTCAGACGCCGGTCATAACGCAGTCACCAACTCGCATCCCCAAGTGCAGGATTTTACTGGTCGCAATACTGTAAACAGTTCGATTGCTAACGGCTCTGGTTCCGGTAATGTCTACCACGGACCAAATGGTGGAATCGCCGGTGAAGGCAGCTATACCGGGCCGCGGGGAAATACCATTTCAGGCGGTGGCGCGATTGGTCCTGACGGAGGTCATGCCGCGGGCGGAAGCATTACGGGTAACAATGGTGGTTCTGCTACCGGTGGTCGTGTTGTCGGCCCCGGTGGAGCATCCGCGGCCGGCGGGAAAGTCGTTGGCCCGGATGGGGGCAGTGCGGCCGGCGGACGCGTCGTCGGTCGTGATGGCGGCTCCGCTGCGGGCGGCCGGGTTGTCGGTCCGAATGGTGGTGGTGCCGCGGGAGGCGTTGTGCGTGGTCCCGGCGGAGGTGGTACCGCAGGTGGTATCGTCCATGGACCGAATGGCGGTTATGCTGCCGGCTTCGTGCATGTCCCGCCTTCGACACGTTACTATCACGGTGCCGTGATTCGTGGCGGTTTTTATGGCTGGGGAATGTATTATCCCGGCTGGTATGCTGCTCACCCCGGTGTCTGGTATGCTCCCGGTTGGCCTGCTGGCTACGCCTGGACGGTCTGTACGTGGGGGGCGATGATGGACTGGTTTGCCTGGTCGAACATGCAGCCGGTCTACTATGACTACGGGAATAACGTGGTCTACCAGGACAACAGCGTCTACGTTAATAATCAGGATGTGGGAACCGCTGAAGAGTACACTCAGCAGGCCAGCCAACTGGCTCAGGCCGGTGCTTCGGCGGATGTCAGTGACCAGGGGAAATGGATGCCGTTAGGAGTCTTCGCACTCTCACCGACGGGGGAAACCAAGTCGGACAATGTGGTCGAACTGGCTGTGAACAAGGATGGAATCCTGAGAGGGAATTTCACCGATACCAAGACTAAGAAGACGCAGCAGATTCAGGGCTCGGTCGATAAAAAGACTCAGCGGGCAGCCTGGACTGTCGGCGACGATAAAAACACGGTCTACGACACGGGGATCTATAACCTCACGAAAGACGAAGCACCCTTGCTGGTTCACATCGGCAAGGAAAAGACCGAGCAATGGTTGATGGTTCGTCTGGATCAGAAAGATAAGAACACCGACGGGAGCAGCACCTCTACTTCAGGGAACTAACTGTCGTAGTTTGACTCTGTATGAATAACCTGCAACCGAACTGGTCAACGTGGCCAGTTCGGTTTTTTATGCGCTGAATTGGGAAAGACTACGGTTTCTGCAGCGGTGCCAGGTAATCGATGCGGTAGTCCTGAGGGAAGGGAAGTACGAAGTTCTCCTGTGCCCACTGGTCCCACTTCCGGGAAAGTTGCTGAACCCGTTCCGGTTCCGTTTTAGCAAGATCGTTCAACTCGGTCCGATCATGGGAGACATCATACAACTCCCAGGGGCCGCCTCGGGTGGCGGCCAGTTTCCAGCGTCCCTCGCGAATCGCCCGGTTTCCCTGGTGCTCGAAGTAGAGAGTCCGTTCGGATTGAGGTTGGCCCTGAAGTAACGGCAGCAGGCTGCGTCCCGGCAAGGGAATCGTCGGCGAGCTGTCCCAGCTTTCCGGGTATTCGACCTGGGCTGCCTCCAGCAGGGTGGGAACAATGTCTATAATGTGCGCTGGCGTGGAGATGATTTTGCCGGACTGCTTCACACCGGCAGGCCAGTGGACGATCCCTGGCGAGGCGATGCCTCCTTCGTGATTATAATGCTTGTAGAGACGCCAGGGGGTGTTGGAGGCATTAGCCCAGCCGGAACCTACACTGTGATGCGTATCCGGGCCCCCCATGCGATCAAGCTGATCACCCCAGTAGAGTGTGTTATTGCGACTGGATCGGATATCAAAGCCAAACGGATCCCACTCGGCACAGGCTCCGTTATCTGACGTGAAGATGATCAGCGTGTTCTCCAACTCGTTGTTCTGGCGCAGGCTGGTTAATACGCGTCCTACATTCTGATCCAGACGATCGACCATCGCAGCAAAGATTGCCATGCGGCGTGCCAGATCCCCGCGGCGGTCAGTAGGGAGCGTATCCCAGGCCGGGTTGACGCGTGCTTCGGCTTCTCCCCAGTCCCAGTAACGGGATCGCGGCGAAAGTTTGGTTTCTTCAGGTACGATTCCCAGCTTTTTCATGCGTGCCAGCCGCTGTTGCCGAACCTGATCCCAGCCGATGTGGTAGCGATCTGCGTATTTATCGATTTCCTTTTTCGGGGCATGCAGTGGGAAGTGCGGGGCGTTGAATGCGAGGTAGAGGAACCAGGGCTGTTCGGGATTACGTCGGCCCATCCGCATGAAATCAATGGCATAGTCCCCCAGGGCATCTGTCCCGTAGAACTCTCCCTTAGGATAAGTATGCGTATCGCGGGTCGCGGGGAGACGGGTGAAATGATCGACGTCCCAGAACGTTTTGGCGCTGACCAGCGTCCCATAAAATTCTTCAAAGCCGTGCTTGGTCGGATCTTCTGTTCCGAGGTGCCATTTTCCTGAGAGAAAGGTGCGGTAGCCACCCTGCTGTAAAATCTGGGCAATCGTGATCGCCTGATCGTCGAGATGTCCCTGGTAACCGCGCTGATTCAGGTTCCGAGTCATGTGTCCCAGTCCGACGCGATGCGGGTATTGCCCGGTCATGATCGATCCGCGAGAAGGACAGCAGCGTCCGGTGTTGTAGAACTGAGTCAGCCGCACCCCCTCTTTTGCCAGCGAGTCGAGTTGCGGTGTTTCAATTTCTCCACCAAAACAACCAAGGTCGGAATATCCCAGATCGTCGGCGACGATGAGCAGGATATTAGGTCGCTGGGCTGCGGACAGAGGATCCAGAGGGAGCAGCAGTGCCAGCAGCAGACAGGTTAAGCCGCACAGAGAGTGGGGAATTCGATCCTGGGGAGCAGAGGGCATAATGATTCTTCCTGTTGAGCGTCTTGAGAATGTTCTGAGGACGGGATCCCGACTTTTCTCAGCTTAACCACTCCTCAGGCTGGCTTCCAGAACCAGTTGCCGTTTCGCGGGGAATTCCGGTTGGTGGACGTCTGGATAATTGAGTGTTGCCTGGAATCATCATATTTCTGAATCCGTGTTTGACAAGGTATATGCGTAAGCTAGGATAGGGTAAATACGTTGAGTGCGGCGATTGTTTGATTGCCCTCAGATCGAGAAGCTCAGCAATCAGAAATATCATGTGTCTCGTACATATTTTGAGATAAAGGGTTACCAAGATGAATCTGCAGAAGTCTATAACGAGCAAGGGCTTGCTTTGTCTTCTCACACTCTTTTTGATCGTGAACTACGAATCACAGGCGCAGGAATCTGCTCCCAATGCTGCTCCCCAAAGTATTGATCCGAATCTGTCTCCCCGCCAGAAATACGCCGCTCTGATGAGTGAAGCACACAAGGCGCGACTGAATCAGCATTATTCGAAGTATTACAAAGCGACCCTGGGGGTCGTTGCCACAGATGCTTCCGGTCCTCTGGCCGCTCATCTGACTAATGGTGCTCCCGACTGGTGGACTGGTGTGGGAACGAACCTGGATGGCAATCCGGGGTATGGTGTGGTCATCATGCATGTCGCTCCCGGCTCACCAGCCGACAATGCAGGGCTGATGAAATACGACATCATTCTTTCGTTCGGTAAGCATCGTCTGGCTTCCGTCCGTCAGTTGAATGCGCTTCTGGCGAAAGCACAGCCCGGGCAGAATGTGACTCTCTCTGTAATCCAGGTGGGAGAAAAGGGCGCTGTCAGCAAAGTCAATGTGACACTGGGTTGGGCCGAGCGGATCAACGCTCCTGCTGGTGGAAATCCTCCGCGGACCGCCACTCCCCAGTTTCCGAATGCTGCCAACTTTGGTAACGATGATGAATATCTTGCCAATCCCAAAGCACCGATGCAGTATCAGTATGCGGCTCCTTATGAGTACGCTCCCAAGCTGAACTCTTCGATGCCCATGGACTTCGAAGGCAGTCTTTCTGATAAGTAAGCGAATCAAGCTTAATCGAAAAAATTCACAGGCGATGCTCACCTTGGGCATCGCCTGTTTTCGTGCCGGTCTGCAGAAACTTGTCTGAACCGGACTTTCACGTCGAATTCGAATAGCTACTTCAGAGAAACTAATCGGATCAGAGGGAGAGATTCACCCGCGGGTTTGTCCAGCGTTTTCGTATAAAAGACAAATTCAAAGCCGGAAATCGCTGAATTCAGGCGGCTTTACTGGCGATCACATTCAAAGTCTTGTAAAATAGACCAACATTGATCCCTTGAATAACGCAAAGGAGGCGATGCAGCGAAGTGAGGAAGACACTGCAAAGCAAGAAAAAACAAAAATCTGATCCTACAGTCATTGGTTGGCGTGAATGGATCAGTCTTCCAGATCTGGGAATTGGCCTGATCAAAGCCAAAGTTGATACGGGCGCACGTTCCTCATCGTTGCATGCTTATGACCTGCATCGGTTTGAGCGGGATCAGGAGGAATGGATTCGCTTCAAGGTACATCCTGTCCAGCGCCGGACACACGAAGTCGTCGAAGCTGAAGCTCGCATCTTCGAATATCGCTCGGTTCGCAGTTCCAGTGGCAAGGCAACCATGCGACCTGTCATTGTGACCAACATCGAACTTCTCGGCTTCAACTGGCCCGTCGAACTGACTCTTGCGAATCGGGATGAAATGGGCTTCCGAATGCTGCTCGGACGCGAGGCGTTCCGTCAGCGTTTTTTTGTGGATGCGGGTAAATCTTACTATGGCGGTAAGCCTCCTCGAGAGAAACGAACCTGAGTGCAGTCTTCTATTATTGCAGACTCAGGTTAGAAAAGGATAACTCATGAAACTGGCAATCCTGTCGTGCAGCCCGAGATGTTACAGTACGCGGCGACTGCGCGAAGCTGCCGAGCACCGCGGATTTAAAGTCAAGGTCCTCAACACACTCAAATTCGCCATCGATCTCAAGCAGGCCGAACCCGATCTGTTCTTTCGACAGAAATCGATCTCCGATTACGATGCGGTCCTCCCACGTGTCGGCGCCTCGATCACCTACTTCGGAACCGCCGTCGTCAGGCAGTTCGAGCAGATGGACATTTTCTGTGCCAACACCTCGGCCGGTATCACCAATTCCCGCGATAAACTCCGTAGTCTGCAGATCCTCAGCCGGCACCAGATCGGTATTCCGCAGACGACATTCGTTCGCGATAAAAAAGATGTGCTCCCCGCAATCGAACGGGTAGGGGGCGCACCGGTTGTCATCAAACTGCTGGAAGGAACGCAGGGGATCGGTGTATTGCTGGCGGAATCCGTGAAGTCCGCGGAGGCCATCATTGAACTGCTGCAGAACCAGAAGCAGAACGTGCTGATTCAGAAGTTCGTCGCGGAAAGTAAGGGACGCGACATCCGGGCGTTTGTGGTCGGGGATCGTGTTGTGGCTGCCATGCGGCGTGTCGCCCAGGGGCAGGAGTTCCGCAGCAACGTCCACCGTGGCGGTCTGACCGAACCGGTCATTCTCGATGAAACCTATTGTAAAACCGCGGTCCGGGCAGCTCAGATCATGGGCCTGAAGGTCGCCGGCGTTGATATGCTCGAGGGTAAAGACGGTCCCCAGATCATGGAAGTCAATTCCTCGCCCGGTCTGGAAGGGATCGAAAAATGTACCCAGCTGGACATCGCCGGGGCGATCATTGACTACATCGCCGCCCAGGTGGATTTCCCGGAAATCGATCTCAGGCAACGACTCACCGTCAGTCGTGGATATGGCGTGACCGAAATTTATGTTCCCGAAGGTTCAGAATACGTGGGCAAGACGATCCAGGCTTCCGGCTTGAGAGATAAGGATATCAACGTCCTGACGCTCTATCGCGGGACAACGGTGATCCCCAACCCCCGTTCAGATCGGGTACTGGAGTCCAACGACCGGCTGCTCTGTTTTGGAAAACTCGACTTCATGCGGGATCTGATTCCTGCTAAAACCCGTCGTAAGAGGCGGCCCAAAGTCATGGATTTGCCGGATCTGCCGGTGGCTGAAGAGGTGCTCTCGGAAGCCGGGCACGGAGCAAGCGATGCCTCAGGCACTGAATAAGGCTGACGTTAGATGAAGAAAATCCGTCCGCGTAAATCGATCGACCAGTGGAATGGCGATCCGATTCCCCCCGGCACTTCCCGTGATGTGAAGCTGGCTGTCAGCGAAAGCTACAGCAGTATGAATGTAAAGATTCCTATTCATATCCGCCGCGCCAAGGAAGAAGGGCCGGTCGTTTTTGTGACGGCTGCGCTGCACGGCGATGAAATTAACGGTACCGGGGCGATCCGTAATCTGATCCAGGATACGGAATTGCATCTGCTGCGGGGCTCCGTGATTTTCGTACCCGTACTGAATCTGCTCGCCTTTGACCGGCACTCGCGTTATCTGCCGGATCGACGCGACTTGAATCGCTCATTCCCCGGTTCCGCGAATGGCAGTCTGGCCAGTCGCATGGCGCGGATTATCTTCGACGAAATCGTTTCCCGCAGTGACTATGGAATCGACCTGCACACAGCGTCGGTGCGACGGACCAACTATCCCAACGTTAGAGGTGACCTCTCCAATAAGGAAGTTCGACGACTGGCCCAGGCATTTGGCTCCGAAGTCATCATCAATGGCAAGGGGCCCCAGGGAGCTTTCCGGCGTGAAGCCTGTTCCATCGGCTGTCCGACCATCATTATGGAAGGGGGCGAGGTCTGGAAGGTCGAGCCGGGCATTGTGGAGTCAGCGGTGCGAGGCGTGAAGAACGTGCTCCGCGATCTCGAAATGCTTGAAGGGGAACATGAGAGTCCCGATTACCAGGTCATTATCGATAAGACCAACTGGGTCCGTGCCGAGCGGGGAGGCTTCCTCAAGTTCCACGTTAAGCCCGGGGATATCGTCGAGAAAGATCAGCCCCTGGCAACTAACACCACGATTCTGGGCCGCGAACGCAGCATGCTGTATGCACCCTTCGATTCGGTCGTCATCGGGATGACCACGCTGCCTGCGATCAGCCCCGGCGAGCCGGTCTGTCACCTCGGCAAACTGCCTCCCGAGACCAGGCCCTCCCGGATCAGGCGTTCCCGCTCTGAAGAGGACAGCCTGGAAGGACAGGTCGCTGAAGAGCTTTCGACCAACCTCGTGGTCGAAGAGCCCACTGACGAAGCACAGCAGCTCCGCCAGCACTCGGAAGGCAACGGCGAAGCGACTGCAGCGGAATAGTCGTAAAGTCCTGCAGCACCGTTTTCAGTCTCCCTCTACAGGGAAACTCTACTTGGACTGCAGCTCAAAATCGAACTTGTTTTTGCCTTCGACGACCTCTTTTTTCAGTTCGGATTTGCTGTTATACCGTTCTGGAATCGGATCTTTCTTGAAAGTATCCTTGGGAAGTTTCAGCTTGGGAACCCCCTGGTCGGAGTTGGCAAAGGTGTCAACGGGAATCACTTCCGCAACGCCAGAGTCTTCTGACTGGCGGGGGCTTTCCGGCGGGGCAGTGATGATGGTGATACTGTGGCTGCCTGGAACGGCTCCCTTCAGTTGATCACGGTATGTCAGCGTGTAGTTCCCGGAGCTGTCAGTGCGACCTGACGAGGGATTCCCTTTTTGTGGTGAAAATATCACGATGGCGTTGGTCAGCGGCTTTCCGTCCATCGTCACTACCCCGGAGACCGGGGCCAGTTTGATGTCATCCCCACCCCGGGAACATCCCAGGCAGACCAGGGGGACGGTCAAGAATAACAGTGTGAGAACGCGCCTCGGCTGTGCAGCCTGAAGCGTCAGTTTGGTTTCCTGGTACATTAAAATAGCATTCCTGCGCTGGAGTAATATTGCAAAACCCGGTTTCAGCCAGATGCGGAAACCGGGATCGTCTTGTCATCACGCATCGTGAATTAAAAATCGCCGATCACGTTGTGGTCGTTGATGGCAGCCAGGTAGATCAGCGTCTCGGCATCAACGTTTTCGCTGATGAATCTCACCCGACCGTCGCCCAGCAGGAAGTGGCAGCCACCAGTGTGCGAGCTGCTTAAGCTCCACGCATATTTGAGGCCGTCCGTCTGGTTGATTCCGTTGATCAGGTAGATGGTCGAAGGAATCGGTGCCGTCGAAGATCCCTGCCAGTTGCGGACCAGTGCCGTGTGGTAAGGCCAGTCGCCATAGTTACCGGCTGTCGCGCTGTTGAGCGGAGAAGAACCGATCCAGATGGCTCCTGAACCACGGTCTTCGGTAGTACGTTCTCCAATCATGATCACGTTGCTGGAACCGTCGGTCAGATCCCGCATGCGGGTGACGGCGTGGTTGTTAAACGCTCCCGTGTAACCCTGTGTGGTTGACGCGGTCAGGTACCGGGAAGGGGAGTACAGAGCCGGGTAGTTCGATTTTCCCCATGAATTGATGTTGGTGTTGACGCCATCCATGGGATCCGAGGGGCAGTTCAATGTCGGAATCACGGTATTGATCACGGTTGGCTGCAGAACGACACCGGCGACGGTGCGCCAGGGGGCATTCATGTTGAGCTGGTTGTAAAGGTTGGTCTGATCCATGAAGGGCAGCAGCATTACGCTCCAGCCCAGGTAGCTTTCCGTGGGGATGTCGCCGGCGATGGTGCGGACGCTTTCCACCTGCATCTGCGGGAAGGTGCGGTGGGTTTCATGGTAGTTGTGCAGCGCCAGGCCAATCTGCTTCAGATTGTTTTTGCAGGAACTCCGCCGTGCCGCTTCGCGTGCCTGCTGGACTGCCGGTAAGAGCAGGGCGATCAAAATGGCGATGATGGCAATCACGACCAGCAATTCGATCAGGGTGAAGCCACGTTTGACGTTAAGCAGTCTCATTTTCGTCTCCGAACAAGGATAAAAAGAAAGAAATGGAAAACCAGAATCTTGTATTCTTATCCTGTTTCCAGAAGTTCCGAAAACGTTTACACAGCAGGTTTGAGACAGAAATAAGGCTAAAGGGACCTGCCCTTGAGGGGCTCGCAGAATGATGCTGAGTAGTTCGTAAATCTCACGATAAGAACGCAAAATTTGTGTTGGAACAGCAACTCGTATCAACAGAGCCTGTGCGAGACCAATAGCTGAGCGCCGGGACGAAAAGAAAATGCCTGTTGCGATTGCTTTTTCAAGCTGACGCGACATTAAACACTCCAAAGTTTAAAAAGCAACGGAAAAAAATTGGAAATTTCTGGAAATTTTTGGGGAATGTCTTACCCGGTGACCGCCGGTGATACCTAATTCAAATTCGGACAATTGCTTACGTCCGGGAAGCCTCCAGGATCGCCAGGCAGGGCACACGCCCCGACCACTTGTTTGCTGGTGAAGCAGCTCGGAGATTCTCTTTGACCGGTTCGGAGAGATCCGGTATCGTTCGTCTCTCAACGACTCCGCCAGCAGGAAGCCATCGGTCCGGCGGGGTTGGAAAACCGGAGGCCCCGGTCCACGATCATTCCAGGGAGGACAATCATGATCTACCGCTGTCTGCTGTTGTTGCTGCTCCTGTCCAGTCTGACCAGGTTCTTGCAGGCCGACTCGCTCCCCCTGGAAGCCGT
Source organism: Gimesia chilikensis (assembly GCF_008329715.1). GTDB lineage: Bacteria > Planctomycetota > Planctomycetia > Planctomycetales > Planctomycetaceae > Gimesia > Gimesia chilikensis. Next base: position 292,869 of record NZ_VTSR01000001.1, on the reverse strand, counting down.
CAAACCCCTGCTGCCAGCCGCCGACGAAACCCGGGCCCTCCGGGGCCTGCGGGAGTGGAGCGAGGCCCATCGAAACTGCACCAGGGTCGAGGCTAAATTTCTTCGTATCTGGTATGACGATGTATTTGAAGTCCAGAAACATGCAGCAGGCGAATTCAGCTATCTGGGACCGCATCGTGGTTTCGTGAAATGGAACGCTCTTGCCCGAAGACCCAGGGAAGAATCTCTCAAACAGGGAAGGCGGGGGAAAGCTTACGAATATCAGGATACTGAACCTGAGGCCTGGTACTGGCTCACGGACCGGTTGTTGAAGATCGATGAGTCTGAAAAAACAGTCGATATTTTTCCTGTTCCTCAAGGGTCTATGATCATTGTTTCTTTCGATTTTGGCGACTTTTTTAAGTCCGTCGACAGCCCCCTTTTGTTTGTTCCCGGAATGCCAAATAAGAAACGCCTTGAAAGTATGATTCAGGGCAGCATGTTCCAGGTCATTCGCGAAAACAAAAGTCATATCTGGATCGCGGGGAAACCCAAACGCCCCAAGCAGGCTGCGATATATCAGGAATTTAAGCTTTACCTGGCAAAGGCGCCCTGGCGACTGAAAGCCATCCAATTGATTCATCCCGGCGGAAATCAGTCGAGCGTTTATATTTTTTCGGAAGTTAATTTTGAACCCGGGGAATGGGATGAACCAGACCTCACTGGCTATAAAATACTGAATGATCTGACGAAAGAACCGTTCGAATGGCCTGTCGAAGCCCGCTACCCGGAGACAGGAGAACGGGGCCCGGTCGAAGCCCAGCGGCCTCAACAGCCAAACCCCGATTGGATCCACTTTCTCAATCCAATGTTCACACTGGGATTTGCTCTCTGGGAAATGGTCCACTAAGATCAAAGGGTCCCCACGTTCATCCGATTGCCGGAGTATTGCCGCCATGCAGAGGTCCCTCGAAACCGAAAAGATTGAGAAGCAGCTCAATGTCATCAGTATCCTGTTTATGGTACTGGCCGGCTTCAGTCTGCTCATGGTACTGTTTATTCCGGTCCATTTTATGATGATGCAATCAGTCATGAATATGGATTTTCCGCGGCCTCATGAGGGCCCCGATCCACGTAAAATGTTCAAGGAGATGCAGTCTGCATTTATTGTCCTGTATGTTCTGGTCGGCGTCTTATCTCTTGCCGTCGGTGGTTTTCTACTGGCAACCGGTATCAACATCCGCCGCAAAAGACACTTCACACTCTGCGTCGTCGGGTCGGCTCTGATCTGTATTTCCTTTCCGCTGGGGACGGCGTTGGGAATCTGGTCCTTACTGACCCTGTATGATAAGCACACACGCCCCCTGTTTGCTGAGCGGACCGATCTGGGCGACGCCGACTTTCTGGACTGAATGATTGAGGAATCCCTCTGATGCCCATGACCAAAGCCAGCCAGCTCAACCTGATTGGCACCCTCTTTCTGATCCTGGGGATTCTGTCGATCTTCAACCTGGTGTTTCTGAGCCGGATTGGAGAGCAGATTAACGCTGACCCCCTCGCGAATACAGATCTCCGCACGCCCGACGGAAAACCGTATGACGGCTTCAAAGAGCAGCGTGCGATGCGGCAGAGCTTTCTGCTGGGCATGCTGATATTCTCGTTCGGTTTCACCGTGATCAGTCTCCTGACCGGTACTTTTATCTTGAAACGGTTCAGTCATCGATCCTGTATTGTCGGGGCGATTGTGACGCTGATTGCATTTCCCCTGGGGACCATCCTCAGCGGCTGGGCATTGTTCGTACTCTGTAACCGGAACACAAAACAGCTGTTCCAGGAACGGGCAGCGCTGCGGGAGGCGGACTTCCTCGATTGAAATATTTCTGCTTCTGTGTCCGCGCGAACATTGACAGAACTACTCTGCCGACCATAATTCTCCGGTTGTGAATCTGTCTGCAAATCAAACTCTTGAGGTTCTTTTGAACGAACAGAAACAAACGCGGCTCAAGCGGGCCGGTAAGCTGCTGATCCTCTGGGGCGTCCTGCATCTGACTCTGCTGCTGGCTGTCTACCCGATGATCTCCGCAATCAATGAGGGGATGCAGCAGATCATTGAACAACCCGCACAGAAACAGGCGACGGAACAGGTCTCCGCCCGGTTTCGCTCGATCATGCAGACCGCGGTTACGCTCGTGGAGATCTGCCTCTGGGCCTATCCCGTCATCTGCCTGTTGACCGGCGTCTGGATTCTGCAGACGCGACACCTCACCGGGTGTGTCGTCGGGGCCGCCCTGGTCTGTGTCTCCGTTCCCCTGGGAACCATCCTCGGGATCTGGACGCTGATCCTCCTGCGGGACGCGGAAATCAGAACCCTGTTTGATCCACAGACGTCCGCACAGAATCTCAGCGATGGGTAGCAGACTTTCACCTTCAATTTCAATTCTCACGCCTTGTACCCGCAATCTACAAAAACGCCTCTGTTCAAAATCGCGTTCAGAGAAGATAATAGAGCCGTAAAAGCGTAACATTTTAAAAGGATGCATCATGGAACCCCTGGATCTGAAGCAGTTTGAGTGGAAAATCGAAGTTCGCCAGTTGACGATGGACGACTTCGACGAACTGGTGGAAATGGAAAAACAGTGTTTTCCCGGCATGCAGACCTGGGGACGTGAACACATCGAGAGCCAGCTCAAAACCTTCCCGGAGGGCCAGCTCTGTGTCGAGATCGACGGGCGGCTGGCCGCTTCTTCGTCGAGCCTGATTCTCGATTTCGATCCCGCGCTGGAATGGCACAACTGGAAAGCCGTCGCCGACGACGGTTTCATTCGCAATCACAATCCCAAGGGGGATACACTCTACGGGATCGAGATCATGGTCCATCCCGAATTCCGGGGCATGAAGCTTTCCCGACGCCTCTACGATGCCCGCAAAGAACTCTGCCGGAATAAAAACCTGTCCCGCATCATTATCGCTGGTCGCATTCCCGGCTATCACCACTATGCCAAAACCCTCTCGGCTCGCGAATACATCGACAAGGTGGTCGATAAAGCGATTTACGATCAGGTGCTCACCGCACAGCTGGCTAACGGCTTCTCTGTAGAAGGGCTGATTCCCAATTACCTGCCCTCCGATACCGAATCCTGCGGCTACGCGACCTACCTCGATTGGACCAACCTCGACTATGTCCCCGGTGCCAAACGCAAGTTTCACAGCACGGTGGAACAGATCCGTATCTGCGTCGTCCAGTACCAGATGCGTTCTGTCAAAGGCTTCGATGAGTTCGCCCAGCAGTGCGAGTTCTTTCTCGATACGGCCTCCGATTATAAATGCGACTTCATCCTCTTTCCGGAACTGTTTACTACGCAGCTCCTCTCCTGTGTGGAACCGACGCGCCCCGGGCAGGCAGCCCGTCGGCTGGCGGAATTCACACCCCAGTATCTCGATTTCTTCACCGAGATGGCGGTCAAATACAACGTCAACGTCATCGGCGGTTCGCAGTTCGTGGTCGAGCATGGCACGCTGTATAACACCTCCTATCTGTTCGGCAGAGATGGTTCGATCGGCAAGCAGTACAAAATTCACATCACCCCCAGCGAACGCAAATGGTGGGGTGTAAGCCCCGGCGACCGCGTCGAAGTCTTCGACACCGACTGTGGCAGGATCGCCATTCAGATCTGCTACGACATCGAGTTCCCGGAACTGACCCGCATCGCGGCGCAGAAGGGGGCACAGATCGTCTTCGTTCCCTTTAACACCGATACCCGCCACGGCTATCTCCGCGTCAGACACTGTGCCCAGGCACGCTGCGTGGAAAATCATCTGTATGTCGCCATTTCCGGTTGCACGGGCAACCTGCCTTTCGTGGAGAATGCAGACATCCATTACGCTCAGTCCGGGATCTTTACCCCCGCGGATGTCGAGTTCGCCCGCGACGCCGTCGCCGCGGAATGTAATCCCAATGTCGAAACTGTGATTATCCACGATCTCGACTTCGAACAGCTCAGACGTCACCGCGAATCGGGCAGTGTTCAGAACTGGCACGACCGCCGCACGGAACTTTATCGGGTCGTATATCAGGAAGATGGCAACTCCTTTGAAGTCTAGAGTGCGTTGCAAATCAGGGTTTAATCTCGCGATCAAAGTCGAAATCCTTTAAAATCCAGGGGAATGAAATCAATCCTGTCCCCGAGAAATAAAGTGTATTTCAAATGGTTATGGAATCCGAACAGAAAGTCCGCGTACAACGGGAACGTGTTATGCTGGAATCTTATAGTGGAATCTCCAAAAAAGCGGGGATGCCCCCGGGATCGCTGGTCCATGTGGGAGACTTTGATGAAGAAGACACCCGGATCTCGGTCGTCGACTATTCCCCCGGCGATCTGGAAGAACCGGTGGTCGAAACCGTCGAGGATCTGCTTAAGTTCCGGGACAAAAAATCGATCACCTGGGTCCTCCTGGAAGGTCTTAAGAATGTAGAAGTCACCGAACTCATCGGCAGGCACTTCGACATTCATCCGCTGGTTCTGGAAGACATCCTCAACACGCACCAACGTCCCAAGTTCGAGGAATACGACGACTATCTCTACATCGTCCTCAAAGGGCTGACCGTTGCAGATGAGTCCGTCGCTAACGAGTCCGTTGCCCCCGATAAGTTCGAAGTCAACTACGAACAGATCAGCATCCTGGTCCTGAATGACTTCGTCTTCACTTTCAAGGAACAGAAAGACGAACTCTTTCTTCCCCTGATTCAGCGTATCCGCAACCAGACCGGGAAAATCCGGTCCCTGGGGACCGACTATCTCACCTACGCTATCATCGATTCCATCGTCGACCAGAATTTCGTCCTGCTCGATACCATGGACGAACGCATTGATGCCATCGAAGAGGAACTGCTCGACGACCCTGATTCCTGCACACTGACGTCCATCCAGCATCTCAAGCGGGAACTGATCGACATCCGCCGGGCAACCTCGCCGCAGCGCGAACTGGTCGCCGCCATTCTCCGCTCGGACCATGTCCTGTTCAGCGAGAAGGTCGACATCTATTTCCGCGACGTCTACGATCACGTGCTCCGCATCAACGAATCGGTCGATTCCTACCGCGACATGCTGGCCGGACTGCTGGATATTTACGTCTCGAGTATCAGTAACAAAATGAACGAAGTGATGAAACTCCTGACGGTCTTCGCCTCGATTTTCATCCCGCTGACCTTCATCGCCGGCATCTACGGCATGAACTTTGAATACATGCCCGAGCTGAAATGGAAATGGGCCTACCCCACGTTGTGGGTCTTCTTCGTGACCATCCCTATCGTCTTGCTGATCTATTTCAAAAAGAAAAAGTGGTTGTGACAAGTTTCAACCCTCCGTTGTAGGGGCAGACCCATGTGTCTGCCCGCCTGGCGGTAATTGATTGCTGTTTTTGCATACCCTGGCCCCGGTGAAAGCGATCTGACTCGAATTCTTCACACGGAATTCGTACTCCGCTCTTCGAGTCGGAAACCGACGAGGCAGGCATCCCCTCCAGTTCACCACTTCCCATTTCCACCTGATCATCGCGTACTCTTTCGGGCGATTTCGCTGAACAGTTTGACCTTGATCCGCTTTTTCCGAATCGTATCCTTGTGCAATTGTGCTTCGCGCGCGAGGCGGGTGATGCGTGCACTGGAATTTCACGAACAAGTGACGCAGCAGCACCTGAATCCTGGTCGATTTCCGACTGTTTTCACCGGAACACGCGGCACCACTTCGCATTGTCTCGTAAGATTTCAAATCATTTCGGAGCACTTTCAGAGCATTTCGCAGGCAACTCACTGCATATTCAGAGTGACTCAACTCGATTTCAGCTTGCATTTTCTCTTGACCTCCCCGTGCCGATCCAGACAATCCCCAATATCATCATCAGTGAAACCAAAGCTGACTCGCTTCGGCGCCTCAGCAGAAACGCATGCGTACCACCGTCACAAAATCAAGCTCAATTCTACCTGGCGATACAAACCGGGAATCATACCCATCGGCACAGTTCGGGCGAGCTGAATATCAGTCAGCAGTGAACGTCGCGCAGATCACGCGCAGAGAAAGAAGCAGCGGGCAGGGGACTCGGTGAGTTTGGCAACGTTAACTTATCATTCCGAGCGAAATTCAGAGAACGTTGTTATCACCTCGGTAAGAATAAATTGTTGATCATGTCTTGAATCATTGACAGCAGTAAAGGTGAATAAGCCACAGGGCGTTCGCCTGGATTAGGCGTTGGAAATAGGGACGATTCGAATTAAGCAACGCTCTCTAGTATTCCTGGTCAAGCTGTGATTGCGTCAGCATTCGGTACGACTCAAACTGCTTCCCGAATCGTTCCATTGACTCATGCAGCGGATGCGCGGCCGCAAGGTCAGGTTGTTTGAAGAACAGACTTTTCCAGAATCCCTGCCAGGGCAGGTAGCGGACCATGATCGAACGCTGTTCGGCTCCCTTTTCTTCCGGAAAGAACATGATGCCGTATTCGATTTTTTCATCAGACAGTATGGTTTCGAAGTAAACGCCCCAATCCTCAGAACATCCCCCTTGATACCATTCCGGTACAGTATGTCCGTCCTGGATCAGGTGTTCTTCCAGCAACGTGCAAACGTACGTCGCTGCCTCCAGGCAGATCTCATCCTCATCTGAGAAGTAGTCTTCTGGAATTCTGACCACGACGGCCACGTATGGATCTGTTCGTTCTTCGGGCATGACTGGAACCGTTTCTGAGATCTGGGAACTTTCAAGATTTTCGAGTTCCCGATTGTTTTAAACAACCCCGGATTGATGCATGATTATACAAAAAAAAACGCCCCGGGAGATTATCCCGAGGCGTTTCTTCTCTCAAACAGAGTTGAGTGAATTACTCGTTACCGGCTGTCACACCCTGCCAGTCGTCGGTGCGGAAGGGGGTCAGCGGCAGGCCTTCCTTGTTCTGCACGTTGCAGACCGGGTTATCGGCCCAGGCATAACGGACAGAAGCAGGTTTGGCGACCGCATCGCTCCAGACTTCGATTTTGTCTTTGCCCACGATTTTGGCGTTGGCTTTGACAAACGTCTTGTCTTCACCGGCGATGGTGAAGCCGATGGGAGTGGTGACGTCGAATGTATCCAGTCCGCCGCCCACATGATCGAAGGTCAGGATGGCTTTGTTGCCTTTGACTTCCATCGATTTGTACTGCGGACTCTGGTGGACGATATCAACGCCGTAATCTTTGGCCAGCGCCCAGCGGGCCAGGCGTTTGGCCACATCCTGTTTGTTCTTGGGATGAATGTCGGATGCTTCACCCAGGTTCAGAATTACAGCTTCACCCGTGTTCGGCAGCTTGCTCATGGTCATGGTCTGGGCTTCACGCAGTTCGGCCCAGTCACTGTCAGCCGGTTCCGGTTTTTCGGCACGGAAGTCAGCCAGCTGAACCCAGTAGAAGGGGAAATCGCCCTGCTTCCACTCATCACGCCAGTTCTGAATCATGAACGGGAACAGTTTACGATACTGGTAAGCCCGGTTCGCATTTGATTCTCCCTGGTACCAGATCACACCCTTGATGCCATAACCGATGGTCGGATGCAATACGCCGTTGTAAATGTTGGCCGGACGATGGTTGCCGGTCAGTGGGTTCCGCGGAGCACGGGGACGGTTAGGAGGATTCTTGCCGGCAGCTTTGGCGTTCTTCACAGCGGCTTTCCACTGATCGAGCCGTTTGTTGTAAGCGGCGACAGCCTGCTCGTGATTGTAGGTCTCTTCCGTTTTTTTCCATTTTTCCAGCATGGCTTTGAAAGCAGGTTCGTCTTCGAGACGCTTCCGGTTGACCCAGGCTTCGGCTGAAGAACCACCCCAGGCATTGTCAATCAGCCCGATGGGAACATTCAGAGTCTGGTACAGCTGGCGACCAAAGAAGTAACCGACGGCAGAGAAGTTCGGAACCGTTGCGGGCGAGCAGGCTTCCCATTTGCCGTTAAAGTCATCCTGGGCTTCCTGTGTTCCCACCTGCGGAACCGATATCAATCGGATTTTGGGATAGTTGGCGGTCATGATTTCCAGATCACCATCGTTGGCATTAGCGACTGTCCAGGCCATGTTTGACTGACCGGAGCAGATCCAGACTTCGCCGGCGAGTACGTCTTTCAGGGTAACGCTGTCGCTTCCCTTGATAGTGATTTCGTAAGGACCACCGACTTTCAGCGGTTCCAGGTTCACCTGCCATTTCCCTTTGTCATCGGCGGTAGCGGTGTGAGACTGGCCATCAACGGTGACGGTCACTTTCGTGCCGGGTTCGTCCCAGCCCCAGAGCGGGTTCTTCTGACCCTGCTGCAGGACCATATGGTCGCCAATAATGGCAGGCAGTTTGATTTTGGCCTGCGCCTCGTTGAGATTCATCAGATACAGACAGCTGAGTGCAAGCACTGTAGCTGCAAGTCGTTTCGCGGAAGTACAATTCATCTGTGGTTCCTTGCAGGATGAGTAAACTGGAGAAGTCATAACAAACAGTTTGCTTCTATAGCTTGAACTGAATAGACTGCATTTTCAAGCGATTCCATTCAAATCGCGACAGCAAATCTCTCAATTCATTTCTTCTAAACTGGTATGGTGATTCATGAAACGGAAAATGACTGTGCTGTGGTCCCTGGTTCTGAGTTGTAGTTTTCTCCCCCTGGTTCAGGCGGAAAACAAGAAGTCCTCCGAGAAACGCTACGTAATCATTCACGCCGACGACGCCGGCATGTCGCACTCGGTGAACCTCGCCACTATTGAGGGCATGCAGAAAGGCATCGTCTCCTCGGCCAGTATTATGGTGCCCTGTCCCTGGTTTAAAGAGTTTGCTGCCTACGCGAAACAGAACCCCGAACAGGATTTCGGCATCCATCTGACGCTGAATTCCGAGTGGAAAAACTACCGCTGGGGACCGGTCGCCTCGCGGGATCAGGTACCGAGTCTGCTCGATGAAGAGAATTATCTCTGGGACAACGTCGGACAGGTGATGCAGCATGTGAACGTTAAAGATGCCGAGAAGGAGCTGCGGGCACAGATCGAACGGGCCCGCAAATTCGGCGTCCCCCTCTCACATCTGGATACCCACATGGGGGCAGTCGTCAGTCGGCCCGACCTCTTGGAGATGTACGTCAATCTGGGCATCGAATATCAGTTGCCGGTCCTGTTTGTGAACAATCTCGATCCGAAAAAGTACGGCGTGATCGCAGAGAAGGGCAAACAGCTCAAGGAAGTCCTGGAAAAGAACGGGCTCCCTGTGCTCGATGAACTGGTTCAGTTTTATGGAGAACCCGACTACGAAAAGCGGAAGCAGGCTTACCTCGAAAAGATTCGTGAACTCAAGCCGGGAGTCACGCAGATCATCATTCACTGTGGATTTAACAACCAGGAACTGCAGAACATCACTCACAGTTCCTCCCGCCGCGATGGCGACCGCCGCGTGTTTACCGACCCGGCGGTCATCAAAGAGGTCAAAGATCTGGGCATCGAAGTCATCACCTGGAAAGAGTTCCACGAGATGGCTAAGCAGAAACTTGCCCAGGCCGAATAGCCGTCATTACAGCTATTCGTTGCGTTCAATCTGTGACAGCCAGCCTTCCAGCGTAAACTCAGGTGTGCCTCGTTCCTCCGGTTTGAGGCACGCCAGCTGGCTGCGATCGATGAGCGACAGTCCAAAATCCGCCAGCGTGGCACCCCGCTGATGCAGGTCGGTGCCGTACAGTCGCTCCAGTTTGATCTGCTCCGCATCACACCAGCGTCCGGAATTGACGGTTGGCATGTTTTTGATCTGCTCTGCCGTCAGCGCAGGTGTTCCCAGTTGCTGCTGAATCCAGAGCAGGGCATCCGGATGCGCCATATAGGGACGATGGCCGCCCCCCGTTTCGAACCAAGCCTTCACCTTTCCCTCAGCTCCCTGGTCGGCATAGACTTGCCCGGCCTGTTCGACGACAGCCCGCGTGCCACGCCAGGCGGTCCCGTCATTGTCGGAGTCGATGATCCAGTCAGCGTCACCATTCATCACCAGTACGGCACAATTCGGGGCAGCCAGTGACAGAAACTCAGGCCAGGTAAATCGCTCGCGCATCTGCTGATTAGGAACTTTCGTGCAATATTTGCTCCGCAGCGTAACATTGTCATAAGCCCAGCCGGAGACGATGGCCATTTTGATTCGCGGCTCCAGTGCCGCCATCCAGCTCGCGACGGCACCGCCCAGAGAATTCCCCGCGACGCCAATCCGACTCGAATCCACGTCTTTCCGTTCCTGCAGGAAATCGATCCCCCGCATTGTGTCGAAGACCAGCTTACCCATGATCGGACGACCGGCATTCCAGGCCCGCTCATGCACAGACTTCGGATCGTGGGCCCGCGTGCCCAGTCGTCCCTGTATGTGCCGCTCTTCTTCACCAATCGGATCCATGGCCAGGCAGACGAGCCCCGCTTTCGCATAGGCTTGTGCCGCGTAATTGTACTGCCACTGGCTCTTGCTCCCCCCATGGCCGTACGTCAAAACGATCGCCGGCGCAGGTGCTTTGATTTGTTTGGGGCGATACACGACCGCGGGAATTTTTGACCCCGGCTCGCTGGTGAAGACCCATTTTTCGATGACCAGGCCATCCCGTTCCAGCTCACCCCGCTTTTCGCTTTCCAGCGCGACTTTCTGTTCCGGAATCCCCAGCATCGCTTTGAGCTGGGCGCGGCTTTCCGCTTGCCATTCGGGGAACGCGACCTTCGCTGGACGGCCCGGCGGTTCCGTTTCTGCTTGCGCGGGCCCTTCCCAGTGTGCGGTGTTGATGGCGAAATATTTATTCAGAAACGGGGGCTGTTTGCGGCTGGCATACCAGATGCGAAAGCGGCCATCGGGCAGCTGCATCACCGACTGGCTGGTGACGTAATGCGATTCCCAGGGACGCTCAGGATCCGGACGCAGCACCGGGTTTTGCGGATGCTTATACCAGTTGAGTCCGTCGATGCTCACCGCGAATCCCAGTGCGGTCGTATTCTCCCGCTCCGTCCAGTAACTGCCGTACCACATCAGGTAAGCATCGCCCAGCTTGAGAACCGTCGGATAAAACAGTCGCCCCGATTCCCAGTTCTGGTCGAGCGCCAGTACCGGATCAGGAGAGACCCGCCACTTACTTCCATCCAGGCTGGATGCATGCCGGATGCACCAGGGATCCTGCGACACATCGGTAAACCACATCTGGTACGTGCGTCCGGTTTTGAGAATGGTCGGCGCGTAAACGTGTTTGAGATTATCAGATCCCGCCTCGCTCCATTCCGACCCGTTCAGACTGTCCGCTTCGTATAACTGGTGCAGGGCGGTTTCGTCATGGAAGTCTGTCGCGGAGAACCACATCCGCAGTCGCCCGTTTTCACGCAGCGTCTGACCGTTGGCTGAACGGAGCAGGGTAGGCGTTAATACGGAGTGCTCGCCATCGCCAAAGGAAAAGACCGGATTCTGTCGGTTCTTGTTGAAATGAATGCCATCATTGCTGTCCGCTCGTCCCAGAACAAACATGCGATCCTGCACGGCACCTCTCGAACCACAGTACCAGAGGGAATAGGTTCCCTGTTCCAGGCTCACGCAGGGGGCAAAAATGTGTGTATCGTCGTAAGTGCCCGGGCGTCCCAGCTCCAGGATCGGTCCGTCGGTATCGCGCTGCCAGTTTTGAGGGGTAAGCCAGCGTTGTAATTCCCGCGGGATCGGTTCTGCTTGTAAGAAGGGGGGGCTGCTGCCAGAGAGAATAATTAAGAGAAGCAGAACACGACAAACGGACCAACGTTTCATGGCTGACCTTCTTTCAGGAGGAGCGTCATGGGGAAATGTCGGTTCTATCGTAGCGCAGCAGTGGGGGAATCTCAAACCGCAGGGCATAAAAAAAATCCCCTGCAGGAAGCTTAAAACTGCAGGGGATTTCGGTGCAAAGATAGAGACGATCTATCTTTCAGGAGGTAGAATGCTTCAGCAGGGTGGGGCGTTGGCCAGTGGTCGCTCGATGAGAAATCCGTTTCCCGGTAATCGGGTCGCGTTCAGGCTTTCCACCCATGTATTCTGAGCTGTTCGGAGTTGCAGGGCCTGCTCACCACAGGCCAGACTGGTTTTGCAGCAGTCAGGCAGGGCCTGCGTCTGGAAAGAATTCGTGCCAGCCTGACAGGATTTCAGATACGGATTGCAGTTCTGTTTGTGATGATTGCTGGTCTGCGTACTCGCGGTAGCAGACATACTTACGCCGACAGACAATACGGTAGCGGTAAAGATCTTGGTCAACATGACGGATCTCCTCTGAGTTGATGGTCTAATATGTGTTGGTTGAGATAATCGTGGGTCGCTGGAAAGCGAACTCCCATGATCAGCAGAGCCAGACACAATGCATCAGGTGCAGAGGTTGAGCGGAAACGGGGGCATCCAGGCCGGCCAGAATCAATTCCTGGGCAGAGTGCGTGCCGGCAGCGATGGTCTCGCTACCCACGAACGGAGCAGAATTGACGGACAGGCGGGATTTACCCGTAGATGCAAAGAGCGTTTCATCACAGTGTGGGTGGCTGCCCGTGGTACTTGTCGGCTTTTGGTCCTGATCGGTATGGGTCAGGTGTTCCGGTGCAGGGGGGGCAGCGGCCTGCAGATGATGCTGTTCCAGAGCCTGACAGCACCAGCTGCCAGGAAACATCAGGCTGGCTGCCAGCAGCAGCGATAAACTGATTTTAAACAGCGAGCAGCACATGGTCAGAGCTTTCTATTCTGATGGCTTCTGCAGTTAAAGTTCTCTGTTAAACGCTTCTGCTAACATTACGCCCCCAGACCAGAAGGCGTTGGATGATTCCGGGAAAAAAAGAAAACAGCAGGGAAGCTCTGAACCTTGCTGGAGATAGGTGTGTCAGACTACGGTGAA